>NZ_JBICXG010000002.1:0-520806 GCF_043200175.1 Streptomyces sp. NPDC048462
GGCTGCGGGGGTAACCACCCCCCGGGTGCTTCGGGCGGTCGTCGGTGTCTTGGCTCCCCCTCCGTGCTGTGGGTCCTCTGGTGGGCTGGGGTCGCGGGGGGCGGGGGGCGGGGGGGCCCCCCGCCCGGCGACTGCGAGTCATATGGAACAGATGGCGATCATCTCTTTCGTACGACGACGAAGTCAGCGAGCGCCGTGAGCTGCGCCCGCACGGTTTCGGGCATGTCGACACCGTGCAGCGCCTCGATGGCGACCGCATGCTGACGACGCGCCTCCTGAGCGGTCCACTCGCGGCCGCCCGCCTCCTCGATGAGTGCCGCACGGGCGGCGAACTCCTCTTCGGAGAAGCTGTCGAAGTCGCTGCTCTTCGCGTCGGCGGCGAGCAGCTCGCCCAGGCGCTCGGAGGCCGGTCCGCCCGCGGCAAGCGCGGCGACGACCGGCAGGGACTTCTTGCGCTGGCGCAGATCGCTCCACGTCTGCTTGCCCGTGGACTCCGGGTCGCCCCAGATCCCGAGCAGGTCGTCGACCGCCTGGAAGGCGAGGCCCAGGTGGTAGCCGTAGGCCTCCAGGACGTCGGCGGTACGGTCGTCGGCGCCGCCGAGCACCGCGCCGATGGAGCAGGCGCAGGCGAGCAGGGCACCCGTCTTGTTGCCCTCCATCTCCAGGCACTCCTCGACGGTGACCCGCTCGCGGTGCTCGTAGGAGATGTCCTGGGCCTGCCCGTCGATGAGCTTGCGGGTGGCCGAGGTCAGCCGCCGGGCCGCGCGGCCCGCCTCGACCGTCCCGAGCTCCAGCAGGATCTCGTTGGCCAGCGCGAAGAGCGCGTCGCCGACCAGGATCGCCTGGGCGGGGCCGTGCACCTTCCACACCGTGTCGCGGTGGCGCCGCTGCTCGTCGCCGTCCATCAGGTCGTCGTGCAGCAGCGAGAAGTTGTGCACGAGTTCGACGGCCACGGCGCCGGGGACACCGGCCTCGGCGGCGGCGCCGGCCGCCTCCGCGGACAGCAGGGCCAGCGCCGGGCGCACGGCCTTGCCGCCGTCGCCGTCGGCGGGCCTGCCCTGGGCGTCGATCCAGCCGAAGTGGTAGGCGGCCACGGTGTCCATGGGCGGTGCGAGCCGGTCAACGGCGGCCCGGAGCACCGGCGTGGAAAGGGCCCGTCCGCGCTCCAGAAGCGCGGTGACGTCCGTGGTGTCCGCCACGGTGTCGGAAGCCGGATTCGCCGGGGTCACTGACTCTCCTCTTGTTCCGGTGGTACTGCTCATGCCGCCTCCTGCAGCGGATGTTCGTGGGGGCGGCCGAGTGCCAGGAGTGCGGCGTCCGCTGCGCCGGCACCGCTGCGGACGGCGCCCTCCATCGTGGCGGGCCAGCCGGTGGCGGTCCATGCGCCGGCCAGGAAGACGCCGGGGGCCCCGGTACGGGTCCCGGGCCGCAGCCGGCCGACTCCGGGGGCGGGTGCGAAGGTCGCCGTCCGCTCCCGGGTGACGAAGAAGTCCCTGATCCCGGCACCGCGGGCGGCCGGCAGCAGCCGCTCCAGCTCGGGCAGGTAGCGTGCGCGCAGTTCGGCGACGGGCAGGTCGATCTCCTCGTCCGCCGCGGACTGTGAGACCGCGAGGTACTGCCCGGGTCCGGTGAGGCCCGAGGCCTCGGTGCGGTCGAAGACCCATTGGACGGGCGAGCCGAGCGCGGTGAAGAACGGCCGCCGCAGCACCTTGCGGTCGTAGACCACGTGCACGTTGAGGATCGGTGAGCTGCCGATCTCCAGCAGCTTCTCCGGCGCGTCGAGCGCGCCCTCGGGCAGCAGGTCGTACGTTTCGCGCTGCGGCACGGCCAGCACGACGGTGTCCGCCTCGATCCGCTCGGCCCCGGTGTCGACGACCCAGCGTCCGTCGTCGCCGCGGGTGAGCGCCGAGGCCTTCGTCCGGAGTTCGGTGCGGACACCGGCGGCGTCCAGGGCCTTGCGGCTCAGCGTGTCGTGGATGTCGCCGAGCGGGACGCTCGCCCAGCCGATGTCGGCCGCGCCCGGCTCGGAGAGGAGGCCGGTCTTGAAGACCTTCGCGGCGAGCGCGAGCGAGGAGTTCGGCGCGGTGGCGTTGAGCGTGGCGACGCCGACCAGGTCCCAGAGCGCCTCGATGGTGCGCGGCGACTGGCCGTGCCGGGCGAGCCAGCTGCCGAAGTCGGTGTCATCCAGTGCCGGATCGTCCGGGTCGAGCCGGCCCAGGGCCAGCGCGGCGCGCCCGACGCCCGCCCGCTCGGTGAGCGAGAGGTGCGGGTATCCGGCGAGTCCGGCGGCGAGGTGGAACGGGACCGGCAGGCCGTTGCGGCGCAGCCGTCCGAGTCGGGGTCCGGCTGGCCGTCCGACGTCGAGAACGGGCACGTCCAAACGGTTTTGCAGAGGGGCGAGCCGGGCCCCGTCGACACGGTCCAGGAACCAGCGGTAGGCGGTGCAGCAGCGCAGGTAGACATGCTGGCCGTTGTCGACCGTCAGTTCGCCGCGCCGGAAGGAGAAGGCGAGGCCGCCGAGCCGGGGCCGCCCTTCGAGCAGGGTCACGTCAAGCCCGGCGTCGGCGAGGCGCAGGGCCGAGGTGATGCCGGCGAGCCCGCCGCCGATCACCACGGCCCGGGAGGAGCGCAGGCCGTCATCCGTCATGAATCCCCCTCTCGCCAGTTCTTTCCCGTCAGGGACGCAGCGGTACGACCGAGGGTTGCCCGCCGCCCGCACTGATCATCCATGGTGCTCATGGTGCGCGAGATGTCCGCGAGGCGCATTCAGACACGCCCCCTGGCGGTCCGGCGCGAAATGTAGCGGGCGTCCAGACCGGACAGGCCGCGCACCGCCACGTACGCCTTCTCGTGGCCCGGCAGCGAGACCCGGCCGCGCAGCACCGCCTCGGGGTCGCGCTCGATCCGGTCCAGGAGCCTGCGGTAGATCCCCGCCATCGCCGCCACACAGGCACCGCTGCGGCGGTCCAGCATCGGCAGCAGCCGGTAGCCCTCGGCGAACAGGGCGCGGGCGCGCCGGACCTCGAAGTGGATCAGTCCGGCGAAGTCCGAGCCCGGCGGCGGGGTGGCCCGGTGGAAGCCCTCGGAGCAGCCGAACTTGGCCAGGTCGTCGGCGGGCAGGTAGGTGCGTCCGTTGCCCGCGTCCTCGCGGACGTCGCGCAGGATGTTGGTCAGCTGGAGCGCGAGGCCGAGCGTGTCGGCGTACTCCGCGGCGCGCTCCGAGCCGGGTGCGCCGGGCTCCGTACCGAAGACACCCAGGCTGAGACGGCCGATGGCGCCCGCGACGCACCGGCAGTAGATCTTGAGGTCGTCCCACGTCTCGTAGGTCGCGCCGCGCACGTCCATCAGCACACCGTCGATGAGCTCGTCGAGCCCCTCGAGCGGCAACGGGAACCTGCGGGCGGCGTCGGCGAGCGCGACGGCCACCGGATCGGTGTCGTCCTCGTCGACCTCACCGTTGCGCACCCGGTCCAGGAGGGTGCGGGTGCTCTCCAGGCGGACGCGCTTGGTCTCCGGCTCCAGCTCACCGTCACCGATGTCGTCGACACGACGGGAGAAGGCGTACAGCGCCGACATGGCCTGTCGCTTCTCGGCCGGCAGCAGCCTGATGCCGTACGCGAAGTTCCGCGCCTGCTGTCCGGTGACCGCCTCGCAGTAACTGTATGCGGCCTGTACCGGTGCCGACATGTACGTCGTCTGTCCCTCCACGGTCCGGCTCACCCCTCTCTACGCGCTCTTCGCAAGACAACTCCCACCTCGCGCAGCAGGCTGGGCTTGGTGGGCTTGGGCGGTCCGGGCAGTACGTCGAACCCGGCGGCCGCGATCGCGGTGAGGGCGGCACGCCCCCCTCCGACGAAGCCGGCGAGGAGCAGCTTGAGCCTGCCGTGGACGCTACCCACCAGAGGGGTGCCTTCATTCAGCAGATCTCCGGCGCGTTCCGCCTCGTACGCGACCAGTGCCCGCACCGATGCGCCCCCGCTGGGGGCCGCCAGATCAGATTCGGCCACATGGAACCTTGCCATGTCCTCGGCCGGCAGGTAGATGCGGTCCCGGCCGAGGTCCTCGGTGACGTCCTGGAGGTGCTCGACGATCTGCAGTGCGGTGCACACGGCGTCGGAGCGGCGGACGCGTTCGGGGCTCGCGGTCCCGGTGAGCTGGAGTACCAGGTGGCCGACGGGGTTGGCGGAGAGCTCGCAGTAGCCGAGCAGCTCCTCGTACGTCCCGTAACGGCGGACCTTCTGGTCCTGCCGGTTGGCCTCGATGAGGCCGAGGAAGGGTTCGGGGGTCATCGTGCGGCGCCGCACGGTGGGGCGGAGCGCCTGCAGGAGGGGGTGGTGCGGGGTCTCACCGGTGGTGGCGAAGACCCGGCGCAGGTCGGTCTCCAGCGCGTCGAGCATGGCGAGGCGGTCCTCGCTCTGTGCCGGGTCGAGACCGAGCCGGCGGGCGTCGTCGCCGCCGGGGGCGAGGTCGCCGTCACCGATGTCGTCGACGAGCCGGGCGTAGCCGTAGACGGCCATCAGATCGTCGCGCCAGGCGCGCGGCAGAAAGAACGGAGCCACCGGGAAATTCTCGTCGGCGGCCTTGTCAAGGGTTCCGGGTACGGCGGAATCAAGCCGCGTCGGGCGGGCTCGCGTCACTGCGGACCGCCCTGCACGGGGACGGCGTGAGCACCTCGGAGCTGGAGATTATCCGTCATAGCCGTCACATCTCCCGTTCTACACTGCCGACCCAAAACAACCCATTCCGGACACGCCGCCCGCCCTCCCCAGTGCGGAGGACCCCCATGAGCCTTCCACTCAGGCGGTATCGCCCCACTTGCAACGAATCAGCACCGGTACAGCTTACGTTGTACAACGCTCATCGATACGCCGGGGTGCGGGACACCTGCCGAGTGCGCGCCGTGCCGTGCCAACTTTCCCCGTGCGCACCTGGATTGACGTCATCCGGCGGGAGGAGATCTTGCCGGGGCGCGTACGACGAACCGTGGACGCCCGGCGTCCGGACCCCCGTCCGGAACGCGTGTGGCGGCCCCCGCCGGACTGATCCGGCGGGGGCCGCCACGGTGCGGTGGACGGGACAGACGCTACTTGCCGGTCTCCCGCTCGTACGCCTTCAGGACCTCTTCGGTCGGACCGTCCATCAGCAGCTCGCCCTTCTCCAGCCACAGCACCCGGTCGCAGGTGTCCCTGATCGACTTGTTGCTGTGACTGACGAGGAAGACGGTGCCGGCCTCCTTGCGGAGCTCCCGGATGCGCGCCTCGGAACGGATCTGGAACTTCCGGTCACCGGTCGCCAGCGCCTCGTCGATCATGAGGACGTCGTGGTTCTTGGCGGCCGCGATCGAGAACCGGAGCCGGGCCGCCATGCCCGAGGAGTACGTCCGCATCGGCAGGGTGATGAAGTCGCCCTTCTCGTTGATCCCGGAGAAGTCGACGATGTCCTGGTACCGCTCCCGGATCTCCTCGCGGCTCATCCCCATGGCGAGTCCGCCGAGGACGACGTTGCGCTCGCCGGTCAGATCGCTCATCAGGGCCGCGTTCACCCCGAGCAGCGAGGGCTGGCCGTCGGTGTAGACCTTGCCCCGCTCGGTCGGGAGCAGCCCCGCGATGGCCCGCAGCAAGGTCGATTTCCCGGAGCCGTTGGTCCCGATGAGACCGATCGCCTCGCCCCGGTAGGAGGTGAAGGACACGCCGCGCACGGCGTGCACCTTGCGGATCCCGCGCTCCTCGCCCTTGCCGCGGCGCAGTATCCGGCTCAGTGCCGCGGTGGCGCCGCCCTTGCCACCGCCGCCGCCGTTGACGCGGTACACGATGTGCACGTCGTCGGCGATCACGGTGGGGACGCGCCCCCCGGTGTTGTCCTCAGCCACGGCCGTACCGTTCCTCTGCCTTCCAGAAGTACACGAATCCCGCGACGCCCACCAGGAGCGCCCAGGCGAGCCCGACCAGCCAGACGTGCGACGGCAGGTTCTCGGAGCCGTAGCCGTCGATCATCGCGAACCGGACCAGGTCCATGTAGATGGCCGCGGGGTTGTACTGCAGCACATCAGCGATCCAGGACGGCTTGTCGGCGAGCATCACCGGGATGGAGAACATGACGCCCGACGCGTACATCCAGGTTCGCATGACGAACGGCATCAGCTGTGCCAGGTCGGGGGTCTTGGCACCGAGCCTCGCCATGATCAGCGCGAGGCCGGTGTTGAAGAAGAACTGCATCACCAGGGCGGGAATCACCAGCAGCCACGAGAGCCGCGGGTAGCTGCCGAAACCGACGGTCACCGCGACCAGCACGATCATCGAGTACATCAGCTGCTGGAGCTGCTGCAGCGAGAACGAGATGGGCAGCGAGGCACGGGGGAAGTGCAGCGCGCGGACCAGACCGAGGTTGCCGGCGATGGCCCGGACGCCCGCCATCACGGAGCTCTGGGTGAAGGTGAAGACAAAGACCCCGGTCACCAGGAACGGGATGAAGACATCCTGCGGAATGCCCCTCTTGGTGCCGAGGATCAGGCCGAAGATGATGAAGTAGACCGCGGCGTTCAGGAGCGGGGTGGCCACCTGCCACAGCTGGCCCAGCTTGGCCTGGCTGTACTGAGCGGTCAGCTTCGCCCGGGAGAACGCCATGATGAAGTGGCGTCGCCCGCGGAGCTGGCGCACGTACTCGAAGAGCCCCGGCCGGGCTCCGCTCACCGTCAGACCGTACTTCGCTGCCAGCTCGGCCGAGCTCAGGCCGTCGTCTGCCGATGGCGGGGTGCTCAGCGCGACCGCACCATCATGGGTTGTGTCACTCACCAGATAAGACTCTCGTATTCAAAATGCGCAGCCAGTCGCGGGCGCGGCTCAGGGCGGACAGGTCCCGAATAGAAAAATACGCCTCATGGTCCCAGAGGCGAGCCTCTCAGATGACCGGAGGGCGGCCTAGTCGCGTCAGCCGCCACACCGTACGCCACTTCATGGGGCGTCGCGGTCCGCAGGGCTTCGACCAGCCCTCCCGGAAACCGCCGAACCAGGCCTTGAGTGCCGGTCCCGACGGCTTGCGGAGCAGCGTCAGCAGCAGCCACACCCCGAGGTACACGGGGACCAGGGGCGCGGGCAGGTTGCGGCGGGCCAGCCAGACCCGGTTGCGGGCCACCATGCGGTGGTAGACGGCGTGCCGGGACGGGGCCGTGGTGGGGTGGTTGAGCACCATGTCGGCGCGGTAGTCGATCAGCCAGCCGGCGTCCAGCGCCCGCCAGGCGAGGTCGGTCTCCTCGTGCGCGTAGAAGAAGTCGCCCGGCAGCGGGCCGACCTCCGCGATGACCCGGGTGCGCACGGCGTTGGCGCCGCCGAGGAACGTCGTCACCCGGGACGAGCGCAGCGGGTCGGCGGCCCGCAGCCGGGGCACGTGGCGGCGCTGGGTGTCACCGGTGTCCGGGTCGGCGATGCGGAAGCTGATGATGCCGAGCTTGGAATCGGCCTCGAAGGCCTGCCGGCACAGCTCGGCGGTGTCGGTGAGCGGCAGCAGCCCGTCGTCGTCCAGGAACAGCAGCGCGTCCACGTCCGCGCCGGACGGCCCGAAGGCCTCGATCCCGACGTTGCGGCCGCCGGGGATGCCCAGGTTCTCGGGCAGCTCGACGGTGCGCACGCCCGCGGGGACGTCCGGTACGGGGGAACCGTTGCCGACGACGACCACCTCGATCCGGTCGCCGTCCTGCTTGGCGACCGAATCGAGCAGGGCGCGCAGCTCGGCCGGGCGGTTGCCCATCGTGATGATGACCGCGCCGAGTTTCATGGGGGTGCTCACTTCAGCCTGCTCGATGCCAGGACCGACACGAGGTGGAGGAGGGTCTGCAGCAGGGCGATGCCGGCCAGCACCGCGACCGCGAGGCGGCTGAAGAAGAGGTCGTCCCGGACCGCGTCCAGGACGGCCACGACCAGGATCACCAGCGAGGCCTCGACACAGAGGATCAGCCGGTGGAACTTGAGCGCGCCGGCGGCCCGGCGGGCGAAGGCCATGCCGGAGGAGCGCGGCTCGGAGGCCGCCTCCTTGACCGGCGGCAGCCCGCCCTGGTGGCGTGCGACACCGACGAGGTCGGTCTCGGCCTTGATCAGGATGGCGCCCAGGGCAGCGAGCGTCCCCAGGAAGGCCCACAGCCAGTCGATCCGTCCGTTGCCCCACAGGTCGGCGGCGCGCAGGCCGAAGCCGACGAGCACGGCCGCGTCACAGAGGTAGGCGCCGACCCGGTCCAGGTAGACGCCGCCCAGCGAGAACTGCTTCTTCCAGCGGGCCAGCTCGCCGTCGACGCAGTCGAGCAGCAGGTACAGCTGGACCATGAGCACGCCGAGCAGCGCGCCCGTGATGCCCGGGACGAGCAGGGCCGGAGCGGCGAGCACCCCCGCGATGGTCATCAGGTAGGTCAGCTGGTTGGGCGTGACCTTGGTGTTGACCAGGTACCGGTCCACACGCAGCGAGACCTCGCGCATGTAGATCCGGCCCGCCCAGTGCTCACCGCTGCGCCGGTCCTTGACGCCCGGGGGGTGAACGACCGGGCGAAGTTCAGCTACTGATGGTCTTGGCATAGTCGGCGTACGCGTCCCTGATCTGGTCGGTGGACAGGCTGAGGTGTTCCAGGACCGTGAAGCGTCCCGGACGGGTCTGCGGGGCGTAGTCGACGGCCTGCACGAACTCGTCGGCGGTGAAGCCGATCTCCGTGGGCAGGACCGGAAGGCCGTGCCGGCGCAGGACCTCGGCGAAGAGGCCCGATTCCTCGCGGGCTCCGCGCAGGTGCATGGCGAAGGCCGCGCCGAGGCCGACCTGCTCGCCGTGGCTCGCGGCCCGCTTGGGGAAGAGCAGGTCGAAGGCGTGACTGATCTCGTGGCAGGCGCCGGACGAGGGGCGGGTGTCGCCGCTGATCGAGATGGCGATGCCGGAGAGCACGAGCGACTCCGCGAGAACGGTGAGGAACTCGTCGTCCGCGACGGTGCCGGGGTGGCGCAGCACCGCTTCGCCGGCGGTACGGGCCATGGCGGCGGCCAGTCCGTCGATCTGCTCGTCGTTGACCTGGTGCGAGAGCTCCCAGTCGGCGATCGCGGAGATGTTGGAGATCGCGTCGCCGATGCCGGAGCGCACGAAACGCACCGGGGCCTGGCGGATCACCGAGAGGTCGATGACCATGGCGATCGGCATCGGGACCCCGTAGGAGCCTCGTCCGTTGTCGTTGTCCAGGGTCGCGACCGGTGAGCAGAGGCCGTCGTGGGCAAGGTTCGTGGCGACGGAGACCAGCGGCAGGCCGACCCGGGCCGCGGCGTACTTCGCCACGTCGATGATCTTGCCGCCGCCGAGGCCGACCACGGCGTCGTAGCGCTTGCCCTTGATGTCGTCGGCCAGCTGCACGGCGGCGTCGATGTTGCCGCCCGCGACGCAGTACCAGTCGGCGCCCGGCAGGGCCGGGGCGAGCTTCTCGCGCAGGGCCTGGCCCGAGCCGCCGCTGATCGCGATCGCGAGCTTGCCGGAGGCGGAGATCCGCTGGTCGGCCAGGAGGCCGGCCAGGTCGTCCATGGCGCCCCGGCTGATGTCGACGAAGACCGGGGAGGGGATGAGCCGGGTCAGTACTGGCACGCGATCTCCCGGCCCTTCGCGAGGTCGTCGTGGTTGTCGATCTCGACCCAGGTGACCTCACCGATCGGGGCCACGTCGACGGTGAAGCCCCGGTTGACGAGCTCCTGGTAACCGTCCTCGTAGTACAGGTCCGGGTCGCGCTCGAAGGTCGCCTTGAGCGCGTCGGCCAGCTCCTCGGCGGCCTCGGCCTCGATGAGGGTGACGCCGATGTACTCGCCGGTCGCGGTGGCCGGGTCCATCAGCTTGGTGATCCGCCGCACGCCCTTGTCGCCGTCGGTGATGACCTTCATCTCCTCGTCGGCGAGGGTCTTCACCGTGTCCAGGGCGAGGATGATCTTCTGGCCCCTGCCCCGGGCGTCCAGCAGGGTCCGCTCGACGGAGACCGGGTGGACGGTGTCGCCGATGGCGAGGATCACACCGCGCTTGAGGACCTCGCGGGCGCACCACAGGGAGTAGGCGTTGTTCCACTCCTCGGCCTTGTCGTTGTCGACGAGGACGATCTTGAGGCCGTACCTGGCCTCCAGCTCCTCCTTTCGGTCGTAGACGGCTTCCTTGCGGTAGCCGACGACGATCGCGACCTCGGTGAGGCCGATCTCGGCGAAGTTGGCCAGGGTGAGATCGAGAACGGTCTTCTCGCCGTCCACCGGCACGAGCGCCTTGGGGAGCGTGTCGGTGTAGGGGCGCAGGCGCCGTCCCGCGCCCGCTGCCAGTACGAGGCCGATCATGCGGGGTCTCCTTCGTCGTGAACGGCGGGTGCTCCGGAGGACACCCAGAAGCGGATGGACTCCACCACCACGACCAGGGCCACGGCCACGGCGAGAGCGGTGAGTGCCAGGGTGAACCCCTGGTCTCCGGTGAGTACGGCCGCGAGTACGGCCACCGCCAGGATCCGGCCCTCGTGTCCGCCGATGCTGCGGACCAGCCACCGGGGCGGCGCGCCGGTGCCGCCCCGGATGCGGTACACCGTGTCGTAGTGATGGTAGGCGACCGCCGATACGAGTCCGAAGGCCGCGGGAAGCGCCCCGTCGATGTCGCTGCGGGCGGCCAGCGCGAGGATCGTGCAGTACTCGGCGGCCCGGAACACCGGGGGGACGAGCCAGTCGAGTGCGCCCAGGAGGGGGCGGGCGACGGCCAGGCCGGAGCAGACCGTGTAGAAGACGGCGGCGATGATCATCTGCCCGCTGCCGAAGGGCTGCTGGAGCGCGGCCGCGATCAGCGCGCCCGCTCCGACGACCGCGAGCACGGGGGCGGCCCAGGCGCCCGGGATCCGGGGGCTGACGGCCGCCACCAGCTGGGCGAACGGGCCGGAGTCGGCGAGGTCCGCGAGGGCCTGCGCGGCCCGGGGCGTGCGCCGGGCCTTGCGGGTCAGCGAGCGCAGCAGCCGGCCCGCCGTGGTGTAACAGGCCGCGAAGGCGCAGCCGACGAGCAGTGCGTAGAAGACGATCCGGGGTGTGGTGAACGCGGTCAGTACGGCGATCATCGCCCAGCGCTCACCGATCGGGAGCACGATCATCCGGCGCAGCCAGACCGTCCAGGAGACGCTGTCCAGCTTGTCGGAGAGGGCTGCCGTGGGGCTGGAGTTCGCCACCGCGTCGTGGTTCGCCTCGTTGAACGAGAAGTCGATGACATGGCGGCAGGACTGGAGCACCATCGCGCCGAGCGCCAGTACCCAGACGTCGTCGCCGCCGCGGGCCGCGCCGAGCGCGAGGCCCGCGTAGTAGGCGTACTCCTTGGCCCGGTCGAAGGTGGCGTCGAGCCAGGCGCCCAGCGTCGAGTACTGGAGCGAGTAGCGGGCGAGCTGCCCGTCGGTGCAGTCCAGGACGAAGGAGAAGAGGAGCAGCAGGCCGGCGGCGACGTATCCGCCGCGGGTGCCGGTGGCCGCGCAGCCGGCCGCGACCAGGGCGGCCAGCAGGGACGCCGTGGTGACCTGGTTGGGGGTGAATCCGCGGCGCGCGCACCAGCGGGCGAGGTAGCGCGAGTACGGGCTGATGCAGTACGTGGTGAAGAAGCCGTCGCGGGCCTTCACAGCGCTGCGCAGCCGGATCGCCTCGTCGTCGACGGCGGCGACCGCGGCGAGCCCGGCCGCGCGGGCGCCGTCGTCGGCCGGGACGGCCGCGACGAGCGAACCGAGCTCCGGACGCTGCACAGCGGTGCCCTCGGCGTCCATCGTGAGGGCGAGCCGGCCGGGCACGGTGCGGTCGGTGACCGTGGCGGTGCCGCCGGGCGGGCCGGTGGGAACGCCGGCGCCGACCGCCTTGCTGGTGCTGCTCAGGGCGTGGACCAGGGCGTCGCGCGCCTCGGACTGCACGGTGAGCGCGCCGGGCACGGTGGCGGCGGGGAATCGGGGGTCGGTCAGTCCGAGCCGCAGGGCGTGGACGTGGCCGACGAAACGGGGGTCGACGAGCGCGACCCGGCTGTCGACGGGAACGTCGGACAGCAGCCGCGCGGCCTCACTGACATCGGCGGCGACCTGTACGTCGAAGCCCAGTGACCGCAGATCGTCCTCGATGGACGATCCGGGCACCGGAGCACCTGTGAGAATGGCGGTCGACAGACGAACTCACTCCTTGGTGCTGACACGGGTCGGCGCTCGACGGCACGGCCCCGATGCGGGCCGGCGGCATGTCGGCAGAGGCTATCGGATGAACGGAACCGGGAGTTCACTGCCCGTTTATGCTCCGTTCCGGGTGGGCCTGGATCATGCGGCGCCGCCCGCGATCATCATCGTCGATGGCGGCCTCGCCTGACAAAACGCGGTGGGCCTGCCCATAGGGTGGCGCGCATGACATGGCTGATCACAGGCGGAGCGGGTTATATCGGGGCACATGTGGTGCGGGCCCTGGGGGAAGCCGGTGAGCGGGTGGTCGTTCTCGACGACCTCTCGTCCGGCAGTCCGGACCGGCTGCCGGACGGGGTCCCGCTGGTCCGGGGCTCGACGTCCGACCGCGCGCTGCTGGACCGGGTGCTGGCCGGGCACGACGTGAACGGTGTGATCCATCTCGCGGCGAAGAAGCAGGTCGGCGAGTCCGTCGGGAAGCCGCTCCTGTACTACCGGGAGAACATCGGCGGGCTGACCGTCCTGCTGGAGGCCGTCGCGGCCGCCGGAGTGCGGAGTTTCCTGTTCTCCTCGTCGGCCGCGGTGTACGGCGTGCCGGAGGCGGAGCTGATCACCGAGGAGGCCCCCTGCCTGCCGATCAACCCGTACGGGGAGACGAAGCTCGCCGGGGAGTGGCTGGTGCGGGCGGCCGGGCGGGCGCACGGCCTGTCCACCGGGTGCCTGCGCTACTTCAACGTGGCGGGCGCGGCCGCGCCCGAGCTTTCGGACACCGGCGTCTTCAACGTGATCCCGATGTTCTTCGACCGGCTCACCCGCGGCGAGGCCCCGCTGATCTTCGGTGACGACTACGCCACCCCGGACGGCACCTGCATCCGCGACTACATCCACGTCTCGGACCTGGCCGACGCGCACCTGGCGGTCGCCCGGCGCCTCGGCGCCCAGGACGGCCCCGGTGACCTGACCGTCAACATCGGACGCGGCGAGGGCGTCTCGGTACGCGAGCTGGCGGATCTGGTGACGGAGGTCACCGGCCTCAACCGGCGGCCCGAGTTCGGACCGAGGCGGCCCGGCGACGCCTCCAAGGCGGTGGCGTCCTGTGACCGGATCTGGGGGGAACTGGGCTGGAAGGCCCGGCGCGGGGTCCGCGAGATGGTCGGGTCGGCCTGGCGGGGCTGGCTGCTGCACCACCCCGCGCCGCCCGCCCCATGAGCTGCCCCAAGGGCTCGTCCGACGCTCTGACATGCGGCCATTTCCGCAGGTCAGAGTAGTTGGCAACGGTGTTCACTGCCGTGTTGCCCGATACCCCCCGCCCGTAGTTCACTGGCATTGCCCGGGCGAAAAGCGTCCGGGCCCGCGCGACGACCGGGAGGCGTCCCCATGGGGGCTGGGCACGACCACGGACATACGCACGGCGGCCCCGCACCCACCGGCACCGCGGCCGCCGCGTACCAAGGACGGCTGCGGATCGCGCTGGGCATCACGCTCACCGTGACGGTGATGGAGATCGTCGGCGGGCTGGTCTCCGGCTCCCTGGCACTGATCGCCGACGCGGCCCACATGGCGACCGACGCGCTGGGCCTGGGCATGGCCCTGCTGGCGATCCACTTCGCCAACAAGCCGGCCGGGCCGAACCGCACCTTCGGCTACGCCCGCGCCGAGATCCTCGCCGCGCTGGCCAACTGTCTGATGCTGCTCGGGGTCGGCGGCTACCTCCTCTTCGAGGCGGTCGAGCGGTTCGTCAGCCCGGCCGAGACCAAGGGCGGGCTGACGATCGCCTTCGCCCTGGTCGGCCTGGTGGCGAACATGGTGTCGCTGTCGCTGCTGATGCGCGGCCAGAAGGACAGCCTGAACGTGCGGGGCGCCTATCTGGAGGTGCTCGCGGACACCCTCGGTTCGGTGACCGTGCTGATCTCGGCGGGCATCATCCTGGCCACGGGCTGGCAGGCCGCCGACCCGATCGCCTCGCTGCTCATCGGCCTCATGATCGTTCCGCGTACGGTGAAGCTGCTCAGGGAGACCCTGAACGTCCTGCTGGAGTCGGCGCCCAAGGGCGTCGACATGAGTGAGGTGCGCGACCACATCACGGCCCTGCCCGGGGTGCTGGACGTCCACGACCTGCACGCGTGGACGATCACCTCCGGCATGCCGGTGCTGTCCGCCCATGTGGTGGTGCACCAGGAGCTGCTCGACTCGATCGGGCACGAGAAGCTCCTGCACGAGCTGCAGGGCTGCCTCGGCGACCACTTCGACGTCGAGCACTGCACCTTCCAGCTGGAGCCGAGCGGGCACGCCGAGCACGAGGCGAAGCTGTGCCGCTGAGCACGTGAGGACCCGTGCGCGCGGGCGGGCGACAGCGCACGACAGCCGCCGGGAGACCGCCGGAATCGCCGATGTACGGTGGAATCCACACTCGATCAAAGGTTCCTCGTCTTGACCGAAACCCATCAGCCCCGGCACTGGACGGCCCGACCCGAGACGCCTGCGGACATCGCCGCCGTGCACGCGGTGAACGTCGCCGCGTTCGAGACCCGCGCCGAGGCCGATCTGGTGGACGCTCTGCGCGAGGACCCGGCGGCCTGGCTGCCCGGTCTCTCCTTCGTCGCCGACGCGGCCGACGGTTCCGTGGCCGCCCACGCCCTGCTGACCCGCTGCCGGGTCGGGGACGCACCCGCGCTGGCGCTTGCCCCGGTGGCCACGACGCCCGGGCACCAACGCCGGGGCGCGGGGCAGGCGGTGGTGCGGGCCGCGCTCGACGCGGCGCGACTGCGCGGGGAGTCACTGGTCCTGGTGCTCGGTCATCGCGAGTATTACCCGAGGTTCGGCTTCGTGCCCGCGTCGCGGTACGGCATCCGGCCGGGCTTCGAGGTACCGGACGAGGCGATGATGGCGCTGGTCCTCGATGGTTCCGTAACCGTGCCCCGGGGCATGATCCAGTATCCGGCGGCGTTCGGGGTCTGACCTGCGCGTCCGGTCCCCGTGACACCGCCGGACCGGACATGCCAGGGCCCGAAGTGCCGACAAGCCGCTTTTGTACGGCAGACTTGCGCAGACTCGACGGGACCGGCGCACGGGGCCGGGACCACAGCGAAGGATGGGTATGCCGACCACACCAGCCACCGCGGCGAACAGCTCGTCGAACGGCACAGCAGAAGCGATCATGCTCGAACTGGTCGACGAGAACGGCACCACCATCGGCACGGCGGAGAAGCTCGCTGCCCACCAGGCACCCGGCCAACTGCACCGCGCCTTCTCGGTGTTCCTCTTCGACGAGCAGGGCCGGCTGCTGCTGCAGCGGCGCGCCCCGGGGAAGTACCACTCCCCCGGTGTCTGGTCCAACACCTGTTGCGGTCACCCGTATCCGGGCGAGGCGCCCTTCGCAGCCGCCGCCCGGCGGACCTACGAGGAACTGGGCGTCTCCCCCTCGCTGCTGGCCGAGGCGGGCACCGTCCGCTACAACCACCCCGACCCCGCGTCGGGCCTGGTGGAGCAGGAGTTCAACCACCTCTTCGTGGGCATGGCCCAGGAGCGGCTGCGGCCGGATCCGGAGGAGGTGGGCGAGACGGCCTTCGTGTCGGCCGGGGAGCTGGCCGAGCGGCATGCCGCGGCGCCCTTCTCGGCATGGTTCATGACGGTGCTGGACGCGGCCCGGCCCGCGATCCGTGAGCTGACCGGCCCGGCCGCGGGCTGGTAGCCGGGGCGGCCGCAGGCGCGGAGAGGCCGGTCAGGGGCGCGTGCTGAGCGGCAGCGCCGCCCAGATGACCTTTCCGCCGCCCGCGGTGTGCTCCACATCGCAGACCCCGCCGGCCTCTCTGGTGATCTCCCGCACCAGCAGCAGCCCCCGGCCGCCCGTCTGCGCGTAGTCGGTCTCCAGCGCCGTCGGACGGTACGGGTGGTTGTCCTCGACGGACACCCGTACCCATGCGGCGTCCACCGCCACCTCCACGGCGAGCTCCGGGGAGAGCAGTGCCGCGTGCTTCACGGCGTTGGTGACCAGCTCGGAGACGATGAGCAGCAGCCCCTGGGCGATGTCCTCGTCCAGGGGTACGCCCTGGCGGTCCAGCAGATCGCGTACGGCGTGCCTGGCCCGGGGTACGGAGACATCCGTGGCCGGGGCGGTGAACCGCCAGACCCCTTCGTACGACACGGGCCCGGCGGGGACACTCCCGCGGCTCTCCATAGACCGGTACCCGCTCTCCACTCGATGGTGACTGCACGTCGAGTACAGGGTGCGGGGCGTAGTTGGTCCGGTCCGTACCACTGAGCAGAAGTCGACTCCTATCGACAGAACTTGACCGGACAGCTGCGGATACGTCAGCTCTGAGACCGCTTTTGCTCGTCTCCCGAACCCTCCTCCGGCCCGGCCCGGTCCGCCCCCGTCCGGTCCTGGCCCGTCACGGGCGTCCCTCCGGCCGGCGTCAGCTGGTCCGAGACCATGGAGACGATCCGGCGGCCGCCCACACCGATCGCGATGAGCCCGAGTCCGTCGAAGAGCAGCGCGAGCGAGAAGAAGCAGCCGAGCACGTAGAGGCTGCTGTGCGGCCAGTCGAAGAGGACCAGCAGACCCAGCAGCAGCCCGAAGGCTCCCTGCAGCAGGGTCCAGCCGAACTGCGGGCCGCGCACCACGACACTGCCGACGAGGCGGAACACCCCACCGGTCAGGAAAAGCAGGGCGGCGAACATGGTGAGCGCCTCGGCCGTGCCGTGCGGATGGCGGATGACCACGACCCCGGCGGCGATGTTCAGGGCGGCGACCACCACGGCCAGCCAGAAGAAGCTGGTGCCGCGCGACTGGATCGCGTGGAGCAGCCCGACCAGGCCGCCGATCAGCAGCAGCCAGCCGAAGAGGATCATCGAGGTGAGCGTCGCGACGCCGGTGTAGACGAGACCGATCAGACCGGCGACGACGAGTACGGCACCCAACAGGGCGAGGCCGCTGAAACTGCGGCTGAGCTTCCTGCCTTCTTTTACGGGATCGGCCACCGGAAGCTCCTCTGGGGTGCGTACCTGCTGCGTGACCCCTTCTTGATCATAGGTTCGAACGGTACGGATAGCATCCGGCGCATGGACCGTACGGAACCCCGGCTGGAGCTCACCGTCGCGGACGGCGTCGCCACCCTCGTCATCAGCAATCCCGCCAAGCGCAACGCCATGACGGCCGCGATGTGGCGGTCGGTGCCGGTGCTGCTCGCGGATCTGGCCGCCGATCCCTCGGCGCGCGCCCTGGTGCTGACGGGCGCCGGGGACACCTTCTGCGCGGGGGCGGACATCTCCTCCCTCCGCGACCCGGCACACGCCCCGCAGGAGCTCGCGGTGGCCGCCGAGGAGGCGCTGGCGGCCTTCCCCCGGCCGACGCTCGCCGCGGTGCGCGGCTACTGCGTGGGCGGGGGAAGCCAGCTGGCGGCGGCCTGCGATCTGCGGTTCGCCGAGGAGGGCGCGTCGTTCGGCGTCACCCCCGCCAGGCTCGGGATCGTCTACCCCGCGTCCTCGACCCGCCGGCTGGTCACGCTGACCGGCCCGGCGACGGCGAAGCACCTGCTGTTCTCCGGCGAGCTGATCGGCACGGAGCGGGCGCTGCGGACCGGCCTGGTCGACGAGGTGCTGCCGGCCGGTGAGCTGGACGCGCGGGTCGGGGCCTACACGCGGGTCCTGGTGGCCCGTTCGCAGCTGACCCAGGCGGCCGCGAAGGAGTTCGCCGAGGGGCGCGAGGACCGGGACGCCCACTGGGCGGACCAGGCCCGCCGCAGCGACGACACCGCGGAGGGGGTCGCCGCGTTCCTGGAGCGGCGCGCGCCCCGCTTCACCTGGCCGTCCCGGGCCTGACCGTTGCCCGCCGGACCCGCTACCGCAGGATGAAACGGCTCTTTGCGCGCCACTCCTCGACGATCGCGGCCGGCGCCTTCTCGGGGGACCCGGCGTCGTAGGGCGGCTGCGGGTCGTACTCGGTCAGCAGCTGCACGGACTGCGCGTACCGGTCCCCGGCGATCCGGCCGAGCAGGGTGAGGGCCATGTCGATGCCGGACGAGACGCCGGCGGCCGTGACGTACTTGCCGTCGATGACGACGCGTTCGCCGGTCGGCTCCGCGCCGTACTCCTTCAGTGTGTCGAGGGCGAGCCAGTGCGAGGTCCCGCGCCGTCCCTCCAGGAGTCCGGCGGCCGCGAGCAGCAGCGAACCGGTGCACACGGAGGTCGTCCAGGTGCTGGTGGCATCGGCGGTGCGCAGCCAGTCGAGCAGGGTCTCGTTCGACATCTGGGCGCTCTGCCCCGGACCACCGGGAACGATCACCAGATCGGGCGCCGGGACGTCTTCGAGCGTCCGTTCCGCGACCAGCGACAGGCTGCCGGAGTCGTTGCGCACGGGCCCGGTGCGCTCGGCGACGAAGACGGTCTCCGCGCCGGGGGCACGGGACAGGATCTCGTAGGGTCCGACGGCGTCGAGTGCGGTGAAGCGGTCGAAGAGGACGATGGCGATCCGCATGGTGCTGCCTGCCTTCCGGTCAGAGACCGTTGGTGAGGGGCTGGGGGTGGGCGGGGCCGGTCCGGCCGGGGGGCGGGGCCTGCGGCCGGGGGGCGAACCGTCTGCGGTACTCGGCGGGTGCGGTGCCCAGCGCCTTGACGAACGCGCGGCGCATCGCCTCCGGTGTGCCGTATCCGCACATCCGCGAGATGCCGGCGACGCCGTCGGAGGTGTCCTCCAGCAGCCTGCGGGCCTGTTCGAGGCGGACGCGGTCGACGTACCGGCCTGGCGTCATGCCGGTCTCGGCCTGGAACGCGCGGGCGAAGTGGCGCGGCGAGAGCCGGGCGCGGGCGGCGAGGGCCTCGACGGACAGGTCGTCGCCGGGGTGCTCGGTGATCCAGTGCTGGACTTCGCGCAACGGTTCGCGGCGGGCCGTCTGGGCGGTAAGCTGGGCGCTGAACTGGGCCTGGTTCCCCGGCCTGCGCAGGAAGACCACCAGATGCCGAGCGCGACGTCCCGGCCGTGGTCCTCCTCGACGAGTGCCAGCGCGAG
The DNA here is from genome assembly GCF_043200175.1 of Streptomyces sp. NPDC048462. Lineage (NCBI taxonomy): Bacteria > Bacillati > Actinomycetota > Actinomycetes > Kitasatosporales > Streptomycetaceae > Streptomyces > Streptomyces sp. NPDC048462. Next base: position 19,161 of record NZ_JBICXG010000002.1, read on the forward strand.
GTCGATGCCCGCGGTGACCCCGGCCGAGGTGGCCAGCCTGCCGTCCCGCACGAAGATGGGGTCCGGGTCGACCTCGACGGCCGGATGGGTGCGGGCGAGGTGGTCGCAGGCCGTCCAGTGCGTGGTCACCCGGTGCCCGTCCAGCTGGCCGGCCGAGGCGAGCAGCAGGGCTCCGGTGCAGACGGAGACGAGGCGCTCCGCGTGCGGGGCGTGCTCGCGCAGCCAGTCGATCAGGGCGGGGTCGGGGTGGCGGGTACCCCCGCCGCCGGGGACCAGGAGGGTGTGGGCCGCTCCGGCGTCCGCGAGCCTGCTGTCGGGGACGAGCGTGAGGCCGCTCGACGAGCGGACCGGGGCGCCGTCCAGCGAGGCGGTGCGCAGGTCGTAGGAGATCTCCGGGAACCGGGATGCTCCGGCGAAGACCTCCATCGGGCCGCTCACATCGAGGCTCTGGACGCCGTCGAAGAGCACGACGAGCACGGATCGCTGCTTCATGTCCGCCATCCTGGGCCTGGGCCCAGGATGGCCGCAATGACGGGTTCCCCACCTTTCCTGCCATAGCGCGTCTCGGCATACCTGATTCGCGGTCCGGGGTTCCGGTCCGTACCGACCAGTCGGTAACGTGCGGGGTATGAGTACTCTCCCGCCCCGTGCCGGACGCCGCTGCCACAACGCCCTCAACCCCCTGCACTCCGCGCTCTACTTCTCCCCCGACCTCGGCAAGGAGCTCGCCGGGATCGGGATCACCGACTCCTCCGCCGCGTACTTCGCCGCCCGCTCGGCCGCGATGGGCGCCGTCGGCGCGGGTACGGTCACCGCGACCTTCTACAACTTCAACCACGAGCTCGTCGCCCGGCACGTGCCCGCCGTCTGGGACACCGCCTCACCCGGCCAGGTCCTGGCGGCCCGGCTGCGCGCCGCCGACTCCACGCTGCGCAGGCTGCTCGGCGAGGAGATCATCGCATCGCCCGAGATGGCGGAGGCCGCGCAGCTCGCCCTGCGCGCCACCGAGGGCTGTACGCGACACGCCCGGCCGCTCTACGCCGCCCATGCCGATCTCCCGGTGCCGGAGCAGCCTCACCTGGCGTACTGGCACGCCGCGACCCTGCTGCGGGAACACCGCGGCGACGCCCATCTCGCCGCCCTCCTCGCGGCCGGCCTCGACCCGCTGGAGGCCCTGGTCAGCCACACCGCCACCGGCAAGGGCATGGCGCCCCGCTGGATCCTGGTCACCCGCGGCTGGCGGCGCACCGACTGGGAGGCCGCGTCCGAGCGGCTGCGCGAGCGCGGACTGCTCACCGCCGAGGGCGAGTTGACGGAGGAGGGCGCCGCGCTCCGGGCCGGCGTCGAGGAGTCCACGGACCGGATGGACCTCGCCCCGTACGAACACCTGGGCGGCGCCGGAGTGGCCCGGCTGACCGAGCTGGGCCGGGGATTCCTCGCCACCGCGTTCGCCGCGGGCGCGTTCCCGGCGGACGCGACCGGCTGACCGGGCGCGCAGCCGACGGCCCGATTGTGGGGTGGCCGGGCGACACGGCGCCCGGCCACCCGGCAGAATGCAGGCGAGTGGCTCCGGTCCGGCCCGAACGGCCGGCCCCCGGGCCCGACCAGCACAGCCAGCAGGAGAAGGCGAGTCGGTAGAACCGTGACGACGTCCATCGAAGGCAGGATCGCCGAGGAGCTCGGCGTACGGGAGCGACAGGTGAGGGCGGCCGTCGAGCTGCTCGACGGCGGATCGACCGTGCCGTTCATCGCGCGCTACCGCAAGGAAGCGACCGAGATGCTCGACGACGCGCAGCTGCGCACGCTCGAGGAGCGGTTGCGCTATCTGCGGGAGCTGGAGGACCGCCGTGCCGCGATCCTCGAATCCGTACGGGAGCAGGGCAAGCTCGACGGCGCGCTGGAGGCGCGGATCCGGGCCGCCGACACGAAGGCGCGTCTTGAGGACATCTATCTGCCGTTCAAGCCGAAGCGGCGGACGAAGGCGCAGATCGCCCGGGAGGCCGGGCTCGAACCGCTCGCCTCGGGCCTGCTGGACGATCCGTCGGTGGACCCGCTCGTCGCGGCCGCCCCGTTCGTCGACGCGGACAAGGGTGTCGCGGACCCGGCGGCGGCCCTGGAGGGGGCCCGCGCCATCCTCGCGGAGCGCTTCTCGGAGGACGCCGACCTGACCGGCGAACTGCGTGAACGCATGTGGACGCGGGGCCGGCTGGTGGCGAAGGTGCGGGACGGCAAGGAGGAGGCGGGCGCCAAGTTCGCGGACTACTTCGACTTCACCGAGCCGTTCACCGCGCTGCCCTCGCACCGGGTGCTCGCGATGCTGCGGGGCGAGAAGGAGGACGTCCTCGACCTCGTCCTGGAGCCCGAGGAGCCGTCCGCGGAACCTGGCCCCTCCTCGTACGAGAGCATGGTCGCCCGGCGCTTCGGGGTGAACGGCCGAGGCCGTCCCGGGGACAAGTGGCTGGCCGACACCGTGCGCTGGGCCTGGCGCACCCGGATCCTGGTCCACCTCGGCATCGACCTGCGGCTGCGGCTGCGCACGGCGGCAGAGGACGAGGCGGTACGTGTCTTCGCGTCGAACCTGCGCGATCTGCTGCTCGCCGCGCCTGCCGGGACGCGGGCCACGCTGGGGCTCGACCCGGGGTTCCGTACCGGGGTGAAGGTCGCCGTCGTCGACGCGACCGGCAAGGTCGTGGCGACCGATGTGATCCACCCGCACGTGCCCGCCAACAAGTGGGACCAGTCGCTGGCCACGCTGGAGCGGCTGGCGAAGACGCACCAGGTCGATCTCATCGCGATCGGCAATGGCACCGCCTCTCGCGAGACGGACAAGCTCGCCGGTGAACTGTGTGAGAAGCACCCGGAGTTGAAGCTCACCAAGGTGATGGTGTCGGAGGCCGGCGCCTCCGTGTACTCGGCGTCGGCCTTCGCCTCGCAGGAACTCCCGGACATGGACGTCACGTTGCGCGGCGCCGTCTCGATCGCGCGCCGCCTCCAGGACCCGCTGGCGGAGCTGGTGAAGATCGACCCGAAGTCGATCGGGGTCGGGCAGTACCAGCACGACCTGTCCGAGGTGAAGTTGTCGCGCTCGCTGGACGCGGTCGTCGAGGACTGTGTGAACGGGGTCGGCGTCGACGTCAACACCGCTTCGGCGCCGCTGCTCTCACGGGTCTCCGGCATCGGTTCGGGGCTCGCGGAGAACATCGTCGCGCACCGCGACACCAACGGCCCGTTCCGGTCCCGCAAGGGGCTCAAGGACGTGGCCAGGCTCGGCCCGAAGGCGTACGAGCAGTGCGCGGGCTTCCTGCGGATCCGGGGTGACGACCCGCTGGACGCGTCCAGCGTGCACCCGGAGGCGTACCCGGTGGTCCGGGCGATGGTGAAGCGGACGGGCAGTGACGTCGCGTCCCTGGTCGGCAACACGGATGCGCTGCGGTCGCTGCGGGCCGACGACTTCGTGGACGAGAAGTTCGGGCTGCCGACCGTCACCGACATCCTCAAGGAGCTGGAGAAGCCGGGGCGCGACCCGCGTCCGGCGTTCAAGACGGCCACCTTCAAGGAGGGCGTCGAGAAGCTCGGCGACCTGGCGTCCGGCATGGTGCTGGAGGGAGTCGTGACGAACGTCGCGGCGTTCGGCGCGTTCGTGGATGTCGGGGTGCACCAGGACGGCCTGGTGCATGTGTCCGCGATGTCGAGGACGTTCGTCAAGGATCCGCGTGATGTCGTGAAGCCGGGCGACGTCGTCAAGGTCAAGGTCATGGAGGTCGACATCCCGCGCAAGCGGATCTCGCTGACGCTGCGTCTGGACGACGAGGCCGGGGCGGGCGGCGGTTCCGGGTCCGGCGCCGCGAACGGCGCGAACGGTTCGGGCGGCTCGGGCGGCGAGCGGGGCGGACGCCCGCCGCGCCAGCGGCAGGGCCAGGGCGGCGCGGGGCCGCGTGGCGGTCAGGGCGGCGGCCAGGGCGGCCAGGGGCGTGACCGGCGCGGTGGCACTGGCGGCGGTGGCGGTGGCGGCGGCGGTCGCCAGACTCCGGCAGCGGCTCCGGCCAACGGGGCGATGGCCGACGCGCTTCGGCGGGCCGGCCTGCTGGACCCGAACCAGGGCGGCAAGAAGCGGTAACGGGAGCGGAATCCCGCCCGGGACATCGGGGCGGGGTGGGGAGAGGTTCGCCGAGGCGGCTTGCTCCCCGCCCCGCCCTTTGCCATGTCCGAGGACTATTTCCGGCCACCCCTACACAGACGGCGGCCGGGCCAGAGACACCTCCCCCGGCTCCGTCGACCAGGCCGCCCACCAATCCCCCCACCCAACCGGTATACCAAGTCGATCTCAAGTCGCGATTTCTTTCAAAATTCCTCCAGGCCGACTTGCCCGATTAGTGTGCCAAATTCCGCTGCAAATGCGGCAAACGGGGTCGCTCGCCCTTCAGTAGGCCGGAAGACTCCTGGTATACCGTTCCGCTCAACGAGTACCCAACGTGTGCCCACGTGTCCCCGCGCCGGTGCTCGTTACGCCGTCCTGCCCCCCTGCCGTCCCCAAGGAGGCTCGATCCCATGCGTCAAATTCCGGCCGCTCTGTCGGTGGCCGCATTGCTGGCGATCACCACCGCATGCAGCTCGCTCTCGCCGCCCGGCAAGGAGACCACCGCCCAGCCGCGCCTCACCGACATGCGTCCCGTGCGCGACGGCGGCACGGTCACGATCGGGCTGAAGTCCGATCCCGACAGGCTCGACCCGAGCCTCACCACGACGCTGGTGGCCCGCACCGTGTTCACGTCCATGTGCGAACAGCTCTACGACGTGGACCAGGACAACAAGTTCGTCCCGCAGCTGGCCGCCACCCTGCCGAAGATCACCGACGGCGGACGCACCTTCACCTTCACCGTCCGCGAGGGCGCCAGGTTCAGTGACGGTGCCCGGCTGGACGCCGCCGCGGTGAAGACCTCGCTCGACCGCCATCTGCATCTACGCGGCTCCGGCCGGGCCTCCGAGATCGACTCCGTCGAGAAGGTCACCGCGACCGGCCCGTACACCGTGCGGCTCTCGCTGAGCCACCCCGACGTACCGCTGCTCGGCCGGCTGGCCAACACCGCCGGGCTGATCATGTCCCCGAAGGCGATCAAGAAGTACGGGGCCGACTTCGCCGCCCATCCGTCCTGCGTCGGCCCGTTCAAGTACGTCAAGCGGGTCGTCGGGGACCGGATAGAGCTGAAGAAGGACCCGCTGTACTACGACGCGGACAAGGTCCACCTCGACGGCGTCATCTACAAGACGATCACCGACGGCAGCATCCGGATGGCCAACATCCGCTCCGGTGACGTCCAGATCGGTGACCAGATGGGCCCGGTCGAGGTCCGCAACTCGATGGGCGAGAAGGGGCTCCAGCTCCTGAACACCCCGTCGCTCGGCTACATGGCGCTGACCCTCAACGTCGCCAACTCGCACGGCATCGACAAGGACCCCAGCCCGGTCGACAGCCCCTTCGGCCGCGATGTGCGGGTCCGGGAGGCCTTCGACCTGTCGCTGGACCGGGCGCTGATCAACAAGCTGGTCTTCCAGGGCATGTACGAACCGGCCTGCTCCCCGGTGCCGCCGGGGACGCCCCTCAGCTCCCCGGTCACCTGCCCGGGGCGGGACGTGGAGAAGGCGAAGCGCCTGCTCGATGAGGCCGGGGTCAAGACGCCGGTGCCGCTGGAGCTGATGATCAACACCACTCCGGAGGACAGCCGTCTCGGCCAGGTCGTACAGGCCATGGCCGCCGACGCCGGCTTCGACGTCAAGCTCCGCCCGACCGAGTTCGCGACCGGGCTGACCCGGACCCTGGCGGGCGACTTCCAGGCGAGGACCGGCGGCTGGGGCGGTCAGCCCGACCCCGCCGGCAACATCGACAGCCTCGTCGGCACGACGGGCAGCAACAACCAGGGCAAGCTCTCCGACCCGACGATCGACCGTCTGATCGTGGAGGGGCGCAGCACCTCCGACGTGGCCGAGCGCCGCGAGATCTACCGCAGGCTCACCGCCGCGATCAACAAGCAGCACGGGGTCATCTACCTCTACCGCAACATCAGCTACGTCTCCGCCTCGCAGGCTGTGAGCGGCATCAAGCTCTCCGGTGACGGCCTGATCAGGGTCAAGGAAGCCGGATACACGAAGGGGAGCCGGTGACCACCCTCCGCAGACTGCTCACGTCGTACGTGAGCCGCCGTATCGGCATGTCGCTGGTGACGATGGTGCTCGTCAGCATCACCGTGTTCCTCGGGGTCCGCGCGATGCCCGGCGACACCGCTCAGGCGCTGGCCGGTGAACAGACCTCCCCGGAGGTGCTGGCCGCGATCCGCTCCGAGTACGGGCTCAACGACAACATCGCCGTCCAGTACTGGCGCTACGTCAGCAACGCGGCCACGGGCGACTTCGGCACCTCGGCCCGGACCGGGCTGCCGGTGCTCGACTCCATCACCCAGGCCCTGCCCATCACGCTGGAACTGGCCGCGCTGTCGCTGCTGATGGCCGTGGTCGTCGGTATCGGGGCCGGGGTCATGGCCGCCGTGCGGCGCGGCAAGCCCGAGGAGTGGCTGGCCAACGGCATCGCGCTGCTCGGCATGTCGATCCCCGCGTTCTGGCTGGGCATCGTGCTGGTGCTGGTGTTCGCCATCGCCATGCCGGTCTTCGCGGCCTCCGGCTTCGTACCGTTCAGCACCGATCCGCTGGAGAACCTGCGGCGGCTGGTACTGCCCGCCATCGTGCTCGGCTCCGGCCTCGCCGCGGTGGTGATGCGCCAGACCAGGGCGGCGATGATCGACGCCATGTCCTCGGACTACGTGCGCACCGCACGGGCCAAGGGGCTCGCCCCGGCCGCGGTGATCGGCCGGCACGGGCTGCGCAACTCGCTCGTCACCGTGATCACCGTGCTGGGCCTGCAGCTCGGCCACCTGATCTCCGGAGCCGTCGTCACCGAGCAGGTCTTCGTACTGCCCGGCTTCGGCAAACTCACCATCGACGCGGTCTTCACCCGTGACTACGCCATGGTGCAGGGCGTCGTGCTGTTCACCTCGGCCGCCTACATCCTGATCAACCTGCTGGTCGACTTCCTGTACTCGGTCGTCGACCCGCGCATCCGGCTCGGAGGTTCCCGATGACCCTCTCCCCGTCGACGGCGGCGGCACCCGCACCGGCCGCCACGGCACCTCCCGCGCCCCGGCCGCCCACCCGCGCGGCGCGGCTCGCCACCTCGCTGCGCCGGCTCCGGCGCAACCGGCTGGCGCTCGTGGGTGCGGTGCTGTCCGCGGTATTCGTCCTCGTCGCCCTGGTCGCACCTCTCATCGCCCCGTACGACCCGGCGCTGCCGGACTTCGACGCGGCGCTGCGGGAGCCCAGCTGGTCGCACTGGCTGGGCACCGACGACCTGGGCCGCGACCAGCTGTCCCGGGTGCTCGTCGGTGTCACCGCGTCCATGCAGGTCGGGGTGCTGGCCGTGCTGCTGGCCTTCGTCGTCGCCGTGCCGCTCGGGCTGGTGGCCGGCTACTACGGGAAGTTCGCCGACACGGCGGTCTCCCGGCTGACCGACACCATGCTGGCGTTCCCGTTCCTGGTGCTGGCCGTGGGCCTCGCCGCGGTGATGGGGCCGTCCCTGGAGAACGCGACCATCGCGATCGGCACCTCGCAGATCCCGGGCATCGTGCGCGTCACGCGTGCCGAGACCCTCCGGCTCAAGCACCTGGACTACGTCGGTGCCGCTACGGCGAACGGCGGCGGTGACGGCGTGATCCTGTTCCGCCACATCCTGCCGAACGCGAGCTCGACCCTCATCGTGCAGGCCACCGTGGGCATCCCGTCCGCGATCATCGGCGAGGCGGTGCTCAGCTTCCTCGGTCTCGGGGTGCAGCCGCCCTCGCCCTCGCTCGGTGTGATGCTCTCCAGCGCCCAGCCGTTCATCGCGGACGCGCCCTGGATGGCGGTCTTCCCCGGCCTCGTCATCGTGCTCGCCACTCTGGCGTTCAACCTGCTCGGTGACGGTGTACGCGACATCCTCGACCCCCGCGGAGGTTCCCGGTGACCGAAGTCGATACATCCACCGCGACCGCCGCCGCGCGGGGCTTCGCCGAGCCGGTGCTCCGGGTCCGCGATCTCACGGTCTCCTTCCACGGCGCGGAGCGCACCGTGCACGCCGTGGACGGTGTCTCCTACGATCTGGCGCCCGGCGAGGTGCTGGCCGTGGTCGGCGAGTCCGGCTGCGGCAAGTCCGTCACCTCCATGGCGGTGATGGGCCTGCTCCCGCCGACCGCCCGGATCGGCGGGTCCATCACCCTGGACGGCCAGGAGCTGGTCGGCGCGCCGGAGAAGAAGCTGCGTTCGCTGCGCGGCCGCCGGCTGTCGATGATCTTCCAGGAGCCGATGACGTCGCTCAATCCGGTGCTCACCATCGGCCGGCAGATCACCGAGGTGCTCCGCCGCCACCAGGGGCTCGGCCGGGGCGAGGCCAGGGAGCGGGCCGTCGAACTGCTCGGCATCGTCGGCATCCCCGCCCCGCACAAGCGGGTCGACGAGTACCCGCACCAGCTGTCCGGCGGAATGCGGCAGCGCGTGATGATCGCGATCGCCGTCGCGTGCGACCCCGCGGTCCTGATCGCCGACGAGCCGACGACCGCCCTCGACGTGACCGTGCAGGCGGGGATCCTCGATGTGCTCCGCTCGCTCCGGGACCGGCTCGGGACCGCGATCGTGCTCATCACGCACGACCTCGGGGTCGTCGCGGACACCGCCGACCGGGTCCTGGTGATGTACGCGGGCCGCCCGGTCGAACAGGCTTCGGTGGACGAGCTGTTCGCCTCCCCGCAGCACCCCTACACCCGGGGTCTGCTCGGAGCCGTACTGCGTCCCGGCAGCCGGGGCGCGAACGGCCGCGACCGGCTCAACGAGATCCCCGGCCTCGTGCCCGATCTGCGCGAGCAGCCCGCCGGGTGCAGTTTCGCCCCGCGCTGCGCCTCGGCGGACGCGGGCTGCCTGACGGACCGGCCGCCGCTGAGCAGGTCCGTGGGCACGCACCTGATTGCCTGTCACCACCCGGCCGGTGTAGCCGAATCCGCGCCGTCCCGACCCGTCGCGAGCAAGGGAACCGACCGATGAGCGCCAGCCTCGTCCCACCCGCCCGCACCGCGGGCACCGGTACTCCGGTGCTGGCCGTGCACGACCTGAAGCGGCACTTCGACGGGTCCGGCGGCTCGGTGAGGGCCGTCGACGGGGTGTCGTTGACGATCATGCCGGGCGAGGTCGTGGGCCTCGTCGGGGAGTCGGGCAGCGGCAAGTCGACGGTCGGGCGGTGCGTGGTGCGCCTGGACCGGCCCACCGGCGGCAGCGTGGAGATCAACGGCAGGGACATCACCGCGCTCGCTCCACGCGAACTGCGGCCCCTGCGCAAGGACTTCCACCTGGTCTTCCAGGACCCCTCGTCCTCCCTCAACCCCAGGATGACGATTCGGCAGATCATCGCGGAGCCGCTGCGGCTGCACAAGATGGCGAACCGCGGCGAGGCCTCGCGCCGGGTGGACGAGCTCCTCGCCCAGGTGGGCCTGCGGCCCGAACTCGCCGACCGCAACCCGCACGAGCTCTCCGGTGGCCAGCGCCAGCGGGTCTCGATCGCACGGGCGCTGTCGGTCGACCCGGACCTGCTGGTGGCCGACGAGCCGACCTCGGCGCTCGACGTGTCCGTGCAGGCGTCCGTCCTCAACCTGCTCGCGGACCTCCAGCGCGACCGGGGCTTCGGCTGCCTGTTCATCACCCACGACCTCGCGGCCGTGGAGTACCTGGCGGACCGCATCGCGGTGATGTACCTGGGGCGGATCGTCGAACAGGCCCCGGCCGCCGAGCTGTTCGCCGCACCGAAGCACCCGTACACGCAGGCGCTGCTCTCCGCGGCTCCGGTGCCCGACCCGGCCGAGCAGCGCGGCCGCAGCAGGATCGTGCTCGGCGGCGACCTGCCGAGCCCGCTGGACCCGCCGCCCGGCTGCCACTTCCACACCCGGTGCCCGCTGGCCACGGAGCGGTGCCGTACCGAGGCACCGGAGCTGCGGACCCTGCCGGTGGCGGCGGACCCGTCACTCACGCGGCAGGTGGCGTGCCACCTCGTGGCGGACGACGGCAGCGTGCCGGACGCCGCGAAGTCCGCCGCGTAACGACGCCGCCGGACACACCGGAGCCCGTCCACCCTCGTGGTGGACGGGCTCCTTTCGCTCGTGTGCGGCGTTCCCGGGACGGGTCAGCCGACGAGCTCCAGGCCGTCGGCGACGACGCGGCCCGCGTGCAGGACCGTGCGGTCGTCGCTGCGGTCCATCACGGCGGACGCGACGGTCTCGCCCTCGACCAGCAGCAGATCGCCCTCGTCGCCCACGGCGAGGCCCGGCCGGTCGGCGACGGACGTCAGACGCTCCGGCCCGCCCTGGAGGATCGAGTGACCACCGCGGCTCGCGACGGCGACGCAGTGCTCGATGAGCTCGTCGGCGCGGTAGCGGTTGGTGAAGGCGAGCTGCCAGGTGCGGTCCAGCATGTCGCCGTTGCCGTACGGGGACCAGAAGTCGCGCTGGCCGTCCTCGCCCAGGCCGACCCGTACTCCGGCGGCGGTCAGCTGGGCCAGCGGCAGGGCGTGCTGCTGCTGGGCCGGGGCGATGGTCGCCATCGCGATGTCCAGCTCGGCGAACTCCTCGATGAGGCGCCGGGTCGTCGCCTCGTCCACGGTGCCGAGTTCGTAGGCGTGCGAGAGCGTGACCTGGCCGGCCATGCCGAGGGCGCGCACCCGCTCCAGGATGAGGTCGACGCTGAACACACCGAGTGCGCCGGGCTCATGGAGGTGGATGTCGATCGGCGCCTGGTGGCGCTCGGCCAGACCGAAGACGACGTCGAGGTGGCGTACGGGGTCACGGTCCAGGGTGCACGGGTCGATGCCGCCGACCACGGCGGCGCCGGAGGCGAGAGCCTGGTCCATCAGCTCCGGCACGCCCTTCTCCTTGAAGAGGCCGGCCTGCGGGAAGGCCATGATCTCGACCTCGCACCTTCCGGCGTGCGCCTCCTTGGCGGCGAGGACCCCCTCGAAGCGCTCCAGACCGCAGTCCGCGTCGATCTGCGCGTAGCTGCGCACCCGGGTGGTGCCGCGCTCGATCATGCGGCCCAGGGTGTAGGTGGCCCGCTCGGCGACGGACCACTCGTCCTCGCGCCAGTGCGCGCGGTCGTTCATCGTCATGCCCCAGACGCCGGGCTTGCCCGTGTGGGGGCGGAAGGGCAGTCCGATGCGGGTGGAGTCGAGGTGGCAGTGCACATCGGAGAACGAGGGCAGCGCGAGGCGTCCGCGGCCGTCCACGGTGTCGCCCGTGACGACGCGGGCGGGGTCGTGCGGGGTGATCGCCGCTATCACGCCGTCCTTGATCTCGATGTCGCAGGGCTCGCCGCCCCAGGGACGGACGTCTGTGATCAGCATGTGGTGCATCTCCTCGGTTGGCCGCCGGGGTGTGGCGGTCGGGGTGGGTCGGGCCCGGACCGGACGGCGCCGGCCGGGCGGGTCACTCGGCCGGCAGCACCTCGGCCAGCGCCGCCAGGGACGGGCCCCGGCCGCGTTCGATGTGCGCGTAGGCGAGGGCGTCGGCCAGATCGGGCTTGCCCGCGTAGATCGCGGCGCAGATGTCCTGGTGCTCGGTGCACTGGACGCGCGGGTCCAGGCCGCCGGTGAGGGTGAACAGCCACTGCACCAGGCCGAGCGAGGGCTGAAGGGCGTCCTGGAGGAGCCGGTTCCCGGTCATCGCGACGATCTCCGCGTGCAGGGCGGTGTTGGCGGCCGGGATCTCGTGGACGTCGCCGCGCCGGGTGGCGTCCTCGGCCGCCTCCATGAGCGCGCGCAGCCGGTCGCCGCCGCGTCCGGCCGCGCAGGCCTCGGCGGCCCTGCGGGCGGCGAACACCTCCAGGCTCAGGCGCAGGTCGAAGAGTTCCGCGACGTCGCGCAGCGAGAGGTTGCGGACGGACGCGCCGCGCCGGGGGGAGATGACGACGAGGCCTTCGCCGGTCAGCCGGGTGAGTGCCTCGCGGACGGGGATGCGGGAGAAACCCAGGGCCTCCGACAGCTCGCGTTCCCGCAGCCGGGCGCCGGGCGGGTACACGCCGGACAGGATGCCGGCCCGGATCGTGCGCTCGGCGTGGTCGGCGTGGGACTCACTGGCGTCGGGCGATTCGGTCGTCGTCATCGTGGTGTCGTCTCCTCGAACGGCGGGAAAGTCGGCGGGAACAGCACGTCGGCACCTCGGCGGTGCGCGTCGCGCTCGGCGTAACCCTCCCGCATCGTCTCGAAGAGGCCCTGTGCGCGGCGGCGCAGGTTCGCCAGGTCGATGCCGGGGATCCGGCCGTCGGTCATGACGGGGTTCCCCGCCACGACGGAGTGGGTGGCCTGCCGGGCGGTGCCGTTGAGCAGGAAGGTGCGGACGGGGTCGTCCTGGACGCCGTCGCGGATGTCGTCGAGCCGGAACGCGACCAGATCCGCCTGTGCGCCGCGCTCCAGCCGGCCGAGGTCGGCGCGGCCCAGGGCGCGGGCGCCACCGAGGGTGGCCGCCTCGACGTAGCGCTCGGCGGGTGCGGCGTCCGCGCGGCCGTCGGCGATCTTCGCGAGGTGGACACCCGTGTCCATGCCCCGGATCAGGTCGGGCGGGAAGGAGTCGGTGCCCAGGCAGAGGTTGACGCCCGCGCGCCGGTAGGCGCCGAAGGAGTGCAGCACCTGGCCGTAGCGCAGCGAGGTCTGCGGGCAGTGGATGACGGATGCACCCGCTGCGGCGAGCACGGCCAGATCGCCCCGGTCCTCGCCGTGCACCGCGGGATGACGGTCGGTGAAGACGCCGTGCGGCACGAGCAGCCGGGTGTCCAGGAGACCGGTGCGGGCCAGCAGTTCCAGTGGGGTGCAGCCGTGCGTTTCGTGTACGAGGTCGCGTTCGTGCAGGCCCTGGAGGCAGTGCAGGCGTACGGGGACGTCGCGGCGGAGCGCGAGCGCGGCGGTCCCGCGCAGCAGTTCCTCGGTGAGCGTCTCGATGCGGCAGGGCAGCAGCACCCCGTTGACCAGCGGGTCGGCCAGGCGCGCGGTGTGGTCGAGGAAGCGCTCGGCGTCGCGCAGTCCGGCCCGCCCCCGCTCCTCGTCGAGGGCGACGTGGCGGCCGCCGTCGGGGCGGGCCACGTTGACGCCGGAGCGGTAGGCGGGCCCCAGGTAGCCACGCAGGCCGATGCGCCGGGAGGTCTCGGCCATGGTGACGAGCTCGTCGTACGGCTCGGCCCAGGCGCTGTGCACCTCGGAGGCGATGGGCATGTACGTGGTGATGCCGTGCAGGGCCAGCTGGACCAGGGCGTACTCGCGGACGGTGGCCCGCTGCGCAGGGGTGAAGACCTCGTGCCTGCGGTGGTCGAAGTACTCCTGCGACCAGAGGAGTCCGGCGGCGCGGGCGGGCGGGGCCCAGGAGTCCAGGACGAGGTGGTCGATGTCGGTGAGCGCGTCCAGGTCGATGAGGCCGGGCATGACCAGGGCCCCGCCGAGGTCCAGGTCCACGTCGACGGGGCCGTCGTAGCCGCGCCCGACGTAGGCGATCGTGTCGCCCTCCCACACGATCTCGCCGTCCCTCAGGAGCGCGTGGCCGCCGTCGCGGTGGGCGAGGACGTGGGTGGCACGCCAGCGGGTTCGCACGGGGCCTCCTGCGGGTGCGGGTGAACCGGTCGCGTTCCGGCCGGGCGACGGGAACGGCGGCTCCCCGGCCGGAACAAGGCGAGAGTAGCACTTGGCATACCAAGTGCCCGCACCTTCAGGAATTATGAGAATTAAGTCGGAATTCGAGCCTCAATCAATGGATGAGCGAGACAGGCCCCTCACTCTTGGCATACCAACTACGGCCGCGTTGGCCCGGCCTCAGCTCTCCGTCAGCCGTCCGGCCGCGACCTCGACGCGGCGCGTCGTGCGCACCGCCTCCAGCATCCGGCGGTCGTGCGTGACCAGCAGCAACGTGCCCTGGTACGAGTCGAGCGCCGACTCCAGCTGCTCGATCGCCGGCAGGTCGAGGTGGTTCGTCGGCTCGTCCAGGACCAGGAGGTTGACGCCCCGGCCCTGGAGCAGGGCCAGTGCCGACCTGGTCCGTTCACCCGGGGAGAGGGTGGTCGCGGGGCGCGTCACGTGATCGGCGCGCAGGCCGAATTTGGCGAGGAGGGTACGGACCTCGGCCGGCTCCGTGTCGGGGACGGCCGCGCAGAACGCCTCCAGCAGCGATTCCGTGCCGTGGAACAGCTTGCGCGCCTGGTCCACCTCCCCCACCACCACGCCCGGGCCCAGGCTCGCGTGCCCCGAGTCCAGCGGGAGGCGGCCGAGCAGAGCGGCGAGCAGGGTCGACTTCCCGGCACCGTTGGCACCGGTGATGGCGATCCGGTCCGCCCAGTCGACCTGGAGCGAGACCGGGCCGAACGCGAAGTCCCCGAGCACGACCCGCGCCTCGCGCAACGTCGCCACGACGGAGCCGGAGCGGGGGGCGGAGGCGATCTCCATCCGCAGCTCCCACTCCTTGCGCGGCTCCTCCACGACGTCGAGGCGCTCGATCATGCGCTGGGTCTGACGGGCCTTCGCGGCCTGCTTCTCGCTGGACTCGCTCCGGAACTTGCGGGCCATCTTGTCGGAGTCGCCGGCCTTGCGGCGCGCGTTCCTGACGCCCTTGTCCATCCAGGAGCGCTGCATGAGGGCGCGGCCCTCGAGGGCGGAGCGCTTGTCCGCGAACTCCTCGAACTCCTCGCGGGCGTGCCTGCGGGCCCGCTCGCGCTCCTCGAGGTAGGCCGCGTAGCCACCGCCGTAGAGGTTGATCTGCTGCTGGGCGAGGTCGAGTTCGAGGACCTTGGTGACCGTGCGCATCAGGAACTCGCGGTCGTGGCTGATGACGACCGTGCCGGCGCGGAGCCCGGAGACGTAGCGCTCCAGCCGTTCCAGGCCGTCCAGGTCGAGGTCGTTGGTGGGTTCGTCGAGCAGGAAGACGTCGTAGCGGGAGAGCAGCAGCGAGGCGAGACCGGCGCGGGCCGCCTGGCCGCCGGAGAGGCTGGTCATCGGCAGGTCCAGGCCGACGGTCAGGCCCAGGTCCGCGGCGACCTCCTCGGCGCGTTCGTCCAGGTCGGCGCCGCCGAGGGCGAGCCAGCGCTCCAGTGACTCGGAGTACGCGTCGTCGGAGCCGGGCGCCCCGTCGACGAGGGCCTGGGTGGCGGCGTCCATCGTCGCCTGGGCCTCGGCCACACCCGTCCGGCGGGCCAGGAACTCCCGCACGGTCTCGCCCGGGCGCCGCTCCGGTTCCTGCGGCAGGTGGCCGACGGTGGCGGTGGGCGGGGAGAGCCGCAGCTCGCCCTCCTCCGGCTGGTCGAGTCCGGCGAGGAGCCGCAGGAGCGACGATTTTCCGGCGCCGTTGACTCCGACGAGACCGATCACGTCACCGGGAGCGACCACGAGGTCGAGTTCGGCGAAGAGAGTGCGGTCGCCGTGTCCGGCGGCGAGGTCCTTGGCGACGAGGGTGGCAGTCATCAGGGGGTCGATCCTAATCGGCGTCCGGAGCCGCCGGTCGCCGGAGCATCGCCTTGCCCGTGTGCCTCGGCTAGGGTCCTTCCCCTGGATCGGGTGGACCGGGCAGGGACGAGCGGCGGTGCGGCAGTGTCGGAAGTGATCGTGGTGGGCGGTGGGGTCAGCGGCCTCACCACGGCGGTGGTGCTGGCCGGACGCGGTCACCGGGTGCGGGTCTGGTCCCGCCAGCCCGCGGCGACCACGACGTCCGCGGTGGCGGGGGCCCTGTGGTGGCCCTACCGGATCGAGCCGCAGGACCGGGTCGGGGACTGGTCACTGGCTTCGCTGCGCCGGTACGAGGAGCTGGCCGCCCGCCCCGGGGAGACCGGGGTGCGGCTGGTCGGCGGCCTGCACCGGGGTGAGCGGCTGGCGGCGCTCGGGGCGTGGGCCGGGCAGCTGAAGGATGTGGTGGAGAGCGCCGAGGGGCTGCGGTGCCGGCTGCCGCTGATCGACATGCCGGTGCACCTGGACTGGCTGGAGGAACAGGTCAGGGCGGCCGGGGGCTCGGTCGAGCGGCGCACGGTCAGCTCCTTCGACGAGGCGGCGGCCGAGGCGGCGACGGTGGTCAACTGCACCGGGCTCGGTGCCCGTGAGCTGGTCCCGGACACCGGGATGCGGCCGGTGCGCGGTCAGCTGGTCATGGTGGAGAACCCGGGGATCGAGGAGTGGTTCACCGAGGCGGACCCGGCATCGGACACGACGACGTACTTCTTCCCGCAGCCGGGCCGGCTGGTGCTCGGCGGCACCGCGGGCACGGACGACTGGAGCACCGTGCCCGATCCCCGCGCGGCCGAGGAGATCGTGGCGCGGTGTGCCCGGGTCCGGCCGGAGATCGCCCGCGCCCGGGTCATCGGACACCGGGTGGGGCTGCGGCCGGCCCGGGACGCGGGGGTCCGCATCGAGGCCGAGCCGCTGCCCGGCGGCGGGCGCCTGGTGCACAACTACGGGCACGGCGGCGCGGGCGTGACCGTGGCCCTGGGCTGCGCGGAGGCGACGGCCCGGCTGGTGGAATGAGCGGACCGCGGACGGGCTGGCCGGCGGACGGGCGCCCTCAGTCGGCGGCCGGGCTCGAACCGCCGGGCCCGTCCTTGCGCTCGGTGGTGACCTGGCTGCCGCCGGGGCCGATCCGGATCTCGAAGTCGCCGTCGTACTTGGCGTGGCCCTCGATGACGGCGGACTCGACCGCCTCCACCCCGAACTCGCGGCGCACGATGAGCGGGTCCTCGCGCAGGTCCCGCATCAGGGCCACACACATCCCGATCATGACGATCGTGAAGGGCGCGGCCACCAGGATGGTCAGGTTCTGCAGGCCGGCCAGCGCGTCACCCTTGCCGTTCCCGATCAGCAGCATGACCGCCGCCACCGCACCGGTGGTGACGCCCCAGAAGACGACGACCCACTTGGCCGGTTCGAGGATGCCCTTCTGCGACAGCGTGCCCATCACGATGGACGCGGCGTCCGCGCCCGACACGAAGAAGATGCCGACCAGGATCATCACCAGCAGACTCATGAGCGTGGCGACGGGGAACTGCTGGAGTACGCCGAAGAGCTGGGCCTCCTGGGTGTCGGCGCCGTCGAGCCTCCCGGCCTCCTGGAGCTTGATGGCGGTGCCGCCGAAGATCGCGAACCAGACCAGGCTGACCGTGCTGGGCACCAGGATGACCCCGCCGATGAACTGACGGATCGTCCGGCCTCGGCTGATCCTGGCGATGAACATGCCGACGAACGGGGTCCAGGAGATCCACCAGGCCCAGTAGAAGACGGTCCAGCTGCTGAGCCAGTCGGCGACCTCGCCCTTGCCGGTCGCCTCGGTGCGCCCGGCGAGCTGGGGCAGATCACCGATGTAGGCGGCGATCGAGGTGGGCAGCAGGTCGAGCACGATGATGGTCGGGCCCGCGATGAACACGAACACGGCGAGGATCAGGGCGAGCACCATGTTGATGTTGGACAGCCACTGGATGCCCTTCTCCACGCCGGAGATCGCCGAGGCGACGAACGCCACGGTCAGCACGGCGATAATCAGGACGAGCAGGCCGGTGCCGGTCTTCTCCTTCCAGTTCAGCTCGTGGAAACCGCTGCCGATCTGGAGTGCGCCAAGACCGAGCGAGGCGGCCGAGCCGAAGAGCGTGGCGAAGATGGCGAGGATGTCGATCAGCCTGCCGACGCCGCCGTGGGCGTGCCGGGCGCCGATGAGCGGTTCGAAGACGGCGCTGATGGTCTGCCGCCTGCGGCGCCGGAAGGTGCTGTACGCGATGGCGAGACCGACGACCGCGTAGATCGCCCACGGGTGGAGCGTCCAGTGGAAGAGGGTGGTGGCCATCGCCGTCTGCATCGCCTCGGCGGCGTCGGCGGGGTGGGTTCCGGGCGGATGGTGGACGAAGTGCGCCAGGGGCTCGCTCACCCCGTAGAACATCAGGCCGATGCCCATGCCGGCGCTGAACATCATGGCGACCCAGGACACGGTCCGGAATTCCGGCTCCTCGCCCTCCTGGCCGAGGGTGATCTTTCCGTAGCGGCTGATGGCGAGCCAGAGCGCGAAGACCACGAATCCGGAGGCGGCCAGCATGAAGGCCCAACCACCGTTGTGCATCAATCCGTTGAGCAGGGTGCTGGAGACGTTCTCCAGCGAGTCGGTGGCCGTGGCCCCCCACACCACGAAGGCGAGGGTGAGGACGGCGGTGACGCCGAACACCACCCGGTCGGTCGTGGGGCGCCGGCCCTGGGTCGGGTCGCCGGGCAGATCCGCCGTCACCGACAGATCCCCCCTTTCGCCCTTTCTCTGATCGTCCTGCGACACGAAAGGCACCTTTCACGGAGGCTGGAGTTTCGCTCTCCGTAGGCAGTACCACACGCGGTGCATAACTTCTGGGATCAACAAGCGGTATCGGCTTGACCGTTTATGAGGTGGTATGACGCACGTGCGTCCAGCAGGAGCGGGATCAGCCTCCGGGCGGGCTGGGCCAGCGGTACGTACACACCGTCACCATCGGGCCGGGAGGTGACGCCGTGCAGCGCGAGTTCGTCCGCCGCCCCGGCGAACTGGGCCGCCGTGAGCCGGTACCCGCAGGGCGGATGCGCCAGGACGTCGCCGGGCCCCGGGGCCTCGTTGTCGGCGCCGCCCAGCAGCACCGGGCCCCGGTCGGTGGTCCCGGCCGCCCGGGAGCGGGCGGTGGCGGCGGCGATCTCGTCACGCCGCTCCTCGACGTATGAGAACAGCCCCTTGAGGGCGGCGAGTTGGGAGTGCACCCGGCGGCGGTCGTTGAGTGCGGGGTCGGCCCGCTCCGCGTCGGTGAGCGGGTCCACGCGGGACTCGACGAGCAGAGCCACCGCGCCTTTCACGCCCGCCGCGTTGCGCAGGATGCGCTCCTGTCCGTCGCCCGCCGTCTGCCTGACCGGCCGGCCGGTGACCGGGTCGGTCCAGATTCCGTAGAGCCCGCTGTCGTGTCCGGCGTCCCGGGCGGCCGGACGCACGTGGTCTTCGGCCAGCAGCTTCGACTCGTCGCGCACCCGGATGCCGACGTTGGCATTGCGGGGCCACAGCACGGCCAGGTCCTTGTCGTAGTAGGGCGGGCTCGCGCCGTACTCGTGGAGGTCGTAGACCACGTCGGGGCGGTCCTCGCGCAGGACCGCCGCGATGGCACGGGCCTCGGCGGTGCGCAGTGCGATGTGGTCGCGGTTGATGTCCACCCCGTCGGCGTTGCCCCGGGTGCCGGCGGCACGGCCGTCGGGGTTGGCGGTGGGCAGGACGAGGATCTCGGTGCGGGAGAGGAAGTCCCGGGTTGCCCGGTCCCTGGCGTACCCGAGGTCACGGATCGTCGTCAGACAGGCCTCACGGGCCGCCGGTTCGTCGCCGTGCTGGCTGCACACGAGGAGCACCCTGAGTACGCCGGGGCGCCGGCTGCCGATCCGGACCAGCCGCAGCGGGCGGCCCTGCTTCGTCGTGCCGATGCGCTGGACGGAGACCCGGTCGCTGTACCGGTCGACGGCCGCGAGCAGCGCGCGCTCACCGCCCTGGCCGGTCCAGCGCGCCCCGCCGGCCGATTCGAATCCGGTGCGCGGCGGCGTCCGCGCGGCCTCGGCGGACCCCGTGAGCAGCGCGCCGGCCAGCGCGGTGGCGACGGCCGCCAGCACGAGGTCGCGGCGCGGGCGACTGCCCGGACGGGCACCCCGCACACGTGTCGGCATGGCCGGAAGGTACCGTGCCGGGCGTCCGTGCGACAGGTGTCCGGCTGTGCGGAACGCCAGGGGCTGCGCCGTAACCGCTGTGCGCCGCCAGGGATTACCGGACAGCCCTTAGGCTGGCGGGGTCCGTGCTGTCCGGCCGGGGCCCCGGCTGCCCCCGGCCCCCTCCCGCGCCTCAGAGGAGCGTCCCTTGCCCCGTTCGATCCCCGATGCCTCCCGCGACGCCCGCCCGACCCTGGAAGCCGTGGCGGCTCGGGCGGGGGTGTCCCGGGCAACGGCCTCCCGGGTGGTCAACGGCGGTGCCGGGGTGCGGCAGCCGCTGGTGGACCAGGTGCGCAAGGCGGTCGACGAGCTGGGCTACATACCGAACCATGCCGCCCGGACGCTGGTGACCCGGCGCAACGGAGCGGTCGCCGTGATCATCGACGAGCCCGAGGTCCGGATATTCTCGGACCCCTTCTTCTCCCAGCACATCCGTGGCATCAGCCGTGAACTCATCACTTATGACGCCCAGTTGGTTCTTCTCCTGGTGGAGGGAAGCGGGGATTTCGACCGGGTCACCCGTTATCTGGCCGGTGGCCATGTGGACGGAGTGCTGGCCTTCTCGCTGCACACGGACGACGAGCTGTCCGCGGTCATCAGCCGGTTCCGGGTGCCGACGGTCTACGGCGGGCGGCCAGGACGGCCGGGGGCGGCCTCCGGACTCGCGGTCCCCTACGTCGACTGCGACAACCGGGGCGGCGCCCGGGAGGCCGTGCGTCATCTGGCCTCGCTCGGCCGCCGCCACATCGCGCACATCGCGGGCCCGCGCGACCAGACCTCGGCGCTGGACCGCATCGACGGCTACTTCGACGTGCTGCCCGACGGCGATCCCGCGCTCGTCGCGGACGGCGACTTCACCGCGGAGGGCGGCGCCCGCGCCATGGCCGGCCTGCTGGAGAGGCGGCCCGACCTGGACGGTGTCTTCGCCGCCAACGACCTGATGGCCTCAGGAGCCCTGCGGGTGCTGCGCGAGCAGGGCAGGCGGGTGCCGCAGGACGTGGCGCTGGTCGGCTTCGACGACATGGAGTCGGTCGCCGAGACGACCGATCCACCGCTGACGACGGTCCGTCAGGATGTGGTGAGCATGGGCAGGCTGATGGTCAAGCTACTGATGGAACGGCTGGAGGACGGGGCCGGCGACGCCGGTTCGGTCATCATGCCGACCCAGCTGATCCGCCGCGCCTCGGCCTGATCCGTGACCTCGTCACCCTGGAAGTCCGCGTCCGCTGCGGTCGCCGTCAGCCGGTGACCGTCTGGCTCGCCGACGGCATCCGCTGCAACAACTGCAGGCCGAAGGAGATCAAAGAGCGCGGACACTGCGGCCGCACCGCTCCTTGCGAGATCTCCCGGGCCACAGGGCAGCCCTGGTGCGAACGTTGCCAGCAACGATGGGCGGCCTGCAGCGACTGGGCCGCCTACGCTGCGGACGCCAGCCAGAGAGGAAGACCATGACCGAGGCGTTCCGATACTCCGAGGTCGTTCCACCGGAAACCACCCGAGAGAACTACCGCTGAAGCGCTGCCAACGTCTGCACCACAACGTCGGTTGCCCTCACATACCGCTCTGGCTCACCAGGCTGAGCCCGGCCTGACGGCCCTGCGCTCTGGCTATGCGCGACGAGCCTGAAGATCAGCGCACGAATCAGCATCTGCTGCCAGTCGGGATGATCACTGCCATCGACCAGCAGGTCGGACGGAAGATCGAACCACAGCAGCCCATCCGCGACCACGATGGCCTCGGCGAACGCAGGAGGCCGCCAGTACGGCGAAAAGTCGATTACAGCGGGCACTTCGCCCGCAGCGAAGAGCACATTGCCGGTGAGGTCGCCGTGCATGAGCTGGGCCGCGTCCTGCTGCACCGGGCGCCTCAGTTCCAACAGAGCCGAGAACGGTGCGGCGAGGTCTTCGACCACGTCGACGTCCTGCTCGCCCCACGCAACCCGGTCGCCCACAGCCCACGGATGGGTACGCTGATCAAGGAAGTCGGGCCGGGGCACCTCTCGCAGGGCGGCATGGAAGGCACGGCCGGCGCTGAGCACACCGGCCCAGTGCCCCTGCGGACCGGGCTCACCGGTCAGGAACTCGCTGGCCGTCCAGCCGTCCACGACGGTCCGCCCGCCGGCGGTCCGGAGCGGCAGCGGGACGCGGAAGCCACTGCCCGGTGCCAGCTTCTCGAACAGGGAAGCAGCCCACTCGACCTCGTCCTCAGCTCCCTCAGCAGGCTTGAACACGAACTCACCGGCCAGAACGCTTCGTCCTTGCCCGCCAACCAGCGGGACAGGAGTGCCCTTCACACCGAAGGCATCGAGGACGGCAGGGGGCGGGACGGCGTTGCTCGGCAGCTCGGTCACGCCGGCATCCTGCCGACATCACCCTGCCCAGCGCACCTTCTTTTCGCCCGCCGCCGGTCCACCCGGGCCAGCGAAGAATACCGAACTCCCACCGAGGAGGAGTGGGATGCCTTCCTCGCGCACTTCGAGAATCGCAAGGTGTCCATCGGCACCTGCGGCCGCGCATTTTCCACCCCTTGTGTCCATGAGCACGCTTGTGTCAGATGTGCACTCCTCAGGCCGGACCCGGCCCAACACGCCCGCATCGAGGAGATCCGCGACAATCTCATCGCCCGCATCGCCGAGGCGGAGCGCGAGGGCTGGCTCGGCGAGGTCGAAGGTCTGCGGGTTAGCCTGGCCGGCGCCGAGGACAAGCTCGGTCAGATCAACCGGCGGGCACAGACAGCCCCCATCAGCCTCGGCATGCCTACGCCCAGGAGCGCGGACCGTGAGTAGCGACGCAGACCGAGAAGACCTCGGGCGCGATCCGAGCACGTGGACACTCGACCAGCTGCAGACGTTCATCCAGAATGCCCGTGGTCAGCAGCTTGAGACAGCACGCGTCGCGGCGCAGGGACATGCCTACTACTCAGCTGACCCACAAGAAACCCGCCGCCAGTGGGCGAAGCTATCGTTGCTCGCCAATCGGCTCATGCTCCCCGACGGCGCGGGACACCTGAAGCGGGTGACCCAGCAGGACTTCATGCTCCGGATGTGGGTGATCGACAGGCTGGGCCCCGACGACACAGACCCCGACTGGAGCCCCGACGCGCTGGCGGCCGACACGCTTGACGCACTGACGATCACGCCCGCACAGGCTGCCCCCCTCGCCGACGGGGGGCGCGACCTGGCCATCGAGCAGATCCGCAAGCTTCGGTGCCACAAGAACCTGACGTCCCATCTGGAGACCCTGCTCGGCTACCTGGCACCTGGACGCACCCGCGATCAGCTCCTGGCCTGGACCTCTACCCGCCGATTGCTGCCCTGACTGGCTGGCCAGAACCGGGGAATCCCAACAGCCGGGTGCCAACTCGAAGTTCAGAGAAGCCTGCGTCAGATGTCCCCTACTCCTCGTGGACCCGTCCCAGATGCCACGTCTCCAGAAGATCCACGCCAACCTCGTCGACCGCCTCCAGGAGGCCCGCGACCAGGGTTGGCTCGGTGAGGTCGCCGCCATCGAGACCACCATGGCCGCCGCATCGCAGAAGCGGAGGCCATGCGCGAGCGTGCAACTCAGCCGTCCACGGTCCACCTCATCAAGGCGTTCACATAAGCCTCGACGCGGAGGGAGGGCGGCACAGCCGCATCCTCCTCGCCGCCGACCCCGGCCTCGTCGCCGCCCGCCCCGGCCAGACACTGACCGGCGACAGGAGCTACTTCGGCCGCCCCGCCCCGTGTGCTCAGTGCTGCGGTGTGCAGACGTCGACATCGCTGAAGTCGCCTGCGGCCAGCTTCGCGTCGTCGATGAAGAAGAAGGCCGGGCATTCGCAGTGCACCCAGTCGCCCGGCGAGAACAGGAGGCGGCTGGACTGCGTCGGGCTCCAGGGTTCGAAGGGGCCCTTGCCCTCGAAGTCGCCGGGGCCCTCGGTGTCCGTGCCGAGCAGCAGCATGTAGTCGGGGCGCGACGCGTCGATGTCCAGGTCCCAGGAGGGGTAGTCGGCGTCCCAGATCTCGTCGGGGACGTCGGCGCCCTGCCGGGTCAGCGCCCAGAGGTAGGGCTCGGCGACGGTTGCCTTGCCGACCGCGCCGTAGTAGAAGGGGTCGCGGTCGAAGTACTGGTGCGGGCCTCTTGTCCACGCCTTCGTGTACGCGACGATCATCGGGTCCGTCATGTCGTACTCGACGGTGTCCTTCGCCTGCGCCTCCGGGTAGAAGAGCACCGTGGCCTTGTCCCAGCCGCCGAGGCCCTCGGGGCTCTCGAAGAAGAAGTAGAGGAGGCCCTTCGGCGGCAGGATGCCGTGGACGTCCGCGGCTGCCGTCTCGGACAGGTCGATCTGGGCGATGAAGGCGTACGGCTTAGGAAGGCCCCCCTCGTCGTACGCGGGGCGGGACGGCCAGACGAAGCCGGGCGGCACGGTCGGGGCGCAGCCGCTACGGGTGAAGGGCTTCGTACCCGGCGGCGGCGGTCCCAGCGCGATGCCGTGCTGGGCCGCTCCCTCGAAGTACTTCGCGTACCGGGACATGCCGATGGCGTCGACCTTCTGCCGAAGCAGCGCCGCGTCGGGCGGAGTGATGGGGTTGGGCCGCAGATACGTCATGTCCGAACTGTAGGAAGTGGCACTGACAACGGCGCTCGCGAGGGTGCGGGCGGGCGGGGTGACGGTGGGGCAGGCCCCAGGGCATCGCGACGCGCTACGACGAACTCCCCGTCCGCCACGAAGCAACCGTCCGACTCGCCCCGATACGGCAAGCACGGTGACACACCCAGAACACGGCCTGGCTGACCGGACCACGCCACGGCACCCCCTCAGCCGGACACCGCTCCCGCGCGCCGCCGGGCCTCCCGGTGGGCGGCTCTCGCCCGGCGTGCCCGGGGCAGGTACCGAAGCCGCTCCGGCAGCACCGGCACGACCACCCGCGCCACGGCGCAGAACCGCCGCAGTGCGCGCTCCTGCCCGTCCGTCCATCGCAGGCCGATCGCCTCGCGCGCGTCCGGGGGCATAAGGCCGATGGTGACGAAGCGTCGGAACCGGGCCAGCGGCGGAAGGAGCACCGGCCACAGGGCCCTCAGCAGCACCCGCAGGAGGAGGGGCCCCCGGTCCGGCGGCGGTACGGGGGTGCCGGGGGCGACGAGCCCGTCGACGACGACGGTCCGCTCGATCTCACCGGCCAGCATCGCGCGGTAGTAGGGCCAGAACTCCTCGATCGTCTGCGGCATGTCCCGGTCGCGGATCCCGAGCACCCGGCCCACCTGGAGCCACTCCCGGTACAGGGCCCGTTCCTGGTCCCCGTCGAGCGGGCGGATCAGGTAGCGCGCCGCGTGCCGGTACACGGGGAAGCCGGTGGCGTGCACCCATGCGTAGTTCGCCGGCGACAGCGCGTGATACGGGCGGCCCCGGGTGTCGGTGCCCTGAATGGTGCGGTGCAGCCGGCGGAGCCTGCGCCCCTCCCGCGCGGCCTCCGCTCCCCCGTACACCCAGAGCTGGAGCGAGCGCAGGGAGCGTTCACCGCGCCCCCACGGGTCCGTACGGAAGACGGAGTGCTCATCGACGCCCGCGCCGACCGCAGGATGGGCGACCTGGAGGGTGAGGGCGGCGGGCAGCATCAGCAGCGCCCGGACGTCACCGGACAGGCTCCACAGCACGCCCCCGGGCGGGGGTGGTACGGGTTCCGGCTCGCTGCTCATTAGGTTCTCCCGGCGGTCTGCGGGCGCCCGGCCCGACGACCGGCCCCCTCGTGATCCAGTATGCGAGCGCTTCGTACGTCACGCGCACCGGCCCCGCCGGCCCTTGCCGCAATCCCGCCCGTCGGCACTGTTGACGACCCCGTGAAACAAGTCAATAGTATTTGTAACTTTGACTCACGGAAGCAGACGGACCCTCACATTGCCCTCAGGTCAATGGAGTTGAACCGTCACGCGAGAAGCCGGTACCCGGACAGGAGGGCGCACCATGGGCCGATACAGCCGTCTGCACGAGATACGCCGGATGGATCCGGCGCGCGACTACGCCGAGATCCTCCGCCTGATCTCCCAGTACGAGTTCCCCTGGGACTACCGGCAGGGGGTGAGCGTCGCCTTCCTCCGGGACTACGGCGTCCCCCGGATCTCCGTGCTCCTGGACCGGACCCAGGAGTTCGAACGGGCCGGGCAGAAGCGGTACGACGACACGGTGCTGATCGGGTACGAGATGGCCGCCGACGGATTCGACTCGGAGCGCGGGCGGGCGGCCGCGCGCCATCTCAACCGGATCCACGGCAAGTACCGGATACCCAACGAGGACTTCCTGTACGTCCTGGCGACCACCGTCGTCGGGCCGAAGCGCTGGATCGACCGCTTCGGCTGGCGGCCCCTGTGCCGGGTGGAGACCGATGCGCTGACCGAGGTGGGCCGGAAGATGGCCGCGATGATGGGCATCGAGGACGCGCCCGACACCTACGAGGGGTTCGAACGGCTGCTGGACTCCTACGAGGAGCGGATGTTCGCGTACGACCCGGCGAACCGGCGGGTCGCCAACGCCACGTTCCGGACCATGGCCGCCTGGTACCCCCGCCCGCTGCGCCCGGTGATCGCACGCTTCTCGCTCGCCCTGCTGGACGAACCGCTGCTGCGGGCCCTGGGGTTCCGTCCCCAGCCCCGCTGGGCCCGCTCGGCGGCCGCCGCGTCACTGCGCGCCCGCTCGCGGTGCGTGCTCCTCCTCCCGGCACGGCCCCGCCGGCTGCCCTCACGCCCGCAGCCGCGCTCGTACCCCTTCGGCTGGCGGCTGGACGACCTGGGGCCGCACTGGGCGGGCAGCCGGCCCCTGGAGCCGCTGCCCGACGAGCGCCGCCCCGATCCCTCGTCGCTCAACCGCTGAGCGGCAAGGCTCGGACAGGTCAGAGCCACTGGGCCCAGCCGAAGGTCGCTATGTACGCGCGCTCGATCGCCTTCCACCTCCGTGCGCCGCGTCGGCTGACCACAGCCAGGACCAACGCGAACCAGACCGCGAGCACCCCGCCGACGGTCAACGGCCACTTCGGGCCGTCCAGAGCCCCGACCGTACCGAGCACCAGGGCAGTCACCACGACACCGCAATGCGCTCCGCCCCGACTGGAGCGCAGCACCGCCCGGAGCACCCGCCGATCCTCTGCGAGGACCCGCTCGTAGGCGTTCGCTGCCGCCTCCCCGCTGCGCTCCCGCTCCGTGTCCTTCTCCATGAGACCCCCTCAGCAGATCCGCCCCGTCGGCTCAGGTGCCGAGCGTCTTCGACCACGGCTGTCAGGGAGATCCGGTCAGTAGTGAGGTGCATGGCCTCGCGAGGCCCGGTGGATGCGGGCACGGCCGCCACCCACAGCAGTCAGTGCAACTCTGACACTGCCGTGCGCAGTTCGTCGAGTGCTGTCCGGGCGAGGGCGGCCAGGTCGCCGGGCTCCGGGTCCCGGGCCGGGTCCGTCCAGCGGGTGAAGCCGATGCCGAAGGCGAGGACGCCGAGTTCAGCTGCGACGCGTGCCGTCGTCTCGGCGACTCCGCGCTCTCCCAGAGCGCCGGCCATCGCGGCGGCCATGCCGACACTCTTCAGGGCGTTGCGCTCGCGCAGTTCCTCGTTCGCCTCGATCGCCGCATGCAGCAACGGGCCGAGTTCTCGATTGAAGGAGGTCATCTCGCTCGAAGCGCGCTCCAGACCGGAGGCGACCGCTGTCAGCGGCGTAGCGCCGGCGGGGGCGGCCGCGATGCCTTCGGCCATCAGCCGACTGAGTGTCGCCTGTCCGGCGGTGAGGATCTCCCGCTTCTCCGTGAAATGACGGTGGAAGGTGCTTCGGGTGAGCCCGGCCCGCTCGGCGATCTGCGTCACCGTGGTGTCGTCGAAGCCTTGCTCCACGAACAACTGCAGCGCCGCCACTACCAGGCGTTGCTGTGCGTCGGGCTTCCATCTCGGCATTCCGCCATTCTAGGTCAATGCGACAGGTGTCGCGTCAACCGCAGTACAGTGATGCGACGCCTGTCGCATCACTGCTTTCTGGAGCCAACCATGCGCGTCTTCATCACCGGCGGTACGGGCCTGATCGGCACGGCCGTCGTCGCCGAACTGCTTTCCGCAGGTCACACTGTCACCTCCCTCGCCCGCTCCGACGCCTCCGCGCAGCGGTCCACGCGGGCCGGGGCCAGCGTTCTGCGCGGGTCCCTCACCGACCTCGACGTCCTGCGCGAGGGCGCCCAGCGGGCGGACGGGGTCATCCACCTCGCCTTCGCCAACGACTTCAGCTCCCCCGAAGCCCTCGCCCGCGCCGTCGCAGAGGAAGGTGCCGCGCTCAACGTCCTCGGCGAGGCCCTCATCGGCACCGACCGGCCCCTGGTCACCGTCTCGGGCACACCGCTCGCACCGGGCCGCGCCTCCACCGAGGCCGACCCGCTGCCCACCGATGGGCCCATCGGCGGCCGCAGCGTCTCGGTCGAGCGCGCCCTCTCCCTCGCTCCTCGCGGCGTGCGCAGCACCTCCGTGCGCCTGCCGCGCACGGTCCATCGCGACGGTCAGGGCGGCTTCGCCGGCCTGCTCACCGATATCGCCCGCCGCAACGGCA
Source organism: Streptomyces sp. NPDC048462 (assembly GCF_043200175.1). Taxonomy (NCBI): domain Bacteria; kingdom Bacillati; phylum Actinomycetota; class Actinomycetes; order Kitasatosporales; family Streptomycetaceae; genus Streptomyces; species Streptomyces sp. NPDC048462. Next base: position 47,513 of record NZ_JBICXG010000002.1, read on the forward strand.
CCGTCGGCTACCCCGGCGACGGCACACAGCGCTGGCCCGCCGTGCACGCCCTCGATGCCGCCGTCCTGTTCCGCCTCGCCCTGGAAAAGGCGCCCGCCGGCAGCGCCTGGCACGCGGTGGCCGACGAGGGCGACGCCGTACGCGACATCACGGCCGTCATCGGGCGGCGCCTGGGCCTGCCGGTCGCGTCGGTGCCGCAGGAGACCTTCGGCCCGATCGGCCCGGTGTTCGCCGCCGACCAGCCCGCCTCCAGCGCCCACACCCGTGCCGCCCTCGGCTGGGAACCCGTCCACCCGGGCCTGCTCGACGACCTGGAGCAGTTGCACCCCTGATTCACGCAGGGCCGTCCAGCCTCGGCCGCCTGTACATCCGCGACTCGGCGGCCTAGGCGTTCAGCGGCACCAGGTAGCTGCGGGCGAACGTCCGCAGCTGCTCGTCGTCGTCGAGTTCGAAGCAGCTGACCGGGTTGAGCAGGAAGGAGACCGTGATCCGCACCATCAGCTCGGCGACGGGGGCCGGGTCGGTCTGCGGCCGTCCCTCCGCACGCCTGGCCTCGCGCAGCCGGCCGGCCACGTAGCCGCGCATCGCGATCAGGGCGGGTCCGCTCTCCACCGTCAGGAACGGGAGCATGATCTCCGGCTCAAGCCGCAACAGGCCTCCCACCAGAGGGTGTTCGCGGATGTGGCGCAGGACCGTCACGAAGCCCTCGACGATCCGGTCCTCGGTGGTGGGCAGTGGGGCGACCGCCCGGTCCACCTCCACGACGAAGCGGCGGTACTCGCGCAGCAGACAGGCGGAGACCAGGCTGTCCTTGTTACCGAACCGCCGGTACACGGTCACCCGCGAGACCCCGGCCCGCTTGGCCACGTCGTCGACGGTGGATCGGCGCAGCCCAAAGGTCATGAACTGCTCGCGCGCGGCATCGAGGATCTGCTCGCTCAGGACGTCGGAGGACGGCGTCCCGTCGAGCGCGCCGGCCAGCAGTGCTTCGTCCGTGCTCCGTGCGACCATGGGCCCTCCCCGCTCTGCGCCGGTCCGGGTCCACCCTAGGGCCTGTCGTCAAACTGCCGTCTGCCGCGCGTACTGACAGCCGGTGGGCTCACTCGTCCTGGCCGGGCTCCGGCCGGTACAGCGCGGCGACGGCCTCGGCGTACCTCTCGCCGATCACCCCGCGCCGCAGCTTCAGCGAGGGGGTCAGCTCGCCGCTCTCGGGGCTCCACTCCTGCCGGAGCAGGTGGAAGCGCTTGACCTGCTCGGTGCGGTTGAGCCGGGAGTTGGCCGCCGCCACGGCGCGGGCGATCTCCTCCCGGACGGCCGGGTGGGCGGCGAGTGCGGAGGCTTCCGCGTCGATGCCCCGGGCCGCCGCCCAGGCCGGCGCCGTCCCGGGGTCCAGGACGAGGAGGGCCACCAGGTAGGAGCGGCCGTCGCCGTGGACGAGGGCCTGGCCGATCAGGGGGTGTTCCTTGAGGGTGTTCTCGACGAGTGCCGGGGAGACGTTCTTGCCGGTCGAGGTGACGATCATTTCCTTCTTGCGGTCGGTGAGCCAGAGGTAGCCGTCCTCGTCGATCCGGCCGATGTCCCCGGTCGGGAACCAGCCGTCCGCGTCCAGCGCGCCCTCCACCGTGCCGTCGGCACACAGATATCCGGCGAACACCGTCTCGCCCCGGACGAGGATCTCCCCGTCGTCGGCGGTCCGCACCTGCACGCCCTCCAGCGGGCGGCCCACCGATCCGAGCCGGAAGCCGGACGGGCTGTTCGTGGTGCAGACGCCCACCGTCTCGGTCAGCCCCCAGGCGTCCATGATCACGATTCCGAAGCCGGCCCAGAAGCGGACCACGTCGAGCGGCATCGGTGCGGACGCGCTCGCGGTCCACACCAGCCGGTCGAAGCCGGCGAGGGCCAGCACCGGTTCAAGGACCGTCTTTCTGGCCTCCCGGTAGGCGGCTTCGAGCGCCGGCGGGGGCGCTTCGCCGCGTTCCCGGCAGGAGACGTGTGCGCGTGCGGTCTCCCCCGCCGCCCCGATCTCCGCCCGCCGCTCGGGCGGCAGCGCGGCCAGCGCCGCCCGCACCGCGGCGGCGAGCTTCTCCCAGACCCTGGGAACGCCGAAGAACTGGGCCGGGTGCAGGACACGTGCCGTGGCCGCGACGGACGAGGGGTCGGGGCAGAGGTGGACGTGCGAGGCGCGGAAGACCGAGAGGTAGATGCCCAGCATCCGTTCCGCGATATGGGCGAGGGGCAGGTAGCAGATGTGCTCGACGTGGGACGGGAGTTCGACGACGGCGTCCAGTGCCACCGCGTTGCGGACGACGGCCCGGTGGGTGATCGGGACGGCCTTCGGGTCGCCGGTGGTGCCGGAGGTGTAGACGACGGTGAGCGCGTCGTCGGCGCACGACGCCTGCCAGGCCCGTTCGAAGACCTCCGGGCGATGCAGCCGGGTGCCGGTGGCGTGCAGCGAGCCGTACGTGCGGTGGGGCCCGGCGTCGGCCGCCTCCACGACGACCAGCCGTTCCAGCCCCGCGGCGGCGTCGGTGAGCAGCGGTTCCCAGAGCTCCCGCTCGCGGCCGCCCTCGACGAGCGCGAACCGGGCGCGGCTGTGCCGGGCGATGTGCGCGATCTGCCCGGGGGCCGAGGTCCCGTACACCGTGACGGGGACGGCGCCGAGGTGGGTGAGGGCGAGATCGGTGAGCCAGTGCTCGGGGCGGTTGCCCACCATCATGAGAACCTGTTCGCCGCGCCGGACGCCCAGCGCGGCGTATCCGGCGGCCAGGACCGCGACCTCGTGCCGGACCTCCTGCCAGGTGAGCGTCGTCCACTCGTCGTCGTCGCCGGTCGGGCGCCACGAGAGGGCCGGGCGGGCGCCGTGGTCCTCGGCGTTGCGCCGGAGCAGCGCGGGGAGGGTGAGGTGATCGGGGTCTGCGGGGAGTCGCAGGATCGTGGTCACGGCCGCCTCCTGTCGCCTTCGGCCGACCGGGCGGGCCGGCACCTGGGGTGGATCGCGCTTCGCTGCTGCCGGACACTTTCACAACAGTGGTGAGACAGCAATACTGTTGAACCTGATCGACGCACACGCCCGGCAGTCCAGCCGCGGGGCCGGACACGAGGAGCAGAGATGGCGACCGGGACCGAGGAGCCGACGCTCACCGTCGACGAGCTGGCCGCTCGCGCCGGGGTGACGGTGCGCACGGTGCGCTTCTACAGCACCCGGGGGCTGCTGCCGCCGCCGGTGATCGGGCCGCGCCGGGTCGGGCACTACGGGCACGACCACCTCTCCCGTCTCGCGCTGATCGAGGAGCTCCAGCACCAGGGCATGACGCTCGCCGCGATCGAACGGTATCTGGAGCAGCTGCCGCCCGATCTGAGCGCCCAGGACCTGGCGATCCACCGGGCGCTGGTGGCCTCCTGGGCGCCGGACTCGGCGGAGGACGTGCCCCGGGCGGAGCTGGAGCGGCGGGCCGGGCGGACGCTGAGCGGGCAGGACCTCGACCGGCTGGCCGCGATGGGTGTGCTGGAGCGGGCCGATCCCGGCGAGGACCCCTACCGGGTGGATCCGGGGCTGCTGCGCCTCGGGGTGGAGCTGCTCGACGTGCCGATCGCGCACGAGACGATCCTGGCCGCCCGTACGGTCCTGCTGGAGCACACCCGCTCGGCCGCCCACGAGCTGACCCGGCTCTTCCGCGACGAGGTGTGGAGCCCCTACCGGGAGCGGGAGTCGGACCCGGAGCACGTCAAGGCGATGAAGTCGCTGTCCGCGCACATGCAGCCGATGGTGCTCCAGGCGCTGGTGACCGCCTTCCAGCGGTCACTGAAGGAGGAGCTGCGGGCCGCGTTCACCGATGGGTGAGCCCGGCAGAGTAGGTCCCGTCCGGGTGGGCGCGGCCCGCAGCGCAGCGGGTCAGTCGTGGAAGGTCTCGCCCTTCTCCGCCTTCGCCACCAGCAGCGCGGGCGGCAGGAACCGGTCGCCGTAGCGCTCGGCCAGTTCCCGGGCGCGGGCCACGAAGCCGGGCAGGCCGCCCTCGTACCCGTTGATGTACTGGAGCACGCCGCCGGTCCACGGCGGGAAGCCGATGCCCATGATGGAGCCGATGTTGGCGTCCGCGACGGTGATCAGGACGTTCTCCTCCAGACAGCGGACGCTGTCCAGGGCCTCGGAGAAGAGCATCCGCTCCTGCATGTCGGTGAACGGGATGTCCGTGTCCGTCTTGGTGCTGTGCCCACTCGGGGCGCGACCCCCGAAACCCCCGAAGTGCTCGCGCAGGCCGGGCCAGAGGCGGGTGCGCTTCCCGTTCTCGTCGTAATCGTAGAAGCCCGCGCCGCCGCTGCGTCCCGGGCGGCCGAACTCGTCGACCATCCGGTCGATGACCGAGTCCGAGGGGTGGCCCGCCCAGCTGCCGCCCGCCTCCTCGACGGCCCGCCTGGTCTCGTCGCGGATCTTGCGGGGCAGGGTGAGCGTCAGCTCGTCCATCAGGGAGAGGACCTTGGCCGGGTATCCGGCCTGGGCCGCGGCCTGCTCGACGGAGGCGGGCTCGACGCCTTCGCCGACCATCGCCACGCCCTCGTTGATGAACTGGCCGATGACGCGCGAGGTGAAGAAGCCGCGTGAGTCGTTGACGACGATCGGGGTCTTCTTGATCCGGCGGACCAGGTCGAAGGCGCGGGCCAGTGCCTCGTCGCCGGTCTTCTCGCCCTTGATGATCTCGACGAGCGGCATCTTGTCGACGGGCGAGAAGAAGTGCAGCCCGATGAAGTCGGCCGGGCGCGAGACCCCTTCGGCCAAGGCGGTGATGGGCAGCGTGGAGGTGTTGGAGCAGAGCAGCGCGTCGGGCTCGATGACGTCCTGGATCTCCTGGAACACCTTGTGCTTGAGCTCGGTGTTCTCGAAGACGGCCTCGATGACGGCGTCGCAGCCGGCGAGGTCGGCCGGGTCGCCGGTCGGGGTGATGCGGGCCAGCAGCTCGTCCCGCTTCGCCTCGGTCGTGCGGCCCCGGGACAGCGCCTTGTCGAGCAGCTTCTCGCTGTAGGCCTTGCCCTTGGCGGCGGCTTCGGCGGAGACGTCCTTGAGGACGACGTCGATCCCCGCGCGGGCGCAGGAGTAGGCGATGCCGGCGCCCATCATCCCGGCGCCGAGCACGGCGACCTTGCGGACCTGGCGCTCCTCGATGCCCTTGGGGCGGCTGGCGCCGGAGTTGACGGCCTGGAGGTCGAAGAAGAACGCCTGGATCATGTTCTTCGAGACCTGGCCGGTGACCAGCTCGGTGAAGTACCGGGCCTCGATGGTCAGGGCGGTGTCGAAGTCGACCTGGGAGCCCTCGACGGCCGCGGCGAGGATGTTGCGCGGCGCGGGCATGGGCGCGCCGTTCAGCTGCTTCTTCAGGTTGGACGGGAACGCCGGCAGGTTGGCGGCGAACTTGGGGTTCGAGGGGGTGCCGCCGGGGATCCGGTAGCCCTTGACGTCCCAGGGCTGCTGGGACTCGGGGTTGGCCTCGATGAAGGCGCGGGCCTTGTCGAGCATCTCCTCGCGGGTGGCGGCGACCTCGTGGACCAGGCCGTTCTCCAGAGCCCGCTGCGGGGTGTACTGGGTGCCCTGGAGGAGGACCTTGAGCAGCGCGTCGGCGATGCCCATGAGGCGTACGGTGCGGGTGACGCCGCCGCCCGCGGGGAGCAGGCCGAGCGTGACCTCGGGCAGGCCGATGCGGGAGCCGGGCGCGTCGAGGGCGACGCGGTGGTGGGAGGCGAGGGCGATCTCGTAGCCCCCGCCGAGGGCGGCGCCGTTGATGGCGGCGACGACGGGCTTGCCGAGGGTTTCGATGCGGCGCAGCGAGCGCTTGATCTCGGTGCCGGTGTCGAAGGCCTGCTGGGCGTTCTCGGGCCCGACCTTGATCATGTCCTTGAGGTCGCCGCCGGCGAAGAAGGTCTTCTTGGCGGAGGTGTAGATGATGCCCCGGATGGTGTCCTTCTCGGCCTCGGCGCGCTCCGCGACGGCCGCGATGGAGTCCTTGAAGGCCTGGTTCATCGTGTTGGCGGACTGGTCGGGGTCGTCGAGTACGAGGGTGACGACGCCGGTCCCGTCCTGTTCCCAGCGGATGGTCGTGCTCTCGGTCATGTGTCTGTCTTCTCCGTAGGAAGGGGGACGGTCAGAGACGCTCGATGACGGTGGCGACGCCCATGCCGCCGCCGACGCACAGGGTGGCGAGGCCGTAGCGCTTGTCCCGGCGCTCCAGTTCGTCGATGAGGGTGCCGAGGATCATCGCGCCGGTGGCGCCGAGCGGGTGGCCGAGCGCGATGGCGCCGCCGTTGACGTTGATCCTGTCGAGGGGGAGCCCCATGTCCCTGGCGAAGCGCAGGACGACGCCGGCGAAGGCCTCGTTGATCTCGACGAGGTCGATGTCGTCGATGGTGAGGCCGGCCTTGGCGAGTGCTTTGCGGGTGGCGGGCGCCGGGCCGGTGAGCATGATGGTGGGCTCGGAGCCGGAGACGGCGGCGGAGACGATCCGGGCGCGCGGGGTGAGGCCGTAGCGCTCCCCGATCTCCTTCGAGCCGATCGCGACCAGGGCCGCCCCGTCGACGATGCCGGAGGAGTTGCCCGCGTGGTGGACGTGGTCGATCTTCTCCACCCAGTGGTACTTCTGCAGAGCGACGGCGTCGAAGCCGCCCATCTCGCCGATGCCCGCGAACGACGGCTTGAGCGCGGCGAGGGAGTCGGCCGTGGTGCCGGGCCGCATGTGCTCGTCGTGGTCGAGGACGACGAGGCCGTTGCGGTCCTTGACGGGGACGACGGAGCGCGCGAAGCGGTTGTCCTTCCACGCCTCGGCGGCCCGCTCCTGCGACAGCGCGGCGAACTCGTCGACGTCGCGGCGGGTGAAGCCCTCGATCGTCGCGATGAGGTCGGCGCCGACGCCCTGGGGTGCGAAGCCGGTCTCGTAGTTGGTCATCGGGTCCATCGCCCAGGCGCCGCCGTCCGAGCCCATCGGCACCCGGGACATCGACTCGACGCCGCCCGCGAGGATGAGGTCCTCCCAGCCCGAACGGACCTTGGCGGCGGCCAGGTTGACGGCTTCCAGGCCCGAGGCACAGAAGCGGTTCTCCTGGACGCCGGCGACGGTGTCCGGGAGGCCGGCCGCGATGGCGGCGATGCGGGCGATGTCGGAGCCCTGGTCCCCGAGCGGGCTGACCACGCCGAGGACGATGTCGTCGATGGCGGCCGGGTCCAGGCCGGGGAAGCGGCCGCGGATCTCGTGGATCAGGCCGACGACGAGGTCGATCGGCTTGGTGCCGTGCAGGGCGCCGTTGGCCTTGCCGCGGCCGCGCGGGGTGCGGATCGCGTCGTAGACGAATGCTTCGGTACTCAAGACAGCTGCCTTTCGGGGGTGGTTGTCAGCGCGGTACGGGGGCTCAGGCGAGCAGCGAGCGGCCGATGATCTCCTTCATGATCTCGGTCGTGCCGCCGTAGATGGTCTGGATGCGGCCGTCGGTGAACGCCTTGGCCACCCGGTACTCCGTCATGTAGCCGTAGCCGCCGTGGAGCTGGAGGCAGCGGTCGGCCACCCGCTTCTGCAGTTCGGTGGCCCACCACTTGGCCATCGAGGCGTGCACGGCGTCGAGCGTCCCCTCCGAGTGGTCGACGATGCACCGGTCGAGGAAGGCGCGGGTGACGGCGCACTCGGTGGCCATCTCCGCGATCTCGAACCGGATGTGCTGGAGCTTGGAGAGCGGGCGCCCGAAGGCCTCGCGCTCCTTGACGTACTCGGATGTGATCTCGACCAGGTGCTCGGCGGCGGCGATCCCGGCGACCGCTATGCCCATGCGTTCCTGGGCGAGGTTGGTCATCAGGTGGATGAAGGCGCCGTCGAGCTCACCGAGGAGGTTCTCCTTGGGCACCCGGACGTCGTTGAAGAACAGCTCGGCGGTGTCCTGGGACTTCTGGCCGATCTTGTCGAGGTTGCGGCCGCGCTCGAAGCCCTCCGCACCCCGCTCGACGACTATCAGCGAGAGGCCCTTCGCGCCGCCCTCCGGGGTGGTCTTCGCCACGACGACGACCAGGTCGGCGAGGATCCCGTTGGAGATGAAGGTCTTGGAGCCGTTGAGCAGCCAGTGGTCGCCCTTGTCCTCGGCCGTGGTGCGGATGCCCTGGAGGTCGGATCCGGCACCGGGTTCGGTCATGGCGATGGCGGTGATGATCTCGCCGCCGCAGAAGCCGGGCAGCCAGCGCCGCTTCTGCTCGTCGGTGCCGAGGCCGGTGAGGTAGGGGCCGATGATGTCGTTGTGCAGGCCGAGCGCGAGCCCCGCGGCGCCCGCCCGGGTGAACTCCTCGGCCAGTACGGCGCTGTAGCGGAAGTCGGCGTTGCCGCCGCCCCCGTACTCCTCGGGCACCGCGAGGCCGAGGAGCCCCTGCCGGCCTGCCGCGCGCCAGGCCTCGCGCGAGACGATGCCGTCCTTCTCCCACTGCTCGTAGTGCGGGAGCACCTCCTTGGCCAGGAAGGTGCGCACGGCCTCGCGGAACGCGTCGTGCTCGTCGGTGAAGATCTGCCGCTGCATCAGTCGGTGGTGTCCTTCCGGATGGTCCGCAGAGCCGGTACGTCCCAGTCGGCGGCGACGTCTTCGGTGTCGGCGCCCGGGAGCGCCGGACCGCCGTGCACGGAGGCGGGCGTGGCCGAGAAGCGGGGCGCGGGTGCGGGCTGGGTGAGTCCGCCGTGTTCGACGAAGGTGGCGCGGGCGGCGAGGTGCGGATGGTGCGGTGCCTCGCGGAGCGAGAGGACGGGCGCCACGCAGGCGTCCGAGCCGTCGAAGACCTCGGTCCACTCGGCGCGGGTGCGGGTGCGGAACCGGGCGGCGACGACCGCGCGCAGTTCGTCCCAGCGGGAGAGGTCGCCTCGGTCGGGCGCCGTCTCGCCGATGCCGAGGAGCTCGGTGAACTCGGCGTAGAACCGCTGTTCCAGCGGGCCGACCGCCATGTACTCGCCGTCGGCGGTCTCGTAGGAGCCGTAGAACGGGCAGCCGCCGTCCAGCAGGTTGGAGCCGCGCCGGTCCTGCCAGCCGCCTGCCGCCAGCATCCCGTGGATCATCATGGCGAGGTGGGCGGTGCCGTCGACGATCGCCGCGTCCACGACCTGGCCGGAGCCGCCGGGGGTGCGGGCGTGCTGGAGGGCGGCGAGGACGCCGACGACGAGGTAGAGCGAGCCGCCCGCGTAGTCCCCGAGCAGGTTGGCCGGGACGGTGGGCGGCTCGTCCGGCTTGCCGATCATGGAGAGGGTGCCGGTGAGGGCGATGTAGGCGATGTCGTGCCCGGCCCGCTCGGCGAGCGGGCCGTCCTGGCCCCAGCCGGTCATCCGCCCGTAGACGAGGCGCGGATTGCGGGCCAGGCAGGCGTCGGGGCCGATTCCCAGCCGTTCGGCGACGCCCGGCCGGTAGCCCTCGATGAGGATGTCGGCGCGCCCCACCAGGTCCAGGACCGTGTCCGGGCCGCCCTCGGCCTTGAGGTCGACGAGGACGGAGCGCTTGTTGCGGTTGGTGAGGTCGCGGGCCGGGTCGATGCCGAGTCCGGCGCCGCCGGGCCGGTCCACCCGCACCACGTCGGCGCCCAGATCGGCCAGGAGCATCGCGGCGAACGGACCGGGCCCGATGCCCGCCAGCTCGACCACCCGTACTCCGGCGAGCGGGCCCCGCGGGCCGTGCGCACCGTTCCCTGCTGTTGCCATCAAGCCCCCAGCGGTATGACACAACTGATGTAACACCGATGATGCTAAGAACCGGCCGCCCTCCGCACAACCCTTTCGGCCGAGCAAGCGCTTAGTTCTTTTCGGCCGATCCTCCCCCACGAAAGCCTCCCGGCCGCACACCGCCACGTCCACCTCCGCTAACCTCTGGCTGCTACATCGGCGCCGGCCCGTGCGGAGGCACTCGTGAACAGGCAGAACGGGGCACAACGCCCCTATGACGTAGTCCTCTTCGGCGCCACCGGATTCGTGGGAGTCCTCACCGCCGAATATCTGGCGGCACACGCGCCACAGGGGTGCCGATGGGCTCTGGCGGGCCGCAATCGCGCCAAACTGGAGCAGTTGCGCAATCACCTCACCTCCCTCCGTCCGGACTGCGCGGACATCCCCCTGCTGCACGCCGACGCGGACGACGCCGGGTCGCTGCGCGAACTGGCCGGGTCCACCCATGTGGTGGCCACGACGGTCGGCCCGTACGTCTGGTACGGCGAGAAGCTGGTCGCGGCCTGCGCCGAGGAGGGCACGGACTACGCGGATCTCTCCGGCGAGCCGGAGTTCATCGACCGGGTCTACCTGGAGCACGACGCCCGGGCGCGCGAGACCGGCGCCCGGATCGTGCACGCGTGCGGCTTCGACTCCGTGCCGCACGACCTCGGGGTGTACTTCACGGTCCAGCAGCTGCCCGAGGGGGTGCCCCTGCGGATCGACGGCTTCGTCCGCAGCAACGCCGCCTTCTCGGGCGGTACGTTCGCCTCGGCGCTCAACTCGATGGGCCGGGGCCCGCAGATGCTGCGCGCCGCGCGCGAGCGCCGGCTGCACGAGCCGCGCCTGGTCGGCCGCCGCGCCAGCGCGCCGATGGGCGGGCCGCGCTTCAGTACGGAGACGGGGACCTGGGCACTTCCGCTGCCCACGATCGACGGGCAGCTCGTGAAGCGCTCGGCCCGCGCGCTGCCCCGCTACGGCCCGGACTTCCGCTACCGCCACTACGCCTCGGTCAAGCACCTGCCGGTGGCACTGGGCGGCACCGCGGCGATGGGTGCCCTGCTGGGCGCCGCGCAGCTGCCCGCCGCACGGACGTGGCTGATGAACCGGTACGAGCCCGGCTCGGGCCCGGACGCGGAGCGCAGGCAGCGCAGCTGGTTCACGGTGCGCTTCGTCGGCGAGGGCGGCGGCCGCCGGGTGTTCACCGAGGTGTCGGGCGGCGACCCGGGCTACGGCGAGACGGCCCGGATGCTCGCGGAGTCCGCGCTGTGCCTGGCCCTGGACGAGCTGCCGACGGTGTCGGGGCAGGTCACCACGGCCGTCGCGATGGGCGACGCGCTGGGCGAACGGCTGCGGGCGGCCGGGCTGGGCTTCCGGGTGGCGGCGGTCCGCTGACGCGCCGCTAGAGGATCCACGAGGCGAGGGTGTAGAGCATCGCCCCGGCCCAGACGAACGCCACCGCACCCCCGATCAGCATGCCCACCGCGGCGCGGCGCTGAGCGGGGTGAAGGGGTGCGGTTCGGGTGGGTGTGCGAGGTACGTTCATGTGTCCAGAGTGCCGACCATGATCGTCGAACGCTATCCGTACGGATACTCAGACACCCTCGCCGCGGCCCGCGTCGCCTTCAGCCGGTCGCCTCGCGCAGCGCCCGCCGGCAGAGCGCGTCGGCCCGGCGGGTGGTCTCGGGCTGGCGGAAGTCCCTGGCCAGCAGCAGGGTGTGCGCGCAGGCGTTGTCGAGGCCGGTGCGGTGGCCGACGGAGACGAAGACCGGTTTCGTGCCGTTCCGGGTGCGCAGCGCCCGGCCCACCTCCTCGTCCCCGTCGAGCAGCGGTGAGCGGTCGCCGCGGCTCGGGCCGGGCTGTTCGTACGAGAAGGTGAACGGGTTCTTCGCGACGCCGATGACCGGCAGCCCGGTGAGCACCCCCAGATGGCTGGCGAGCCCGAAGCGGCGGGGGTGCGCCCGTCCGTATCCGTCGCAGACGACGAGGCCCGGGTCAACCGGCAGCGACTCCAGCGCGCAGAGCACCGTGGGGATCTCGCGGAAGGCCAGGAGTCCGGGCACGTACGGGAAGGTGACCCGGCCGACGGCGGTGGACTCGGCCACCACGTCCAGGGTGGCCGCGTCCAGGACGACGGCCGCCGCCACGACGACGTCGCGCTCGTCGTCGTAGGCGACGTCGACACCTGTCACCCGGCCGGTGCCGGGCGGCGGTCCCGGCTCGTCGAGCACCACCCGGGCGCGCAGGGAGTCCTGGAGGGCGCGGGCCGCGGCCTCGTCGGCGGGCATCCGAAGAGTTGTCATGGTGGCGACCAGCTTAGGTCTTTCGTTCGGGGCGGGGGTCGCGTCGTCACTGCCCTCAACCGCCCCCGGACTCCCGTAGCCTGGAGATCATGTTCGTACTTGAGCTGTCCTACTCCGCACCGCTGGACCGTGTCGACGCGCTGATGAAGGAGCATGCCGGCTGGCTCGACACGCAGTACGCGGCCGGGGTGTTCATCGCCTCCGGCCGCAAGAACCCGCGGGACGGCGGAGTGATCCTCGCGGTCGGGGACGACCGGGCCGCCATCGAGCGGCTCACGGAGACCGATCCCTTCGCCGTGCACGGGGTCTGCGCCTACCGGATCACGGAATTCATCGCGACCAGGACCTCGCAGGCCCTCGCGCCCCACCGTCAGCAGCTGTGACCACGCCCCTGCGGGACCGGTGAGCGGTGAGCGGTGAGCGGTGAGCGGTGAGCGGTGAGCGGTGAGCGGTGAGCGGTGACGCAGCTCACGCGGTCCCCCGGTGCACGGATCGGCGGCTTCCGTCGTCTGTATCAGTGCCGGGAACCCGTTCATCCGGTCGCGAGAGGGAGCAGGTCTTGTCCATCGTTATCGAGCAGTCCGTGCAGGCCCGCATGGTGGCGTCCGCGCCGCAGATGGAGACACTCCCCGCCGTCCTGAGTTACGACCGCACGGACCCCTTCGCGATCCGCATGGCCTTCCCCGCACCCGCGACGCTGGAGGGCACCGAGGTGGCCTGGGAGTTCTCCCGGGAGCTGCTCGCGGAGGGCACGGACGCGCCGGCCGGCCTGGGTGACGTACGGATCAGGCCCTTCGGGTACGAGCGCACGGTGCTGGAGTTCCACGCCGCCGAGGGCATCGCGATGGTGCACGTACGCACCGCCGACCTGCGGCGGTTCCTGCGGCGGACCCAGCAGCTGGTGCCCGTCGGTGCCGAGCACCGCTTCCTGGACCTGGACCGAAGCCTGACGGACCTGCTCGGCGGCTCCCGCTAATTCGTTTGCCCCGCCACCCGGCCGGGCGTAGCGTCCGCGGTGTCCTTGTCGTCGCCGATCGGAGCAGGACGTTGCTCGTCTGAGGTCTTGAGACACCGCGTCGCACGCCGTGCCATGTCCCCACATGCCCGCGTGCCCGAGTGTGACCTCGGCTCTACGAGCTGTCCTCCGCGACCAGGGCTTTCCTCCACACATTCCGGAATCCGGAATCCTTCCGTGGAACGCCGGTGGCCGGTGTCTCGATCCCGTTGCCCCTGACGTTCCTCGCAACCGGGAGATTCCCCATGTCAGCTCCGCTCGCACACATCACCTGCTCGTCGCTCTCCTTCGCCTGGCCGGACGGCAGCGAGGTGTTCGACGACTTCCATCTGACCGTGGGACCCGGCCGAACCGGTCTCATCGGCGTCAACGGCGCGGGCAAGTCGACCCTGCTGCGGCTCATCGCCGGCGACCTCACCCCGGCCGGGGGCCGGATCGGGGCGACGGGCACGGTCGGGTACCTGCCGCAGAACCTGGTCCTGGACACCGCGCTGCGGGTCGACGCGGCCCTCGGCATCGCCTCGGCCCGTGCGGCGCTGCACGCCATCGAGGCGGGCGACGTCGGCGAGGAGCGGTTCGCGGCCGTCGGCGACGACTGGGACGTGGAGGAGCGGGCCCGCGCCACGCTCGACCAGCTCGGCCTCGGGCACATCGGGCTCGACCGGACCATCGGTGAGGTGTCCGGCGGGGAGTGCGTACTGCTGCGGCTGGCCGCACTCCTGCTGGCCCGGCCGGACGTACTGCTGCTCGACGAGCCGACGAACAACCTGGACCTGTACGCACGACAACGCCTGTACGCCGCGGTCGACGCGTGGAGCGGGGTCCTGGTGATCGTCAGCCACGACCGGGAACTCCTGGAACGCGTCGACCAGATCGCGGATCTGCGGGGCTCCGAGGTCACCTGGTACGGCGGAAACCTCTCCGCGTACGAGGAGGCGCTCGCCGTGGAGCAGGAGGCCGCCGAGCGCATGGTGCGGGTCGCGGAGGCCGATGTGCACCGGCAGAAACGCGAACTCGCGGACGCCCAGGTCAAGCTGGCCCGGCGCAAGCGCTACGGGCAGAAGATGAAAGACCAGAAGCGCGAGCCGAAGATCGTCATGGGCGCCCGTAAGCGTGCCGCGCAGGAGTCGGCCGGCAAGCACCGCATCATGCACACCGACAGGCTGGCCGAGGCGAGGGAGCGCCTGGACGACGCGGTCGAGGCGGTGCGCGACGACGACGAGATCCGGGTCGAGCTCCCGCACACCAAGGTCCATCCGGGCCGAGGCGTGCTGGTGCTGCGCGATCTGGAACTGGCCTACGGGGCCCGGGTCCAGGGCGCGTTCGAGGTGCGCGGTCCGGAGCGCATCGCGCTGGTGGGACGTAACGGAGCGGGCAAGACCACACTGCTGCGGACGCTCGTCGGCGAGCTGGCACCGGTGTCCGGCGAGGCCGCGGTGGAGGTCCCGACACGCTTCCTGCCGCAGCGGCTGGACGTGCTCGACGACGGGCTGAGCGTGGTGGAGAACGTGGCACGGTTCGCACCGGATGCCACGGACAACGCCATCCGGGCGAGGCTGGCACGCTTTCTGTTCAAGGGAGCACGGTCGGACCGGCCTGCGGGGACCCTGTCGGGCGGCGAAAGGTTCCGTGCGGCGCTGGCCGCGCTGCTGCTCGCCGAACCGGCGCCCCAGCTGCTGATGCTGGACGAGCCGACGAACAGTCTGGACCTGGCGAGCGTGAGCCGGCTGACGGCGGCACTGGAGTCGTACGAGGGAGCGCTCATCGTGGCGAGTCACGACGTGCCGTTCCTGGAGTCACTCGGAATCACGCGCTGGCTGCTGCTCGACGGTGAACTCCGGGACACCACGGCGCAGGAGGTGCGCGCGAGTATGTGAGGAACCCCGCGTGTGGGGGGAGAGACCGGAAGCGGGGCGGTGCGGGGCTAGGGGTGGAGTAACGCCCAGGTCTTGGAGCCGCCGGTGGCCGTCAGGGCGGGGGCGAGTCCCCAGTCACCGCCGTGCGCGTCGACCGCGGCCGCCAGCAGCCACATGTCGGCGCTGCGGCGCTCCCTGCACTCCTCGGACCTCTCGGGCGTCGTGTGGCACGGGTGTTGGTCGTAGAGGACGATCCGCAGAGCGTCGAAATGCCAGTGGATCCGCAGCAGCATCTCCCGGTCGGGCGTGAACCGGTAGGCCACGGCGACCAGTTCGGACGTGGCGAGGACCGCGGTATCGCGGAGTCCCGCGAGGTCGTGCCGGATGAGCAGGTCACTCACGACGCGGCGGGCGAGTCCGGCACAGAAGGCCCCACCGGGCAGGGCGAACGAATAGCTCAGATTGTCCGCTCTCGGCGGGTGGGGCCCGGTGGGGGCGAGGGCGGGGAGGCAACGCAGTGCGCCCTTCATCAAAGTACTCACATATCCCGGTTCGTGTGGCGGCGGTCACACAGAGGCATGGTCGCCCCGTGTGAGACTTGCGCTACCGACCGTAGCCCACAAGCGGAGCACAGTGCTACTACTTGTGTTGTTCCGGTCATTTCACTGACTCCCCACACCCGGAAGGACACACAGCGTGCCTCCCAGGAGCACCCCGACCGCCCGGCAACAGCGCCTCGGGTACGAACTGCGCAAGCTGCGTGAGCAGTCGGGAATGACGGCCCAGCAGGCCGCCGCACTGCTCGGCGTCGACCGCACCCGGATCCCGAACATCGAATCGGGCCGGTTCGGCATCAGCGCCGAACGGGTCCGCACCCTCGCCTTCAACTACGGCTGCCCCGACACCGGCCTCGTGGACCTGCTGGCCGAGATGGCACAGGAGCGGGCCAGGGGGTGGTGGGAGGAGCATCGCGGACTCCTGCTGCCCAGCCTGCTGGACATCGCCGAACTGGAGTTCCACGCGGTGGAGTTGAACACCGCGACCACCACGCACATCCCGGGGCTGCTGCAGACCGAGGAGCACGCGCGGGCGGTCTTCGACACCGCCGACCCCCAGCTGCCGCGCCCCGACCTGATGGCCCGGCTCTCGCTGCGGCTGCGCCGACAGGAGGTGCTCGAACGGGACCGGCCACCCCTGTACGAGGCGGTGGTCCACGAGGCCGCCCTCCGGATGCAGTTCGGCGGCCCCAAGGTCACCGAGGCGCAGCTGAAGCACATCCTCGCCCAGTCCGAACGGGACCGGACAACCGTCCGGGTGATCCCGTTCGCGGCCGGCGGGTTCCCCGGCGCCGGACAGTCCTTCACATATGTCGGCGCGGCGGTCCCCCAGCTCGATACCGTGCAGCTCGATTCCTCGCACGGCTCGATGCTGCTCGATGCGGACATGCAACTGAGGCGCTACCGAGGCCTGTTGGAGCGTCTTCGGGCGCTCGCACTGCCCGTCGGGGAATCACGCGACTTCATCCGGTGCATAGCCAAGGACCTCTGAGGAGAGACATGAACGACATCTGCTGGGACGAGGCGTTCTGCAGCGAGGGTGCCAACTGCTTCCGTTTCGGACTGGACGAGCAGGGCCGTGCCTACATCGGCTCCACCACCGACACCGCCACCTATGTCAGCGACTCCGTGGAGGCACTGCGGGCACTGATCTTCGCGGTGAAGTCCGGCGCGGCGGACCATCTGCTCTGACCCTGACCGACCGAGCCCCCCGTGCGCCGTGCGCTCCGAGTATGCCGACTGTTCAGAGCCCATCGCCACCGGGGGCCGGGCCCGGCCTTTTCGCTTTCTGACCCCCCTCCCCCACAGCCGTCCTGACCCTCCGTATACCGGGCTGACCTGCACCTATTACACAAGGTAAGCACATATCGCCCGGGTGGGCTTGGCTCCGGCCTTACTGCCGCTTTAACCTACGGTCTCGTAACCTACGAAGCCGTAGGTAATTCTCCCGTCCCCAGGAGCTCCCCGTGACTATCGCCTCTCCCCACCTCGGCAGTTCACAGGCGTGGACTGACGCCCAACTGCTGTACGCGCTGGAAGAGGTGGTGGAGAAGGAACTCAACCGCCATCTCAAGGTCGCCAAGGACTGGATGCCGCACGAGTACGTGCCCTTCTCCGACGGCCGGAATTTCTCCGGCATCTTCGAGGACGGCCAGGCCTGGGAGCCCGAGCAGTCCAAGGTCACCGACATCGGCAAGATCGCCCTGGTCGTGAACCTGCTGACCGAGGACAACCTCCCCAGCTACCACCACGAGATCGCCTCGCTCTTCGGCCGCGACGGCGCCTGGGGCACCTGGGTGCACCGCTGGACGGCCGAGGAGGGCCGGCACGGCATCGTGATGCGCGACTACCTGCTCACCTCGCGCGCGGTCGACCCGGACAAGCTGGAGCAGTTCCGGATGGCGCACATGGCGGAGGGCTTCGAGTCCGACAACCGCCACTCGATGCTGCACTCCGTGGCCTATGTCGCCTTCCAGGAGCTGGCCACCCGGGTCTCCCACCGGAACACCGGCCATCAGTCGGGCGACCCGGTCTGCGACCGGATGCTGGCGCGGATCGCCACCGACGAGAACCTCCACATGGTGTTCTACCGCAACCTCCTGGGCGCGGCCTTCGAGCTCGCCCCGGACCTGACCATGCAGTCCGTGCGCGACGTCGTCGTTGGCTTCCGGATGCCCGGCCACGGCATGCCCGGCTTCGAGCGGGCCGCCGCGCAGATGGCGATCGGCGAGATCTACAACATGCGCATCCACCACGACGACGTCATCCAGCCCGTGCTGCGCTACCTGAAGGTGCTGGACATCGACGGGCTCGGCCCGGACGGTCTGAAGGCGCAGGAGGAGCTCGGCCTGTACATGAACGGGCTGGACAGCGAGGCCGCGAAGTTCGACGAGAAGCTGGCCGCACGCAAGGCACGGTTGGCGGCCCGCACCCAGGCCTGACGCTCCGGCCGCCCTCCGCCCCGCGGTGACCGCTCACCGCGGGGCGGGGTGGCCCCTCACGGCGGGCTCGCGGACCGTACTCTGTGCCGGTGAAACCTGTGACGCGTTTCGTTCTCTTCGCCGCGCCGATAGCCATCGCCGCCTCCATCCTCTTCAACGGCGGCGGCGACGATCCCGAGCCGTCCGCCGGCTCCCCCGCCGGAGGCTCCGCTGCCGCCGCGGACCCGGCCGACGCGTCCGTGGGCCCCGACCCGTACGCCGCCGCGAACGACGAGGAACGCCGTCAGCTGGACGAGCGCGTCGAGGCGATGCCGGCCGGACTGGCCGCACCGGCGAAACGCGAGCTGGCCTGGAAGCTGCTGGCGACGTCGGAGAGCTCGACGCTGGACTGGCACGGCCAGTACGGCATGATCGACGACAACGGCGACGGCACCGGCTACACGGCCGGGATCGTCGGGTTCTGCTCCGGAACGCACGACATGCTCACGTTCGTCGAGGCGTTCACCAAGGACCATCCGGACAGCCCGCTGAAGCGGTTCGTCCCCGCTCTGCGCGAGGTCGACGGCACCGGCTCGCACAAGGGCCTGGACCCCGGCTTCACGGCCGCGTGGAAGAAGTCGGCCGAGGACCCGGTGTTCCGCGCCGCACAGGACCGGGTCAGGGACAAGCAGTACTTCGAGCCGGCCGTACGGCTGGCCAAGCTGGACGGACTCGGCACCCTCGGCCAGTTCATCTACTTCGACGCGATGGTGCTGCAGGGCCCGGGGACGGAGCCCGACGCCTTCTACGGAATCCGGAAGGCGGCACTGGCCGAGGCCGACACGGTCGACGAGGGCGGCGACGAGAAGGTCTATCTGGACGCGTTCCTGGATGCCGCGCGGGCCGTGATGAAGTCGAAGAAGAACCAGCACGACACCTCGCGCATCGACACGACGCAGCGGGAGTTCCTGTACGACGACAACCTGGGGCTGACCCCGCCGCTGACGTGGAAGATGTACGGCGAGACCTTCCACGTGGCGTCCTGACACGGGGGCGCCCCGCGGGCGTCCTGAAACGGGTGTCGTGACGCGGGCGCCCGGCCGGGGTCACCGGCCCGGCGCACGCGATCACGCGCGGTCGCGCCCCGCTCTGCGCAGCCGGTCGCGCTCCTTCTCTGAGAGCCCGCCCCACACGCCGAAGCGCTCGTCGTTGTCGAGGGCGTACTCCAGGCAGGCCTGACGCCCTTCGCAGGCGTTGCAGAGCTGCTTGGCCTCCCGGGTGGAGCTGCCGGGGGCGGGGAAGAAGAACTCGGGCCCCGCTTGCGCGCACAGCGCTGTCTCCTGCCAGGCGAGAGCGGGGTCGGTCGGGGTGTTGATCAGCATGCAGCACACAGTGCCGTGCCGCGATAAACGACTGATCAACGATGCATCAATCACCGGCCCCGGGCCACCGGGAGCAGGTCGGCGGCTACGCGCTCCTGATCACCGCGAACGGCGCACCACAGGGATCGGTGACGTTGGCGAACCTGCCCACGCCCTCCATCTCCAGCGGCGCCAGTGTCAGCTTGCCGCCCAGCCGCTCGACCTCGGCCACCGTGGCGTCGCAGTCCTCGACCTCGATGTACGGCAGCCAGTGCGGGCCCACGACAGCCCGTACCGGCACGGCGTCGAGCGGGACGAGCCCGCCGAAGGAGCTCTCCTCGCCGCCACCCGAGGTACGGACCACCGTGTACGATCCGCCACCGCCCGGGTAGGGCACCTGGCTGCTCTCCCAGCCGAGGACCGCGGCGTAGAACGCCGCGGCGGCCGGGACGTCCGGGGTGTACAGCTCAGCCCAGCACAGACTGCCGGTGTCCCCCGCGACCCCGAGCCCCACGAGCTGCTTCGGCTGCCAGATACCGAAGTACGCCCCGCCCCGGTCGGTGAACCCGCCCATCCGGCCGAACTCCAGCACGTCCATCGGCGCGAACGGCGCCGAACCGCCGGACTTCTCCACGAGCCGGGCGGTGGCGTCGACGTCCGCCGACCGGAAGTACACCGACCAGGATGCCTTCGACTGCTCCTCGGGCACGGTCATCACGCCCCCGACCGACTTCCCGTCGAGCGTGAACATGCCGTAGCCACCGGTCTCGGGGCCACCGGCCTCGTACCCCCAGCCGAAGAGAGCGGTGTAGAAGGCCGTGGCACCGTCGAGATCCGGGGTGCCGAGATCCAGCCAGTTGGGGGCGCCGTCGACAAAACGGGTGGTGAGCATGGGGTGCTCCTTCCGTCGTCCCGTTCTCGGACACATCAGGTTTCTTGCCTATGTGTCCGAGTCTTGCACCGGGCACTGACAACCGCAGTCCGTCCGCACCGGTGCGGACGGCTCAGCGGGTGACGCCCGCCGGAAGCACCGTCTCGGCCACCCGGTAGGCCTCTTCCAGCAGCGGGTTGCCGGAGAGGATGAAGGTGTCCACACCCAGGTCCTGGAACTCCTTGAGCCGTTCGACGACCTGCGCGGTGGATCCGACCACGGCCGTTGAGCCGCCGCGTTCTCCCGCGCTGTCAGCCGCGCATGGGACGATACGAGTGGCTCCGGCCGGTTGCCGGGAGCGGTGGTGAGACCCGCGGGGACAGAGGGACGTACATGACTGAGGCCGGGCCCACGGGGGGCGGGGTGCCGACCGGGCGAACCGCCCGGGAGCTGCTCGCGCGGGCCGAGGGGCTGCTGGAGGCGGCTCGCGGGGTGCTGGCCGATCACACCCGCGCCGTCGACGCGGTACGGGCCGCCCTCGACCCGCTGCTCGACGCCCTCGTCGGCGGTGAACTGGCGGGCATCCCGGTGTCCAGGCTGAGGGACGTCACCGAGGGCCGGCTGCGCGTCGGCGCGTTCGAGCAGGCCGGTCTCACGAACGTCGCGGAGGTGCACGGGGCGAACCGGTACGAGCTCCGCCAGATCCCCGGCGTCGGCGCGCAGACCGCCGATCAGGCGCTCGCCGCGGCGAACCGGATCGCGCACGCCGTGCGGGACACGGTCACGGTGCGGATAGCCGTGGAGTCCCCGGACGACGCCACGACCGCCCTGGTCACCGCGTTGTACCGGCTGGTCGAGGCGGGGCCGGACGTGCGGCGCGCGGTGGACGGGGCCCGCGGCCTGGCCGGGCGGCTGGATCCGCTGCTGGCCGCGGCGGCCCCGGCCAGGGGGCGGCTGCGGATGCTCTTCGCGCGGCGGCCGGCACGGGCGCAGGCGCTGGCCGCCCTCGCGGACGTCCGGGCCGTGACGGCCGAGGCGGCGGAGCGGGAGCTCCCGCTGCTGTTCGGGCAGGTGTCGGTCGACCTGCTGCGCGACCCGGATTCCGCGGTCGCGGCCTGGGTCGACTTCGAGGTGCGCTCCGCCGAGTACTACAGCTTGCTCGCCGAGATGTCCGGCACCGGACCCGACCGGGACGCGGCCGAGGGGTTCCTGCCGTCCGGGATCGCGGACCGGGTGCGCGGGCTGCGGCTGGACGACGCGCGGCTGCGGGTGTCGCTGCGTGGATACCAGTCGTTCGGGGCCCGCTTCGCGCTCGCGCAGAAGCGGGTGATCCTCGGCGACGAGATGGGGCTCGGCAAGACCGTGCAGGCCATCGCCGCGCTGGCCCATCTCGCGGCCATGGGCGAGACCCACTTCCTGGTGGTCTGCCCGGCGAGCGTGCTGATCAACTGGGCCCGCGAGGTCCGGTCCCGCTCGACGTTGCGGGTGCTGCCCCTGCACGGTCCGGAGCGGCAGGACGCGTTCGCGCAGTGGCGTGCGGACGGCGGGGTCGCCCTCACCACGTTCGACGCCCTGCACACCCTGCCCGACGCGGACGGCTCCGGCCTGCGGCCCGGGATGCTCGTGGTCGACGAGGCCCACTACGTCAAGAATCCCGCCACCCGCCGTTCCCGGGCGGTCGCCGGCTGGTCGCAGCGGACCGAGCGGGTGCTGTTCCTCACCGGCACACCGATGGAGAACCGGGTGGAGGAGTTCCGCAGCCTCGTCCGCCAGCTCCAGCCCGAACTGGCCCCGTTGATCAGCACCAGCCACGGCGCCGCCGGATCCCAGACCTTCCGCCGGGCCGTGGCGCCCGCCTATCTGCGCCGCAATCAGGAGGACGTCCTCACCGAACTTCCGGCGCTGGTCCAGGTCGACGAGTGGGAGGAGTTCAGCCCGGCCGATCTGCTGGCCTACCGCGAGGCGGTGGGTGCCGGGCAGTTCATGCGGATGCGGCGGGCCGCGTACGCCGCTCCGGCCACCTCGGCGAAGCTGAACCGGCTGCGTGAACTGGTCGCGGAGGCTTCGGGCAACGGCCTGAAGGTCGTGGTGTTCTCGTACTTCCGCGAGGTGCTGGAGACGGTCCGCCAGAGTCTGGACGGGGATGTGTTCGGCCCGTTGTCGGGCAGCGTGCCGGCAGCCCGGCGCCAGGAGCTGATCGACGCCTTCACGGCGGCGGACGGCCACGCGGTGCTGCTGAGCCAGATCCAGGCCGGCGGGATCGGGCTCAACATGCAGGCCGCCTCGGTCGTCATTCTCTGCGAGCCGCAGATCAAGCCGACGATGGAGCACCAGGCGGTGGCCCGCGCGCACCGGATGGGCCAGATACGCACGGTCCAGGTGCACCGGCTGCTCGTGGCGGACAGCGTCGACGAACGCATGCTGGACATCCTGGCCCGCAAGGAGCGGCTGTTCGACGCGTACGCACGGCGCAGCACCGTCGCCGAGACGACACCGGACGCGGTGGATGCGTCGGACAGCTCGCTGGCCCGCCGCATCGTCGAGGAGGAACAGCAGCGCCTCGCCGCGGAGGCGAAGCCGACAGCGGACGCCGGCACGGACACGGACGTCGGGAGCCCGGCCTCGGGGGCCGGTGTCTGACGGCCTCGTGCACGGCCGGATCGCCGGCCGGCCGGAGGATCGTTTTACCGCCGGTTTCCGGCAACTCGGGCACGGCACACCCGAGTCACGGCTAGGCCGTGTTCTGGTGGAAGGTCCGGCAGTTGCTGATGATCCATGTGGCCGTGCGGGTCGCGAACGGCGTTACGCGGTCGGGCCGATGAGCCGCCCGGTGCACAGGGGCCGGGCGGCTCATCGGCTGACCGGGCGCCCGCCGGTACGGCGCCTTACCCGCCGCACGGGCGGCAAGCGGCGCCCGCGCGCGGACGACCGGATGCTCGGCCCCCTCCTGGCCGCCGTCCTGGCCGTCATCCTGGGAATGGCCCTGGTCAACTGGCTACTGGCCCACCGGTGGATCCTGATCGCCATCGGAGCGGCCGCGGCACTGGCCGGCGGCGGGCTGCTCCACCGGAGGCGGCAGAACGCGCGGTGGGAAGCGGTCCGCGCGCAGAGCCTGCGGTACGAGCTGTCCCAGCTGGACGCCCTGCACCACACCCGGTTCGAGGACGCCGTGCGGGACCTGATGCGCCGCGACGGCTGCCAGGACGCGCTCCGGGTGGGCGGCGGCGGGGACCTCGGCGCCGATGTGAAGGCCACCGACCCCTACGGACGCCGCTGGGTGATCCAGTGCAAGCACCGGCGCGACGGCCTGGCCGGCTCCGCGGTGGGGACACCGGATCTCCAGGTCCTCAACGGCACCGCCCGTCAGGTGCACGGAGCCGACATCGCGGTGATCGTGACGAACGGCAGGGTCACCGCACCCGCTGTGGTCTTCGCCGGACAGCAGCGGCTGCACGTCGTCGACCGGCGCACCCTCGCAGCGTGGGCGTCCGGCTCCCGGCCCCTGTGGAAGCTGCTCCGGGCCGTCCCGCCGCCACGCCGGCCGACCGCCCTGTCCTGAGCCGGTTCCCGGCCGGTCCAGGAGCGGCGGGCGCGGCCCCTCACCCGTCAGTGACCTTCGTGCGCCGCCGTCTTGTCCGAGGTCTTGGTACCCGAGGTCTTCGCGTCGGAAGTCTTGGCATCGGAGGTCTTGGCGCCGGGCGACTCGGCGCCCGACGTCTTGGTATCCGGTGACTTCGCGTCGTGCGAGGACATCGAGTGCGCCTCGTGCCCCGGCACCGTCCCGTCGGCCTTGGCGACCAGCAGCATCCCGGCCATGCCCATGTCGGAGTGGCTCTGCACATGGCAGTGGTACATCCACGCACCCGCGCCCACGTGTTCACCGGCGATGACCTGGAAGCCGAACGAGTCGGCCGGTCCGACGATCTTCGTGTCGATGACCCGGGTCGGGTCGTCGGGACCGGTGAGCATGCCCGTCCGGTTGTCCGCCCAGCGGTGACCGTGGACATGGAAGGTGTGGTAGTACTCGCCGTGCGTGATCATGACGACTTCGAGCCGGTCCCCCACCGTGGTCTCGAAGTCGGGACTCTGGTCGGCGGGCTTGTTGTTGATCAGCATGTCGTTGAAGACGATGGTGATCGTCTTGTCCGGCAGGATGTCGCCCTTGCGGCGGACGATCACCGGACCGTACAGCCCCTTGCGGATGCCGCCCGTGCCGTGATCGGTGCCGACGACGTGGTCGTGGTAGTGCCAGTAGCCCGCACTGCCCGCCTGCCAGGTGCCGTCCTTCCTGCGGCCCGGGGCATGGGTGCGCCAGGTGTAGGTCCGGGTTTCGCCCGGTTCGACGATGCTCTTGTTCATCCGGGTGCCGTCGCTCGCGATGTCGTAGTCGACGCCGTGCGCGTGGAGACTTGCCGCCACATCCATCGTGTTCTCGAACTCGATGTGCAGGGTGTCGCCCTCGTTGATCTCGATGAGCGGGCCGGGGATCGAGGCCTTGCCCTTCTCGAAGCCGTACCCCATCTGCCCGTCCGGCAGCTTCTCCGCGTACATCTTGAGGTGGCGGACCACGCCTCCCGCCGGGGCCGTCCGGGGCGGGTTCTCGGCAGAGGTGGCCTCGATCGCACCGAGGGACAACGATGTCACCCCGGTTGCCGCCGCCACCCCGCCGCCCATCAGAATCCGCCGGTTGAAGCTACGTCGATCCATGTCGAACTCCCCATTCTCAAACGGGTGTTGCGGAGAAACCCAAGGCAACTACGGCACGCGGTGCAGAGGTACGCAGGTCATGGCGGTCAACGCCGCCGGGCACGGGTGGTCCTCGGGGACGGGCCATACCGTAGCCCGGGGATCTTCGTTTATCCACACTAAGGACAAAGTTCGTGCGATTGCTGCCATAGCTATTGGCGAGTCGCGAAAAGAGGTCTAGCTTCATGCGCTGTTGCAGTGACCAAAGAGGGGTGGGTGACCACATGCAGCGCACACCACATCACAGGTCCAGATCGCGACGCGGACTTGCGGCGGCCGTAGCGGCCGGCGCACTGACCGCATCCCTGCTCGGCGGCAATGCCGCCAG
Organism: Streptomyces sp. NPDC048462; assembly: GCF_043200175.1. Lineage (NCBI taxonomy): Bacteria > Bacillati > Actinomycetota > Actinomycetes > Kitasatosporales > Streptomycetaceae > Streptomyces > Streptomyces sp. NPDC048462. The sequence goes on from NZ_JBICXG010000002.1 coordinate 72,662, forward strand.
TGCCAGGCCGTATCCCGGACCGCACGAGTCCATGGCGACAACGTTGTCCCTGCCTACGCCGCCCGGCGGCGCGAATGTGAAGGTGCTGGTCTTCCACGCCTCCGCGTCCGATGAGTCCCCGACGGTCGACGCCGGTATCTCGGCGATCGAGAAGATCGGGCTCACCGGGCCGGAGGCGGGCCGCTTCAAGACCGTGGCCAGTGACGACCCGGCCGTCTTCACCAACGGCAAACAGCTCGGCAAGTACAACGCCGTCGTCTTCCTGACGGGCGGCGGCGATGTCCTGGACCCGGAGCAGGAAGCCGGCCTGGAGGCGTACATGGAGGCCGGCGGCGGCTTCCTCGGCATCCACGACGCGGCGCGCACCGAGCCGTACTCGGACTGGTTCACCGGACTGGTCGGTGCCCGTCCGGCGGCCGACAGCCCCACAGCCGTCCAGCGTGCGACGGTGGAGATCGGGGACCGGCAGCACCCGGCGACCAAGAGCCTCCCGCTGGAGTGGAAGCGTCCCGACAAGTGGCTGAACTGGAAGGAGAACCCGTCCGGCGACGTGCACACCGTGGCACGCGTCCGGGAGATCACCTACAAGCCCGGGGCGAGCGCCAACGGCTGGGACCACCCGGTCTCCTGGTGCCGTGACTACGACGGCGGCCGGTCCTTCTACACCGCGATGGGCGGTACGGTCGACAGCTTCGCGGAGGCCGACTTCCGCGACCACCTGCGCGGTGCGCTCGACTGGACGACCCGGATCTCGCAGGCCGACTGCAAGGCGACGATCACCTCCAACTACAAGGCGGAGCGCGTCACCCAGCCCAACCAGCCCGGGAAGAACGACCAGATCGGCGAACCGCACGGTCTGGTGACCGCCCCCGACGGGCGCGTGCTGTACATCGGCCGCGGCGGCGCCGACAGCAGCGTGCCGGTCGTCACCGACTGGAAGGACCCGAACGTCGGCAAGGGTCTGGGTCAGATCCACGTCTACGACCCGAAGACGAAGAAGGTCACCCTCGCGGGAGAGCTGACGGTCTTCGGCAACAAGGGCGGCGGCGACGAACTGGTCAAGGTCGAGGAGGGTCTGCTGGGCATCGAGCTCGACCCGGACTTCGAGAAGAACGGCTGGGTGTACCTGCACTACACACCCCACGACAAGATCGACCGCGACAAGCAGATGGCGGTCCGTCAGGTCTCCAGGTTCACCATGGACCTGGCCACGAACAAGCTGGACCTCTCCTCGGAGAAGGTGCTGCTGCACTGGCCGGTCCAGATCCACAGCTGCTGCCACGCGGGCGGCGGCCTGGCCTGGGACTCCAAGGGCAATCTGTACATCGCGGCCGGTGACAACAACTCCTCGCAGTTCAGCGACGGTTACTCGGGCAACAACCCGGAGCCGAACTACAAGGGCGTCTCGTTCGCCGACGCCCGGCGCACCGCGGGCAACACGAACAACCTCAACGGCAAGATCCTGCGGATCCACCCCGAGGACGACGGCACCTACACCCTGCCCGAGGGCAACCTGTTCACCGGCAAGGAGACCGACGAGGGCGGTGGCAAGACCCGGGGCGAGATCTACGTGATGGGCGTGCGCAACCCGGCCCGGATCTCCGTCGACAAGTCGACCGACACACTGTACGCGGGCTGGGTCGGCCCCGACGCCGGCGAGCCGAGCACCACCTGGGGCCCGGCCAAGTACGACACGTTCGCCGCGATCACCCAGGCGAGCAACCGCGGCTGGCCGTACTGCATGGGCAACAAGCAGCCCTACCGGGACCGCAATCTGCCCGATCCGAGCAAGCCGCTCGGCTGGTACGACTGCGACCACCCCAAGAACGAGTCGCCCAACAACGACGGGCTGGTGAACCTGCCGCCGGTCAGCGCCAACAACATCTGGTACTCGCCGCAGGGCGGTGGCGTGGACTACCCGCGCGACGAGAACGGCATCCCCAGCTACAAGGTGGAGGACCAGAAGGAACTGCTGCCCTGGCTCAAGGGCGGCGGCCAGGCCACGATGAACGGCCCGGTCTACCGGTACGACGAGAAGGCCGGCGCCGACAAGTGGCCGTCCTACTGGGACGGCAAGTGGTTCGTCGGTGACTTCTACGACGACACCCAGCCCAGGCACGCCGTGCTCACCGACCCGAAGACGGTCGGCAAGGGCGGACTGCCCACGCACGCCGAGTCCCTCAAGGAGATCATCCCGGTCGGCGCGGACGGCATCCGCAACCTGATGGACTGGAAGTTCGCCCCGGACGGTTCGCTGTACGTCCTGGACTACGGGCGCGGCTTCTTCACCTCCGACTCCAAGTCCGCGCTGTGGCGCGTGACGTACAAGGGCGGCGCAGCGACCCCGGCCGTCAAGGACCTGGCCAGGAAGGCGGCAGTGAAGTGAGACACCGTTCGATCTACTTCCGAAGGCGGTCACGGCCCGCCCGGCTGTGGCTCGCCCTGCTGGGGTCGTTCCTGATGGTGCTGGGACTGACCTCGACGGCGGCCTACGGGCGTACCGTCGCCCCGGCCGGCGCGGCGGCGGCCGACCAGGTGCTCACCTGGACGGCCGGCAACCCCATCGACCACTACCTGTCCGCACCGAAGACGGCGGTGGCCGGCAAGGCGACCATCGTCTTCGAGAACAGTGAGGGGACCGGGAACACCAGCGGGATGCCGCACACGCTGACCTTCAGCGTGTCGGACCCGGAGTTCAACAACGACGTCCCCCTGAACCTGCTGGCCAACCCGGGCGACGACAAGGGCGGCAAGCAGACGGCAGAGGTCACGCTCACCCCCGGCCGGTACTTCTACCACTGCACGATGCCGGGGCACGAGGCGATGCAGGGCATCCTGACCGTGACCGACGGGGGTGGCGGTGAGGACACCACCGCACCCGAGGCCTCGGCCAAGGTCGACGGCGACAAGAACGCCGACGGCGCCTACATCGGCTCCGCGACGGTCACCGTCGAGGCCACCGACGAGGGCTCGGGCGTCGACACCGTCGAGTACGCGGTCGGTGCCGACGGCGCCTGGCAGCCGTACACCGCGCCCGTCGTCGTGAACGAGGTCGGCGCGCACGTCATCCGCTACCGGGCCACCGACAAGGCGGGCAACGCCGCCGCCGAGAAGACGGCGGAGTTCACCGTCGCGGCCCCTCCGACGGACGACACCACGGCCCCGGAGACCTCCGCGACCGTGTCCGGTGAGAAGGACGACCAGGGGCAGTACCTGGGCATGGCGACGGTCACCGTGACCGCCTCCGACACCGGGTCCGGCGTCAACACCATCGAGTACGCGGTCGGCGCGGACGGCGCCTGGCAGCCGTACACCGGTCCCGTGATGGTGCACGAGACCGGCGCGCAGAAGATCCGCTACCGCGCCACCGACAAGGCGGGCAACGCCGCCGCCGAGCAGGCGGTGGAGTTCACCGTCGTCGAGCCGCCGACGAAGGACACCACGCCGCCGGAGACCTCCGCGAAGGTCGCGGGCGACAAGAACTCCGACGGCGCCTACCTCACCAGCGCCAAGGTGACGGTCACCGCGACCGACGCCGACACGGGCGTCGACAAGGTCGAGTACTCGCTGGACGGCGGTCCGTACCTCGCGTACACCGACACCGTCATCGTCGACCGCGTCGGCTACCACTCCGTCGCCCACCGGGCCACGGACAAGGCGGGCAACACCTCCGAGGCGAAGAAGACGTCGTTCACCGTCGCACAGAGCGGCGGCGTGCCGGCGCCGAACTGCTCGGAGTTCGACGAACGGCTCACCGTCATCGTCGGCACCGTCGACACCGGGGTCCCCAACCGGATCACCGGCAACCGCTGCACGATCAACGAGCTGATCGAGGACGAGAAGGACTGGTCGTCGCACGCGCTGTTCCTCAAGCACGTCGACAAGGTCCTCGACCAGCTGCTCACCGCCGGGGTGGTCGACGCCCGCGAGGTCAAGAAGATCTACAAGGCCGCCAAGCAGTCGGGGATCGGCAAGCCGGGCCAGGACGAGGGCTACCACAAGCTCTTCGACGGCACGGCGGCCTCGTTCGCCAAGTGGCAGCAGGTCGGCGGCGGGCAGTTCTCGCTGAACGAGGAGGACGGCTCGCTCAACAGCTCCACCACGGTGGACGGCATGGGCATGCTGTGGTTCCCGGGACGCCAGTACGGGGACTTCTCGCTGAAGCTCCAGTTCCGGGACGACGCCCCGGGCGCGGGCAACGCCAACGGCGGTGTGTTCGTGCGGTTCCCGAACGTCCACGACAACCCGGAGGAGCCGAATCCGGAGTGGGTCGCCATCAAGTACGGCCATGAGATCCAGATCAACGACCGGCCGGACGGCGACATGTACAAGACCGGTTCCGTCTACGGATTCGACCGGGTGGGTCTCGGCGGCGCCGGGGTCACGCCCAAGGGCACCTGGAACGACTACGAGATCCGGGTGGTGGACCAGCACTACTCGATCTACCGCAACGGTGTCCTGCTCAACGAGTTCGACAACAACGGCGGTCAGGTCTTCGAGCCGCCGCGGGACGACGACCCGGGCACCGACGGCCGGCGGTACGCCTCCGGCTACATCGGTCTCCAGGTCCACAGCACCTCGGACGTGATCTCCTACCGGGACATCCGGATCCAGGAGCTCTAGGCACGACGCCCGGGAGTGGTTCAGGTGGCCGCGGCCGCATGCTGAGGCATGTGGTCGCGGCCTCCGGGGTGCCGGTGGCGCCACACCCAGAAGACCGTGCAGGAGACCAGCGCCCAGGCGGCCAGCACGAGGAACGGGAAGACGCGCTGGTGCCCCTGGTAGTAGACGGCGGTGTGCTGGGCGTTGACCGAGGCCCCCGGCGGCAGCCAGCGCCCGATGTGGCCCAGCAGTGAGGGCAGCAGCGGCCAGGACACGGCTCCGCCGGACGACGGGTTCCCCAGGAGCACCATCACCCCCCAGGTCGGGAGCATCGCCCACCGGCCCATCAGGGTGTTGAACATGGTGAAGACCATGCCCGAGGTGAACATGGTGAACGCCAGGATCAGCCAGGACTCGAAGAACGGCAGATCGACGGCGCCCAGCAGCCAGTCCACCACCGCGGCGATGGAGAACGCGCCGAGCATCGAGTAGGCGACCGTGAACGCGATGCGTTCCAGTGGGATCAGCGTGCGGGCGTGCACGCTGAGCTGGATGGCGCCGACGAAGCCGATGATGACGGCGGCGAGCGAGATGTAGAAGAGCGCGAGCCCGCGCGGGTCGCCCTTCTGGAGCGGTTTGACGTCCGTGACGGAGACGGTGACGCCGAGCTTGTCCCCCACCTTGACCGCCGACTCCGCGAGCAGCTGGGCGACGGCCGCACCGGAGGCACCGGCCACGTCCAGGGCCACCCCCGCCCTGACCGGCCGCACGATCGCGAAGACCTCCTGCTCCTCCAGGGCCTCACGCGCCTCGGCGAGGGTGTCGTACCGGTGGACGTCCAGGGAGGCGTCGAGCGCCTCGTCCATCGCGGTGACGAACGCCTTGCCCCGGGCCGTCTCCTGGAGGCTGACCACGGCGGCCGGGATCCGGTGCGGAGTCGGGTTGGCCATCGCGTACGTGTACGAGCCGGCGAAGAGCCCGGCGGCCGCCGCGAGGATGAACAGCAGGACGGTCGCCGGAAAGTAGGGCGAGTTCTTGTACATCGTCCACTTCTGACCCCGGGTGAGCGGCCGTCCGTGCGCTCCGTGCGGCGGGTCGGGTTCGGTGCCGGACGGGCCTTGCGTGCCTTGCGTGCCTTGCGTGCCGGGGACGGGCTCGGGCGGGGTGGCCCCGCTGTCAGGGGTGCTCATGCGTCGTCGTCCCCGTCGTGCCGGGCGCGGCTCGGCTGGACCCGCTTGGGTTCGCCGGGCATCTTCGGGTACTCGGGCGGGTAGGGCATGTCGCCCAGGCCGCGTTCCTTCTCGTCGCGGTCGGCGAGCTCCAGCAGCAGGTCGAGCCGGAAGGCGTGGTCGTCCATGTCCGCGTGCACGTCGCCCGCCTCCGCGTACCGGGCCGGCATGGTGCGGATGTCGAAGTCGCGCGGCTGCGCGTCGTCGATCTCCTCCCAGCGCAGCGGTGCCGAGACCGGGGCGTGCGGGCGGGGGCGTACGGAGTAGGCCGAGGCGATCGTGCGGTCCCGGGCGGTCTGGTTGAAGTCGACGAAGATCCGTTCGCCGCGCTCCTCCTTCCACCAGGCGGTGGTGACCCGGTCCGGCATCCGGCGTTCCAGCTCGCGGCCCGCCGCGATGGTCGCCCGCCGGACCTCGGTGAACGTCCAGCGGGGTTCGACGGGGACGAAGACGTGGATGCCCCGGCCGCCGGAGGTCTTGGGCCAGCCGCGCAGTCCGTGGTCCTCCAGTACCGAGCGCAGCTCGTGGGCGGCCCGCACCGCGTCGGCGTAGTCGGTGCCGGGCTGCGGGTCGAGGTCGATGCGCAGCTCGTCGGGGTGGTCGGTGTCACCGCCCCGGACCGGCCAGGGGTGGAAGGTGAGCGTTCCGAGGTTGGCGGCCCAGATGACGGCGGCCACCTCGGTGGGGCAGATCTCGTCGGCCGGGCGGCCGCTGGGGAAGGCGATGCGGGCTGTGGGGATCCATTCGGGAAGGTTCTTCGGGGCCCGCTTCTGATAGAAGAACTCGCCCTCGACCCCGTCCACGAAGCGCTGGAGGGTGGTCGGCCGGTCGCGCAGGGCGCGGGTGATGCCGGGCCCCACGGCGAGGAAGTACTCGGCCACGTCCCTCTTGGTGTAGCCCTTCTCCGGGAAGTAGACCTTGTCCGGCCTGGACAGCCGGACGGGCCGTCCGCCCGCGTCCAGCTCCACCGCTTTGCCCGCTGCTGCCATGTCGGCCACGGTAGGCCGGGCACACATATGGCGCATATCGGGAGACTCCGACCATCGTACGGTCCACAATCGGGGCATGGACCTGCCGGTGATGCCGCCCGTGAAGCCGATGCTCGCCAAGTCCGTGTCCCGGATTCCGCCGGGGATGCAGTACGAGGCCAAATGGGACGGCTTCCGGGCGATCGTGCACCGGGACGGCGACGAGGTGGTGATCGGCAGCCGCACCGGGAAGCCGCTGACCCGCTACTTCCCGGAGCTGGTCACCGCTGTCCGGGAGAACCTGCCGGAGCGCTGTGTGATCGACGGCGAGATCGTGATCGCCCACGAGGGCCGGCTCGACTTCGAACGGCTCAGTGAACGTATCCACCCGGCGGACTCCCGGGTGCGGCTGCTGGCCGGGCAGACCCCGGCCTCGCTGGTCGCCTTCGACATCCTCGCGGTGGGCGACGACTCGCTGCTGGGCACGCGCCAGTCGGATCGCAGGACGGTGCTGGAGGCCGCGCTGTCCGCCGCCTCGCCCCCCGTCCACCTCGCCCCGGCCACCACCGACCCGGCCGTCGCCCAGGAATGGTTCGACCGGTACGAGGGGGCCGGTCTCGACGGGGTCGTCGCCAAACCGCTCGACCTGCCCTACCGGCCGGACACGCGGGTGATGTACAAGATCAAGCACGAGCGGACCGCCGACTGCGTGGTGGCCGGCTACCGCCACCACAAGAGCGGCCCGGTCGTCGGATCGCTGCTGCTCGGTCTGTACGACGAGGCGGGCGTCCTCCAGCACGTGGGGGTCTGCGCGGCGTTCCCGATGAAGCGCCGCGCCGAGCTCGTCACCGAACTGGAGCCACTGGTCACGGACTTCACCGCCCACCCCTGGGGAGCCTGGCAGGACGCCGAGGCGCACGAACACGCCAGGCTGCCCGGCACCCCGAGCCGGTGGTCGGGCAAGAAGGACCTGTCCTGGGTGCCGGTGCGCCCGGAACGGGTCTGCGAGGTGAGTTACGACCACATGGAGGGTGACCGGTTCCGGCACACGGCCCAGTTCCGCCGGTGGCGGCCGGACCGCACCCCCGCCGGCTGCACGTACGCCCAGCTGGAAGAGGTGGTGCGGTACGACCTCGGCTCGGTGCTGTCGGCCGCTGGCGGCTGAGCCGGGCGGACGGCCGGGGGCTCAGTCGGCGGCGGGCGGCGCCGTGGGTGGGGTGCAGGGCTCGGGGGTCGTGGTCGGATCGGGTGACGGCGACTCGGTGGCCCCGGTCGTATCGGTCGGTTCGGGCGACGGGGACTCCGTCTCGCAGCCCGGACCGGGCTCCGTGGTGCTCGGGTCGGGATCGGGACTGGTGGACGGGTCGGGGCTGGTACCGGGGTCGGGGGTGGCGGACCCGCTGTCGGTCGGGTCCGGCGACGAGCCCGGGTCGGTGGAGCCGCCGGGGTCCGGGGAGCCCGAACCACCGGGCGAGGGGTCCGGGGACGCCGATGCCGTCGGGCTCTTGGTGTGGCCGGGCTGGGCACCGACCTCGATCCCGCCGCCCTTGTCACCGTCCTTGCCGCTGCCCGGCCCGCCCACCGGGTGCTTGGGCTCGTTCGGGCTCCCGGCGCCGGGGGTCCTGGGCACGGGGCCCTTGCCGTCGGCGACCGGATGGGTGCCCTTGCGGTAGAACTCCAGCCAGGACAGCACGGTGCGCAGATAGGTGTCCGAGTGGTTGTAGCTCCGGACGGCACTGTCGAGACCGGCCCGTCCCGTCAGATCACGCGATCCGGCACAGAGGTAGCCGCCCGCCGCCAGGGCCGCGTCGTAGACGTTGCCCGGGTCGCTGCGACCGTCGCCGTTGCCGTCCCGTTTCCAGTGCGCCCAGGTCGAGGGGATGAACTGCATCGGCCCGACCGCCCGGTCGAAGGTCTTGTCCCCGTCGTACGCCCCGCCGTCGGTGTCCGGGATGTTGGCGAATCCGGCGCCGTTGAGCACCGGTCCGAGGATCGGTGACAGCGTCGTGCCGTGCGCGTCGACCCTGCCGCCGCCCGCGTGCCCGGACTCGACCTTGCCGATGGCCGCCAGTAACTGCCACGGCAGCCCGCAGCCCGGGTCGCTGCGCCCCAGGGAGGCCTCGGCCTTGCGGTAGGCGTCGAGCACTGTGGCCGGAATCCCCGCCTCGGCCCACGCCGCGACGACGACCGGGGCCCGCTTGACGCCCGGTTTCGGGGGCTCGGGGCTCTTCAGCGGCGGCAGTTCGGTGTGGTAGGAGTCGTCGTTGGCCACCTCCGACCACTTGACCTCGTCGGACTCCTGGCGCTGCTTCGGCGTCTCCTCGTGCGCCACGAGCCCCGGCCCCTGGGAGGCGGTGAGCGCTGCCATCGCGGCGACGGCGGCTGCGGTGCCGCCCAGTCCGCGGCGCATGGTGCCGTTGAACCTCATGCGTGCTCTCCTCTCCCCCGGGTCACCGGGAGAACGTGTCGATGGCCGATATCCGCCAGTTGCCGCCCCGGCGGACCGCGTCCACGGCGAACATCGCGGCGGCGTAGGTCGTCTCCTCGGACTTGCCGGTACGGGTGTTGCTCTGGTCGGCGAAGATCAGCAGCCGGGCCCGGTCGCCGTCGAGCAGCTCCACACCGCTCTCGGTGACGGTCGTGGTGAGCACGAGCTTCTGCTTGGGTGCCTGGGCCCGTACCTCCGCGAGCATGTCCTTGTGCTGCTGGACCGCCTTGCCCACCAGATAGGTCTTCACCGCGGTGTCGGCCTTGGCCGGCGAGGCGTAGTTGTACGAGAACACCGCGCCCACCGCCTCGGTGATCTGCCCCTTGACCTCACTGGTGCGGCTGATGTCGGTGAGGGCGGTGTTCTGCCGGCCCGGTTCGTCGCGCAGACTGCCCGCCGAGGTGAACGACCAGGCCGCGAAGGAGCCGAGGAGCACGGTCAGTACGCACAGGACGGCGGGCAGGGAGAACTGGGGGCGGAACGAGCGTCCGGACCGCGACGCCTCTTCCTCCGGCTCTCCCTCCGCCCTGCCCGCCGGCTCGGCCTCGCCGTCGGCACTGTCCTCGCCGGACGCGCCCGCGCTCTCGGGCCCGCTGTCCTCGGGTCCGGCGCTCTCGGGTCCGGAGCCCTCGGACCCGGTGTCCGGCCGGGCGGATCCGGGCGCGGTGGTCGTGGCGGTGGCGGTGCGTTCCGCTGCGGCGACGGTGGCCAGGCGGCGCTGCCGGTTGACGAGGTGACGGGTCGTCGACATGTGCGGGGGTCCTCTCGGTGCGGGGTGGGAGTCGGTGGCGTCAGCCGGCGGTGTTGCCGACGGGCGCCTGACCGAGGGCGCTGAGCTTCCACCCCTCGGAGGTGCGGGTGAGCTGCCCGAGCATCCGGCTCTCCTTCACCGCGGGCTTGCCCTTCGGTGCGGTCACGGTCACCCGCAGCGCCACCATGACCCCGGCCCGGCCGGCCCGGTCGTCGAGCTCGGTGACCGCGCCGGAGAGCACCTTGGCCGTACTGACGGTCTTCGCCTCCTGGATCTGCTTCACGAACGCGTCCCGCCCGTCGACGAGTTGCTGGTGCAGGTCGCCGGTGGTGGAGTCCTCCCAGCTGTCGAGCCCCTGGGCCAGCTTCTGGTGATCGAGCGTGTTCATGTTCTGCACGGCCTGCTCGCCCGCCGCGAGTGCGTCGTCGCGGGTCTGCGCGTACGCCGCCGAGTCGTCGTGCGATGCCTGGTACCGGGACACCCCGCCCCAGCCCGCCGCGCCCGCCGCCGCGACCGTCAGCACGATCGCCGCCGCCACCAGCGGATTCCTCGTCATCCGTACCCGTGCCATTGCTGCCTCTCCCTGCCGGCCGGCCCTGTGCTGTGTCGTGCTCTGTCCTGCTGTGTCGTGCTGTGCGGTGTCCGCGCCCCGTCCCTGCCGTGCTATCTGGAGGTGATCTCGACGATCGTCCAGCGCCCTTCACGCAGTTGGGCGGTGACGGAGAGCTGCGCCGCCGCCGTACTGGCGGCCTTGCCCCGGCGTTCGTAGACCTGGTCGAGGAAGACGAGCAGATGGGCGCTGTCGTGGGTCAGCCGGGTCACCCCGGCTCGTACGACGTGGGTGGTGAGGGTGAGCTTCTGATCGGCTGCCTGCTTCTCGACCTGGCCGAACAGCGCCGCGTACTGCTGGAGCGCCTTGCCCGCCAGGAGCTGCTTCGCGGACTCCTTGGTGACGGCGGTGGCCGACGGGCTGTAGGAGAAGACCTTGCCGAGCGCGTTGGTGACGTCTCCAGCGACCCGGGTGGTCGCCTCGCTGTCGGTGAGCGCCTTGTTGGAGGTGGCGGGGGTGTCGCGCAGCTGGCGGCCCATGGCGAAGAGTCCGCCTCCGGCCGCGAGCAGCGCCACGACCAGGACCCCTGCCACCAGGCGCAGCCTGCGGTGGCCGGTGCCGGGCCCCGGATCGTCGCCTGCGGGCTCCTCCGTTGCGGGCTCGGACCCGGCCGTTACGGATCCGGCCTCGGCCGGCTCCTCGCTCGTGACCCCCGCCGTGGGGTCCTCCGCCACCGGGTCCTCCGTGCCGCTGTTCGCGACCGTCGCCCCGCCCCGTGCCCTCATGTGCCGCTCCCGACCGGTATCGCCGTCAGTGCCTTGACCTTCCAGCCGTCCGCGGTCCGGGCGAGGGTGGCCTCGAACCGCTTGCGTTCGGTGCCGGCCTTTCCGGTGCGCGGAGTGACCTGGACATCGACCGTCGCGATCATCCGCGCCGTGCCGGTCCGCTCGTCGAGCGCGGTGAGCGCCGCGTCGGTGACCTTGCCGCGCGCCGTCGAACCGGACTTCGTCAGCTCGCTCGCGTCCTTGGTCCGGGTCCGCTTCAGCTGTTCGTGCAGGGGGCCGGTCGACGAGCCGAGCCAGCCGCCGAGCCCGGCGTCCACGCTCTTGGCGTCCTTGCCGTCCAGGGTGTTGAGACGGGCGAGGTGCGCTCTCCCGTCGGCCAGCGCGGTGTCCCGGCTCTTGGCGTAGGCCAGGTCGTCGTCCCCGCGGGCCTGGGCGTACGACCAGCCGCCGAGTGCGCAGACCAGTACGGCGGCGAGCAGCGCGGCCCAGCCGATCGAGGTCCTCGTGCGTGATGTCATGAACCGTCTCCCTGGCCGAGACCCAGCAGTCCGGCCATCCCGTCGGCGGCCGGGGCGGTGCCGGGGGTGACCCCGAGCGTCCCGGGCAGCCGGTCCGTCGACTTGTCGCCGCCCAGGAGCATCGAGCCGGGCTTGGCGGGCGGCGGCAGCGCCCCGCCCTTCGGGGCGTTCGCGCTGCCCCGGACGTTGATGCCCGTGCCGGGCGACGAGGCGCAGCGGGCCTTGGTGTTGACGGCGGGCCCCGGCGTGACGTCGAGCCCGTTGTGGTAGGTCGTACCGCCGTAGCCCGAGGTGCAGGGCAGCGGCTCGAAGAAGGTGACGGACATGCCGAACCTGGCGCCGTTCTCGTCCACGGCACTGGAGCCGACGGCCGCGACCTCCGGCAGCTTGACCAGCAGTTCCTCCAGCCCGCGCTGCCGGGTGACGGCGACATCCGAGGTGGTGAGGAGGTTGGCGACGACGACTCCGAAGCTCGGGTCGAGGTCCCGCAGGAGTCCGCTGATCTGGCCGGTGGCGTCAGGGGTGACGGCGATCAGCTTGCGCAGATCGGTGTCGGATCCCTTGAGTTCGGCGGCCAGATCCTTGGCACCGGACGCGAAGCCCTTCAGCGCGTCGCCCTGTTCGGCCTGGGTGCGCAGCACGGTCTCGCCGTCGATCATCAGCCGGGTGTTGACGGGCAGTGCGTCGTCGGCGGCCTGGACGAAGTCGCTGCTGGTGTCCAGCAGTACCTGGAGGTCGTCGCCGCGCCCGTCGAAGGCGGTGCCGAATTCGTCGACGACCGTACGCAGGGACTCCAGGTCGACGGAGCCCGCGAGGTCGTTGACGCTGGTCAGTACGTCGGTGACGGGCGCCGGGATCGTGGTGTCGGCCTGGTCGATCACGGAGCCGTTCGCCAGGTACGGGCCCTCGGAGCGGGTCGGCCGCAGGTCGACGTACTGTTCGCCCACCGACGAGAGGTTGGCGACGACGGCCTTCAGGGCGTCCGGGATGGGCGGGGCGTCCTTCTCGATGCGGAGTTCGGCCTCCACCCCGTCGTCGGTGAGCTCGATCGGGCCGACCCGGCCCACGGAGACGCCCCGGTAGGTGACGTTGGAGTGGGTGAACAGGCCGCCGGTCTGAGGGAGCTGGACCTTGACGGTGTAGTAGCCGCGCATGCCCACGTAGTGGCCGAGGTCGGCGTAGCGCACCCCGAGGTAGCCGAGGACGAGCACCGCGATGATCAGGAAGGCGATGTTCTTGAGCCGGATGGCCACGGTGATCATCGGTTGCTCCCCTTCGTGGCCGGGCCCGTGACCGAGGGAAGCGGCAGCGGCAGTGCGGTGCCGGACTTCAGGGCGTCGGCGCCCCCCGCGGCGGGGGGCGCGGTGCCGCCGGCCGGGATGATCGGCGGGATGATCTGGGTGCCGGGCAGGGCCGTGACATCGAGGTAGACGTTGAGGTAGTCGCCCTTCACGCCGTTCAGCACCTCGTCGGTGAACGGGTAGGTGAGCAGCACCTGGAGGGAGTCGGGCAGGTCCTGGCCGGAGTCCGCGAGGGCCTGGAGGGTGGGGGCGAGGGCCTTGAGGTCGGCGACGACGTCGGCCTTGCTCTTGTTCACCGTGTCGACGGCGACGGTGGAGAGCGTGTCGAGCGAGCGCAGCATGGTCATGAGCGAGCCGCGCTGCTTCTCCAGGACCTTCATGCCGGGGCTGAGCTTGGTGAGGACGGTGCCGACGTCCTGTTTGCGGGTGGCGAGGGTGGCGGACAGCCGGTTGACTCCGTCGAGGGCGTCGGTGATGTCCGCCCGGTGGTCGTCCAGGTTGGTGACGAGGGTGTTGACCCGCTTGAGCATGGAGCGGACCTGGGGTTCCTGTCCGGCCAGTGCCTTGTTGAGTTCGGTGGTGATGGTCTTGAGCTGGTTGATGCCACCGCCGTTGAGGAGCATCGACAGGGCGCCGAACACCTCCTCGACCTCGGGGTTCCGGTTGGTCCGGGTGAGCGGGATGCGGTCCCCGTCCGCGAGGGCGCCCTTGGCGGTGCCGGATGCCGGGGGCGAGAGCTGGATGTACTTCTCGCCGAGCAGGCTGGACTGTTCCAGGTGTGCGTACGCGTTCGCGGGGAGTCTGATTCCCCCGTTGACCTTCATGGTCACCTTGGCGTTCCAGCTGCCTTCGGCCAGTGAGATCTTGGTGACCCGGCCGACGGCCACGTCGTTGACCTTCACCGAGGACTGCGGGGCGAGGCTGAGCACGTCCCCGAACTCGGCGGTGATCTCGTACGGGTGGTCGCCGAGGTCCGCGCCGCCGGGCAGCGGCACCTGGTCGATGCCGGTGAACGTCGGCAGGTCGACCGTGGTGGCGATCAGGGCCAGGCCGACGCCCACCGCCAGCACGGCGGCGACGCCGGTCGCGCGGGCGCCGGGCCGGCTCGGGAAGCGGCTCATCGCTTGGCCCCCTTCTTCTGCGTGGCGGGCTTGTCGGGGGTGCCGTAGACGGTGCCCACGGCGGGCAGCGGCAGCGAGGGCAGCGCCTTCTGGCGGGTGGCGTCCACCGCCGTGAGTCCGCTCGGGCTCGTGGACTCGTCGGTGAGCGGTCCGCCCATGGAGAGTTCGTTGAGGTTGGTACGGCCGTTGAGGGTGCGGTTCAACGGGTCGTAGGCCTTGATCACGTTGTCCGCGGCGAGCGGCAGCGTGTCCATGGACTCGGCGAGCGAGGCCCGCTGGTCCACCAGCGCCTGGGTGACCGGCACCAGGGCGTCCACGTTCGCCTTCAGGGCGCCTCGGTTGTCCTTGATGAAGGTCTTGACCTGGCCGAGTGCGGTGCCCAGCTCCTTCAGGGCCGCGCTGAGGTTCTCCTTGTCGTCGGCCAGGAACCCGGTGACCGAGTTGAGCTGCTGTTCGGCCTTGCGGACGTTGCCGTCGTTGTCCTTCAGCATGGTGGTGAAGGTCTGGAGGTAGGAGAGGGTGTCGAAGAGGTTCCCGCTGCTCTTGTCGAGGGTCTTCGTCGCCTTCCCGAACTGCTCGATCGAGTTCCCGATCGCCTTTCCGTTGCCGTCGAGGTTCTTCGCCCCGGTGTCCAGGAGCCTGGCAAGCGCGCCGTCGGAGTTGGCTCCGTCGGGGCCGAGCGCGGTGGAGAGTTCGGTGATGGAGGCGTACAGCTGATCGACCTCGACGGGGGTGGCGTTGTGCGACGCGGGCAGTTCGGCCTCGTCCGCCAGCAGTGGTCCCCCCCGGTAGGCGGGGGCGAGCTGGATGTACCGGTCGGCCACCAGGCTGGGGGCCACGACGACGGCGTGCGCGCCCTTGGGCACCTTGACGCCCTTGTCGACGCGGAGCCGCACCTCGACCTCCTCACCCTTGGGCCGTACGGACTCGACCGTGCCGACCTTGACCCCGAGGATCCGCAGGTCCGATCCGGCGTACACGCCGGTGGCCTGGTCGAAGTAGGCGGTGACCGTCGTCCTGCCCTCGTCGTCCATGGCCATCACGCCCGAGGTGGCCGCGACGGCCACGACGGCCAGTCCGGCGCCGATGCCGACGATGCGCGTGATTCTCATGTCAGCGGCCGCCTTGCTGCTTGGGAGGCATGCATCCGGTCGCCGGGGGCGTGCCGGCGGGCAGGTAGTCCCTGGGCACGACCCCGCAGACGTAGTTGTCGAGCCAGCGGCCGTTGCCGAGCGTGTTGCCGACGAGCCGGTTGTACGAACCGGTCAGGGACAGCACCTTGTCGAGGCTCTTGCGGTTCTTCACCAGGACCGCGGTGACCCGGCCGAGCGACTCCAGGGTGGGCTTGAGCTGCTTGTTGTTGTCCGCGACCAGGCCGGTGAGCTGGGTGCCGAGGTCCTGGGTGCCGGTGAGCAGCAGGTGGATGGAGTCGCGGCGGGCCTGGATCTCGCCCAGGAGCAGGTTGCCGTCCTCCAGCAGGGTCTCGAAGCTGCTCTTCTTGTGGGCGAGGGTCTTGGTCAGCTGTTTGCTGCCCTTGAGGAGGGTGGCCAGCTGGGCGTCCCGCTGGGACACGGTCCTGGAGAGTGCGGAGAGCCCGTCGGCGGCGCTCTTCACGTCGGGCGGTGAGTCCTTGAAGGTGGCGGAGATCGTCTCGAAGCTCTTGGCGAGCTGCTTGGTGTCGATCTCGCCGATGGTCTCGCCGAGTCCGTTGAAGGCCTGGGTGACGTCGTACGGGGAGGTGGTACGGCTCGACGTGATGCGCCGGTCCGGGTCCTGGGGGCCGGTGCCGAGCGGATCGACGGCGAGGTACTTGTCGCCGAGCAGCGTCTTGATGGCGATGCCCACGGTGGAGGAGTTGCCGATCCAGGCGTGCTTGACCCGGAAGCTGACCTTGACCTTGGCGCCGTCGAGCGAGACTCCGGTGACCTCACCGACCTTGACGCCGGCGATCCGCACCTCGTCGCCGGAGCCGAGCCCGGCGGATTCGGTGAAGTCGGCGGTGTAGGTGGTGCCGCCGCCGATGAAGGGCAGCGAGTCGGCGCGGTAGGCGCCGTAGCCGATGAGGGCCAGGACGAGGAGTCCGGCGATGCCGATGGCGACGGGGTTGCGTTCCCGCAGGGGTTTGATTCTCATGCCAGGCACCTCGGCTGGGTGATGGCGATGCCGGTGGGCGGCGTGCTGCCGTCCTCGGTGGTCACACCGCTGACCTTGGCTTCGCAGAGGTAGAGGTTGAGCCAGGAGCCGTACGAGGCGAGCCGGCTGATCGCCTCCATCTTGGCGGGGGTCTTCTTGAGGAAGTTCTCGATCTGCGGGGTGCCCTTGCCCAACTGGTCCGACAGCCGTCCGAGTTGCTTGATGTCGTCCTTGAGGGGCTTGCGGCCGTCCTGGAGCAGGTCGGCGGTGACGGTGGTCAGCGCGCCCATCGCGGTGACGGCCTGCCCGAGGGGTTTGCGGTCGCCGGCGAAGCCCGTGACGAGCTGCTGCAGCGTGTCGACGAGGTCGTTGAAGCCGGCCTCCCGGTCGTTCACGGTCTTCAGGACCGTGTTGAGGTTCTTGATCACCTCGCCGATCACCTTGTCCTTGGCCGCGACCGTGGAGGTCAGTGAGCCGACGTGCTGGAGGATGCTGTCGACGGTGCCGCCCTCGCCCTGGAGCACCTGGACGATGGAGCCGGCGAGCTGGTTGACGTCGGGCGGGGAGAGTCCTTCGAACAGCGGCTGGAAGCCGTTGAACAGCTGGGTCAGGTCGAGCGCCGGTGTGGTGCGCGAGAGCGGGATGGTCGCTCCGGCCTGGAAGTTCCGGCCGACGGGTCCGGCTCCCTGGTCGAGGTCGATGTAGCGCTGGCCGACCATGTTGAGGTATTTGATCGAGGCGGTCACCGAGGCGGGGAGGCTGCGCCCCTTGCGGACGGCGAAGCCGACCTCGGCGAGCCGCTTGTCCGCGACGTCGATCGACTCGACCTGCCCGACCTTGACCCCGGCGATCCGTACGCTGTCACCGACGATCAGCCCGGTGGCGTCGGTGAACCGCGCCTTGTACGAGGTGGTGTCACCGACCCCGGTGTTGGCGATCGACAGCCCGAGGACGGTGGTGGCCAGGACGGTCACCAGGATGAAGACGATCGATTTCGCGAGCGGTCCCGCGAGGGAGCGGCGCTTCACTTGAGCTTCACCTCCGCACCGCGGAAGGCCGGGCCGATGAGCACGCTGCTCCAGTCGGGCAGGCTCTGCGGCTGGACTTTCAGTGAGGGAGCGACCAGCTCGTTGACGAGCCGGCTCTCCTGCGGGGAGTTGGGCATGCCGAGGGAGGTGTCCGTCGCCTTCGGCCCGGTCTCGGTCTGCGGGTCCGCGGCCGCCTTGTCGCCGGGGGCCGGGGACGCCGCGGCCCGCCCGGCGGCCGTCGGCTCCGTCGTACCGACGTACGGCACGGAGTAGCAGTGCGGTCCGCCGGTCGCGTCGTAGACGGGGGTGTCCTTGCCGGCCACGTACTTGCCCCTGGACTTCACGGACTTGAGGGTGACGTGGAGGCCGGGCTGTCCGGTGCCCTTGCCGAGCGCCTTGTCCATCGCGGGGACGAATCCGGCCATGGTCCGCAGGGTGCAGGGGAATTCGTCGGAGTACTTGGCGAGCAGTTCGAGCGTCGGCCTGCCGGTCGCGGAGAGCCGGATCAGGTTGTCCTTGTTCTCCTGGAGGAAGGTCGTGAGGTCCTGCGCGGAGGCGGTCGTGGAACCGTAGAGGTCGGCGAGCTCCGCCTGCTGGTCGGCGAGGGTCCCGCTGGTGGTGGTGAAGTCGGTGAGTGCGTCCAGGACGTCGGGTGCGGCGTCCCCGTACACCCTGCTGACCTTGACGAGTTCCTTGATGTCGGCGTTGAGCGTGGGGAGTTGGGGGTTGAACTTCTGGAGGTGCGCGTCGAGCCTGACGAGGGTGTCGCCGAGCTTCTCGCCCCGTCCCCGCAGTGCCTGGGAGACCGCGTTGAGCGTTGCGGAGAGCTTCTCCGGCTGTACGGCGGTCAGCAGGGGCAGGACGTTGTCGAGGACCTCCTCCAGCTCGATGGCGTTGCTGGAGCGGTCCTGCGGGATGACGGCTCCGGCCCGCAGGGTGCTCGCGGAGGGTACGGCGGGCGGTACGAGCGCGACGAACCGTTCCCCGAACAGGGTGGTGGGCAGCATCTGGGCCGTGACGTCGGCCGGAATGCGGTCGAGTTTGCCGGGCTCGATGGCCAGGGTGAGGCGGGCGCCCTCGCCGTCGGCGGAGATGTCGCGGACCTGGCCGATGACGACTCCGCGGAGCTTCACGTCGGCGTTGTCGTGCATCTCGTTGCCGACGCTCCCGGTCCGTACCGTCACGGTGGCGTCGTCGGTGAAGTCCTTGTTGTACACGGCGACCGACACCCAGATGAGCAGGGCGGGCACGAGCAGGAAGGCCACTCCGGAGAGTCTGCGACGGGTGGAGTGCGTGGTCCGGTTGCTCATCAGCCGGCCACCTTCACGGTCGTCGTGGCGCCCCAGATGGCGAGCGAGAGGAAGAAGTCGGTGACGCTGATCAGCACGATCGCGTTGCGCACCGACCGGCCGACCGCCACTCCCACCCCGGCGGGTCCGCCGGTGGCGTGGAAGCCGTAGTAGCAGTGCGCGAGGATCACCATCACGCTGAAGATCAGCACTTTGAGCACCGACAGCAGTACGTCCTCGGGGGACAGGAAGAGATTGAAGTAGTGGTCGTAGGTGCCGGCCGACTGCCCGTTGAACAGGACGGTGACGTAGCGGGAGGAGAGGTAGGAGGAGAGCAGCCCGATCGCGTACAGCGGGATGATGGCGACGACCCCGGCGATGATGCGGGTGGTGACGAGGTAGGGCATGGAGCGCACGCCCATGGCCTCCAGGCCGTCGATCTCCTCGTTGATCCGCATGGCGCCGAGCTGGGCGGTGAAGCCCGCTCCGACGGTCGCGGAGAGCGCGAGTCCGGCGACGAGCGGGGCGATCTCCCGGGTGTTGAAGTAGGCGGAGATGAAGCCGGTGAACGCGGCGGTGCCGATCTGGTTGAGCGCCGCGTACCCCTGGAGGCCGACGACCGTGCCGGTGGCCAGTGTCATCGCGATCATCACGCCGATGGTGCCGCCGACGACCCCGAGTCCGCCGCTGCCGAAGGCGACTTCGGCCAGCAGGCGCTGCACCTCCTTGAGGTAGCGCCGCAGGGTCCGGGGGATCCAGAGCAGTGCCCGCACGTAGAAGGTGAGTTGGTCACCGGATCGGTCGAGCCAGCTGAGCATCGACATCGGTCAGCTCCCCTTCGCGGGGACGATCTGGAGGTAGATCGCCGTGAGGATCATGTTCACGAAGAACAGCAGCATGAAGGTGATGACGACGGACTGGTTGACCGCGTCCCCGACCCCCTTCGGCCCGCCGCGCGGGTTGAGTCCCCGGTAGGCGGCGACGATGCCCGCGATGAAGCCGAAGATCAGGGCCTTGATCTCGCTGATGTACAGGTCGGGCAGCTGGGCAAGGGCGGAGAAGCTGGACAGGTAGGCGCCGGGGGTGCCGTGCTGGAGGATCACGTTGAAGAAGTAGCCGCCGAGCGTGCCGACGACGGAGACGAGTCCGTTGAGCAGGACCGCGACCAGCATGGTGGCCAGCACCCGGGGAACGACGAGGCGCTGCACGGGCGACACGCCCATGACCTCCATCGCGTCGAGCTCCTCGCGGATCTTGCGCGATCCGAGGTCGGCGCAGATAGCGGACCCGGCGGCCCCGGAGACCAGCAGCGCGACGATGATCGGGCTGGCCTGCTGGATGACGGCGAGGACGCTGGCGCCGCCAGTGAACGACTGGGCGCCGAGCTGCTGGGTGAGGGAGCCGACCTGGAGGGCGATGACCGCGCCGAACGGGATGGAGACGAGGGCGGCGGGCAGGATGGTGACGCTGGCGACGAACCAGAACTGCTCGATGAACTCCCGCACCTGGAAGGGCCGGCGGAAGGTCTCGCGGCACACGGTCCCGGCGAGGGTGAAGAGCCTGCCCGTCTCCCGCAGCGGGGCGAACAGCCGGGTGGGGCGGCGCTGTTCGGGCGCCTTCCTCTTCTCCGGTGCCCGGTACGGGGGCGGCCCGGGGGGCTCCGGGGGCCGCACCGGCATGGGGGCGGTCACGGGCGTCCACCGCCCGCCGCCGGGCTGTAGCTGTTCAGGATGGCCGTACGGGCGGCCTCCGGCAGCTGCCCCATCATCGACATGACCCGCTCCCGGCGGCGCAGCGCGCCCTGACGTACGGGCAGGCCCGGCGAGGGCTCCAGCTGCGGGACCACGGTGCGGGTGGCGTTGGCCGAGCTGATGCCCTGCCCGTAGCCGTTGACCTCCTCGGCGGCGAGCGTGGCGGCGTCCTTCTCCTCCGACATGCCGATGGGCCCCTCGCGGCGGCCGGAGAGGAACTGGGAGACGACCGGCAGATCACTGGTCAGCAGCACCTCGCGCGGCCCGAAGGTGACGAGGTTGCGGCAGAACAGCATGCCCATGTTGTCCGGGACGGTGGCCGCGATGTCGAGGTTGTGGGTGACGATCAGCATCGTCGCGTCGATCTGTGCGTTGAGGTCGATGAGCAGTTGCGAGATGTAGGCGGTGCGGACCGGGTCGAGCCCGGAGTCCGGCTCGTCGCAGAGGATGATCTGCGGGTCCAGGACGAGGGCGCGGGCCAGGCCGGCCCGCTTGCGCATGCCGCCGGATATCTCGCCGGGCAGTTTGTCCTCGTCGCCGAGCAGTCCGACGATGTCGATCCGCTCCATGACGATCCGGCGGATTTCCGATTCCCTCTTGCGGGTGTGCTCGCGCAGCGGAAAGGCGATGTTGTCGAAGAGGGACATCGACCCGAAGAGCGCACCGTCCTGGAACATGAGACCGAACAGTTTCCGGGTCTCCATGATCTTCCGCTCGGGGCTGTTCACCATGTCGACGCCGTTGATGAGCACCCGCCCCTGCTCGGGCTTGAGCAGTCCGATGAGCGACTTCAGGAAGACGGTCTTTCCGGTACCGGAAGGACCGAGCATCACGCTCACTTCGCCGGCGGGCAGGGTGAGGCTGACGTCCTGCCAGATGTTCTGTTTACCGAAGGATTTCGTTAGGCCTTCAACGACTACTTCGATTCCCATCGGCCCTCCCTCGACGTGTAGGTGAACGTGGTCATCTGTCAGCGCTCCGGCTCTGAGAAATCCAATGGCGGCTCGTCACACATGCACCAGGAGGCGCACGTTATGTCCGCAGAAACCGCCAGGACAAGCCGTTGAACAGCGGAAATCGACGAACACGGTGCTCGATGTGGATCACTTGTCACCGAGTGACAAAACCGTGCGGCGGCTTTGTCGAAATCTGCGCAAGATCTCCGGCGCGCGAGTCGGGGCAACCGGCACCGACAGCGGGAACCGCCCCTGGTCCTGGGACGCTACGGCTCAGTAACCTGCCTTCGCAATAGCGGTTCCTGAACTTTTTGCGCGGGTGTCGACGTAGGGGTTGTTTTTGTACGGAGGTGAGCAGGGACCCCTGCGGAGTTATCGACAAGTGAGTCGTTCCGGAGCCTTCGCCGCCCTTCGAAGTACTCACTTTCGTATGGAACGGCCCATGACGATGCCCGCCCCCTCCGGCGGATATCCCGGACGGGGCGGGCATCGTCAAACGGCGTCGAAAGGCGGTGTTACCTCACCTCGCGGTACTCCTACTTCACCGCGGAGTGCCAGTTCTGGGACAGCACCTTGCCCGCGTTGGGAAGGACGAGCCCGGGCGCGGTGAGCGCACCGCTGTACGTCGAGGCGTTGTTGAGCGTGAGGTGGTTGTCCCCGGACAGAGACGGCAGGCCCGTCTTCAGGTTCACCGCCCAGCTCAGGATTCCGCCCAGACCGCAGCCGGTGGCCTTCGGCACGGAGAACGTGGTGTCGCCCTGGGTGTTGCCGGTGAGCGCGAACCTCAGCATCGAGCCCCCGTCGGCGTTGGGCGTTCCGTCGCCGTCGAACCGCTGGATGGCGACGGCCGGAGCCGTGGTGTTCTGCGGGCGCAGGATCACCGGGTTCGAGGCCGAACCGATGTAGCAGTTGGAGCCGAGGAGCGGGTTCTCCAGATGGATCCGGACAGGCAGTTTGACGATCTGCTGACCGGTGGTGAGCCCGGACGTCAGGTTGAACTCGGTGGGCGTGCCGGCGGACTCCACCGTCGCCGTCACCTTGTTCAGGCTGACGTTGGTGATCGAGTTGCAGACGCCCGTGACCACGGGAATGTCACTGGGGCACATGAGCCCGATCAGCCCGCCGGGTATGGTCGTCGGCGCTCCCACGAGCGAGCCGCCGGCCGGGGGGATGACCTTGAACGTGCCGGCCGCGGTGTCCTGGATGACACCGAACTGCATGTCGTTGGCGCCGGTGGTGGCCTCGGTGCTGCCCAGCTTGATGGCGCCGCCGGGCGAGTAGGAGGACACGCAGGACGCGACGAGGTCCTGGCCGTCCGCCGCAAGCATGGCGGGATCGTCGACGGGGCAGCGGGAGAAGGGCGCCCAGTCCCCGTTGAGGTTCGCGGCGGAGGCGGCGGAGGCGGAAAGAGGCGTCAGCGGGATCGCGACCACCGCGGCGGCGCCGGCGGCGAGCAGGCCGGTACGCCATCTCTTCGGGACAGCTCTCATTACTCCCTCAATTCATGGTGGGCCGAGCGAATGGGATGGTTCGGTAGCGACGCCGGGAACAAGGGGGCAGATTCCGGTTCAGCGTTCCGGCTTGGGAACGTGCACCGGCTGGTTGTCCTGCGTGCACACGGTCGGGATGTGCTGGGCCGCCGCACAGGGCGGTGCCTGGACCTGCTTCACGGCACCGGGGACACCGGAGATGGAGGCGGTGAAGATGTCGTCCAGGTCCTCACCGACACCGCAGCCGGAGAACGGCGGCAGGGTGACCTGGCCGGTGAGCACACCGCCCGTGGCCAGCGTGTACCCGGTCTGGACGCCGTCCTTGAGAAGCATGTCCCCTCGAAGGGGCAAGGCGAACGGGCGTTCAGTACGGCAGTTGCCACCGACGTCCAGGGCGACGCCGTTGACCTTCACGTCGTACAGCCGGAGCTGGAGCTGAAGGTCGATAGTGGTCACGGCCTCGCTGTTACCCGGGCCGAGGATCTTCAGGTCGGAATGGACGTTGGGCGGCGGCTTGCCGTCCGGACCGGCGGCCGGCGGGATCTGGGTCATCTCCAGAGTCGCGGTCGTCGGCATGAAACCGAAGGTCAGGAACGTACCCGTGGCAGGCGGCAGTTTGGGCTTGCCCTGATAGTCCAGGATCGCCGTCGAATCCTGGAACAGGTGGACGAGACCGTCCTGGATCTTGATCACCGTCGCGCCCTGTTCGATCTGTGTGCACGCGACCGGGAACAGTGTGGCGGCCTTGAGCTTGGCGACGTTCGCGTAGCCGGTGACATAGGCGTTCAGGCTGAACTGGTCGTCCTGGTCGCCCACACAGCGCGGTGCCTTCCCGTCCTGGAGAGTCGGCTGCGCCGGGTCACCCACCTCCGGTGTCGCCTCGTCACGGCTGGTACCGCTGTCGCCGGAGGCCTTGTCCTCCCTGGTGCCGGTGGGCTCCGGCGAAGGCCACTCCGGGTCTCCGGCGATCCGTACCGCGCCGAGCCCCAGTTCCTGGTCCGGCTCCGGGGCGCAGGTCAGCATCACGGCAGCCGGCTTGACCGCGGGATCGCCGGTCTTCGGCGAAGTGAGCAGTGCGGTCAGCTTCCCCGCCGTGAAAGTGAGATCGCCGGACGAGCCCGCGGTCACCGAGGGAACGTCACCGGATGAGGTGAGGGCGAACTCCCCCGTCTCCGGTACGGCCACCGGGTCATCAGTGGTTCCGATCCACACGGTCTCAGCGGTGTGATCGCCCTGGGCCACGCCCATGGTCAGCTTGGTCTCGGCCTCGACGCCGGCCGCCCCGAGGCCGGCCAGATCCGGCAGTCCGGCCTCGGGCAGAGCCAGCTCGGTACTGACGTCCCGGAGCTGGACGGGCTTGTCCACCTCGCCCCCCTCCGGGACCGTCGCGGACACCCGGACCGAGACGGGTTTGTCCCCGGAGGGGAAGTCGCAGCCGTACTTCACGTCGATGCGGACGTCACGATCACCGGCGGACGCCTGTGCGCCAGGAATCATTCCGGCCATGAGGACCGCGGCCAGAACGGCTCCGCTCCGTGCCGTCGCACGCCCACGGCTCCGTCCTGCTGTCCCGCGCATCATCATCCTTCGTCATTTCCTTCCATCGACGGCGCAGACCGCACGGCAGGGCTCCCGCGGTGCGGTCTGCTGAACGTTCGACTGCCGGCAGCCCGTCAGGTGCCGATGATGCTCGTGATCCCGGTGACGCTGTAGTCGCCCGTGAAGGTCGGGTGGGACCCGTTGGCCACGATCCCGGCACAGGCGGCGGTGGCCCCCGAGACGGTCAGCTGGTGGGCGGAGGAGTTGGAGACCGACAGCTTCTTGGTGCTGTTCGTGTACTTGGCGTTGACCTCACCGGTGACCTTGAAGCTGCAGGTGAGGACGGTGAGCTTGGCCTGGATGTTCTTGATGTAGCCGGTCGTCACACCGGAGGTGTAGTCCTGCGCCACCAGCTGCCAGGCCGGACTGGTCGTGGCGACCGGCGTCACCGGGCCGAGCGCACTCGTGCACGGGCTCGACGTCGTGCCGAAGGTGGCGGAGGTGATGTTGCCGACGGTGGCCGGGTTGCCAGTGGCGCTGAACGCGGAACCAGCCGCTCCCGCCGTCGGGCAGGTGAGCGGAATCCCGCTCACCGACAGCACCGTGTTGGTCGACACGGCGGTGAAGGGAGCCGGGTTGGGCGCGACCGTCCACGTGGTGGCGGGGAAGGCCATGGCCTGGGTGGCCCCGAGTACGACAGCCGCAGAAGCCACGCCGGTGGTGATGGCGATCTTCTTGAGGGTATTACGCACAGTTAGTTCCTCCGATTCGACAATGCGGGTGGCACTGCTTGCGGGGACGTGCTTCACAGCTGCCCAAGGGGCAGGAAGCACGTCTACGAACCACTTCTCCGAGGGGGAGACGTACACTCTCGGCCACATCTAATCTGTGACAGGCCGTGACGTTACTTGCGAGAAACTTCGAGCACAATCCTGCTGGGCGAAATTGCTCGCACGGAGTTCTTTTCTCGTACGCGGCTTACTAACTCTCCCGAACCACTTGTCATTTAGTGCGCAGTATCGCCGGCGGTCCCTTCGGGCGGCCGGCGCCGGGGCGCGCGAAGTGACGGCTATGCCCTGCGTGTGCCACGACGTGCGACCGGGAGGAGAGGCTCGGCCCACGGTGACCGCCGGGTGCGCGGCGCCGACGGCCAGGGTGCGAGGGGTGAGCGCTGCGGGGTTCAAGGTGAGCGGGAGCATTCGCGCGGTGAACGCGCTTCCGTCGGTCCGTCAGCCCATTGCAGTTGCCGGCCGTTCCCGGTCAGGCCGCATTTCGTCAACGCAGCCCACCCTTCGCGTGGTAGCGCTTGTCATTCCCTGAGCAAGAGCGGCACCACCGATTTCCCACACGGTCCCTCGGGATGTGCCGTAGCCACCGGGGTCCCGGCGCCCGCCTCATTCACCCCCGTCCGCACGGCCGAAAATGTTGTCTCAAAGTGAGCAGTCCCGTCCCACCTGCACCGAAGCACCACGATGAGACCAAGGTGTGTGGCCCCTGCACTTCGATCTTGTGCAAGTCATGTGCTCGACCGCTGACTTGGTCTATCTTCATCGCGGACTTGGTACGCACCTGTCGGTTCGTGGGAGCGCTTTCCCCCACTGCCTCACCCCCCACCGGGCGCCGGAGAGCGAGGGGACACGTCATGCGAGAAGTCATTTCGCCATTGGACACAGGGGATCCGCTGGGACCGCTTCCCCAGGAGTTCGCCGCGATCATGCGACCCGAACTGCCCAGCCTCATCAAGGAGATAGGCGTAGAAGTCACCCGCGCCTATCCGGAATACGCGCGTCTGCTCAGCGGACCCAACGGCCAGGCCATTCGCGTGGGCGTCGAACAGAGCCTCTCCTCGTTCGTGGACCTGGTCGCGGAACCTTCCACTTCCACCTCGTTGCGTGACGACATGTGCCGCCGGTTCGGACGCTTCGAGGCATACGAGGGCCGCACCATGGAAACGCTCCAGGGCGCCTACCGGCTCGGCGCGCGCGTCGCGCTGCGACGGGCGAAGAAGGTCGGCCGCAGTTACAACTTCTCACCGACCCTGATGCTCAGTTTCGCGGACGCGCTCTTCACCTACATCGACGAGCTCGAATCGCTCTCCCGCGAGGGCTTCCTGGAGGTGCAGTCCCAGTCGGGCGAGCAGAGCGAGGCCATGCGCCGGCGCCTGCTCCACCTGATCCTGGCCGGGCGCCCCGTACCCCGTTCCGCCATCGCCGAGCTGTGCGAGCAGACCGGGTGGACACTGCCCGACCAGGTCACTCTCGTCGCGGCGCGCGCCCCGGCGGGGCTGGACCGGGTCAGCGCCGACCGGGACATCCTGGTCGATCTCAGTGACCCCCAGCCGCATTTACTCATCCCCGGCCCCCTCGACGACGCGCGAAGATCCATGCTCGGCCAGGCGCTCCTCGGCACCCGGGCCGCGATCGGACTGACCGTCCCCACCGCTCTGGCCTCGGACTCGATCCGCTGGGCGAGGAGGGTCCTGGAACTCGTGGACGCGGGGGTCATCGACGACGCGCCGTTCATCCTCTGCGAGGACCACCTCATCACCCTGTGGCTGCTGTCGGACCCGGTCCTCCTGGACCAGCTCGCCCGGCGGGAGCTCGCCCCCATCGCCTCGATCAGCGCCACCCGGCGGGAACGCCTTGTCGAGACCCTGCGCATCTGGCTCGACACCCGAGGTACGGCGGCCCACATGGGCGAACTCCTGGACGTGCACCCACAGACCGTCCGCTACCGCATGCGCAACCTGGAATCCATCTTCGGCGAGCAACTGGTCGACCCCGAGAGCAGGTTCTCCACCGAGGCCGTGCTGCGGGCACTGCAACTGCAGTCCCGGAGTCAGGAGTCCACGCTGTAGAAGTCCCGCAGAACGGTTTCCGGCCGGATCACGGCCCTCACGTCGAGTCAACTTACTTATGGGTAAGGCGAAATACCCGGTCACTCCCAAACGGTTGCCACACGGAGACGTTCTCAACGAGAAACCCGGAACTGCGTCCCGTTATATGGAGGAGTCGGCCGCCCACCCGGCGGCCGCACCGCATGACCTCCTGGCCACCATTCGAGAGGGAAACCCCCATGACCGCCTCGCACCTGCTCGTCCCCGTGCCGATCCCGGACCGGGTCGCCGCACTGATCGGCTCCTGCATCCCGCAGCACGTCCTGGAGGCGGAGTTCGACGCCGAGTGCGCCGCCCGCGAGGTCCGCAGGTTCCGCGGTCCGCGGCTCGGCATGGAAGACCAGGCCGACCGCGAGCAGGCCCTCTCCGAGCTGGCCCGCGCCAACAAGCTCCTGGCCGCCCACCACCCCCTGCTGACGGTGCGCCCCGGCAGCGCCTGGTGACCGGAGGGGGCCCGTGCTTGCGGAGGGACGGCCCGGCGCTTACCTTACTCAAAAGTAAGTTTACTCCAGAGTAAGGAACTGGCGTGGCCGACAACAGCAGCGGCAACCTCACCGGTGAACTGGCCGCACTCGACTTCGCGGCCGTCTCCCCGCCGGAGTTCGCGCGGATCGTGAAGGGCCTGTCCGCCAGGCAGCTCGGCGAGGTCATGCACGGTGAACTGCGCGCCCGGGTGCTCGGCGAGGTCTTCGGCCGGATGCGGCAGCAGTTCCGCCCGGACGCAGCGGGACAGCTCAAGGCGCTGATCCGTTGGAAGATCACCGGGGACAGCGACGCGGTCTTCGAGACCTCGATCGCTGACGGCACCTGCACCATCAGTGAGGGCCGCTCCGACGCCGAACCGCGCACGACCCTGGTGATGGGGGACGCCGAGTTCCTCAAACTGGTCTCCGGCAACGGCAATCCGGTGACGATGTTCATGATGCGCAAGCTGAAGGTGGCCGGTGACGTCGGTCTGGCCTCGGGCCTCACCCGCTACTTCGACATCCCGAAGGCCTGAGCCGATGAGCTACTTCTCCCTCGCCCTCACCGAGGAGCAGCAGGACCTGCGCAACTGGGTGCACGGATTCGCCGCCCAGGTGGTGCGCCCGGCGGCCGCCGAATGGGACGCCCGCGAGGAGACCCCCTGGCCGGTCATCCAGGAAGCGGCCCGGATCGGCCTGTACGGCTTCGAGTCACTGGCCGACATGTACGGCGACCCGACGGGGCTCTCCCTCCAGATCGCCAACGAGGAGCTGTTCTGGGGCGACGCCGGAATCGGCATGGCGCTCTTCGGCACCTCCCTCGCCGTCGCCGGGATCTTCGCCTCCGGCACCCCGGACCAGCTCGCCGAGTGGGTTCCGCAGTGCTACGGGGACGAGGACGACCCCAAGGTGGCGGCGTTCTGCGTCTCCGAACCGCAGGCCGGCTCGGACGTCTCCGCGATGGCAACGAAGGCCCGTTACGACGAGGCCAGGCACGAGTGGGTGATCTCCGGCCAGAAGGCGTGGATCACCAACGGCGGGATCGCCGGGGTCCATGTGGTCGTCGCCTCGGTGGACCCGGCGCTGGGCGCCCGCGGACAGGCCGCGTTCATCGTGCCGCCCGCCACGAAGGGCCTGGAGGCGAGCCGCACCATCAAGAAGCTCGGCCTGCGCGCCTCGCACACCGCCGACGTCTTCCTGGACGACGTCCGGGTCCCCGGGCACTGCCTGCTCGGCGGAAAGGAGAAGCTCGACGCCCGCCTCGCCCGCGCCCGCGAGGGCGGCGACGCCAAGGGGCCGGGCCAGGCGGCGATGGCCACCTTCGAGGTCAGCCGCCCCACGGTCGGCGCCCAGGCGCTCGGCATCGCGCGCGCGGCGTACGAGTACGCGCTGGAGTACGCCGGTCAGCGCGAGGCGTTCGGCCGGCCCATCATCGAGAACCAGTCGATCGCCTTCGCGCTGGCCGACATCCGTACCGAGATCGAGTCCGTGCGGCTGCTGATCTGGCAGGCCGCCTGGATGGCCCGCAACGACCGCACCTTCGACGCGGGGCAGGGCTCCATGTCCAAGCTACGGGCGGGTGAACTCGCCGTGTCGGCCACCGAGAAGGCCGTGCAGATCCTGGGCGGCGCCGGGTACAGCCGGGAGCATCCGGTCGAGCGGATGTACCGCGACGCCAAGATCTACACGATCTTCGAGGGGACCAGCGAGATCCAGCGTCTGGTCATCGCGCGGGCGATCTCGGGCCGCCACATCCGCTGAACCGGTACGGGTCACCAGCCGTCCGCGTGCTCCAAGGACCGGCCCACCCCGCCGCCGCCCCCTGGGGTCACCCCGCGACCGGGGTGAAGCGGACGGGCAGCGACCTCGGCCCCCGGGTGAAGACGCCCTGCTCGGACGGGGTGAACCCGTCCGCGAGCCGTACGTCGGGCATCGCGTCCAGCAGCTGGTTGACCCCCGTCTCCACCTCGGCCCTGGCCAGCAGCGCGCCCACGCAGAAGTGCCGTCCCAGGGCGAACGCCAGATGGTCGGCCGCCGCGGAGAACGCCGTGGTGCTGGTCAGGTCCGTGCGGAAGATGTCGAACCGGTCCGGGTCGCGGTACCGGGACGCGTCCCGGTTGGCCGCCCCGATCAGACAGGTGACGGTCGACCCCGCGGGCACCCGGCCGCCGCCGAGCTCCACCTCGGTGGCGGTCTGACGCATGATCATGTGCACCGGCGGGGTGTAGCGCAGCGTCTCCGCGAAGGCCCGGTCGATGAGACCGCGGTCCTCCCGCACGGCCGCGAGCTGTTCCGGATGGGTCAGCAGGTTGGCGAAGATGGAGGCGATGGCCTTGTCGGTGGTCTCGCCGCCCGCGGCCAGCAGCAGGCTGCAGAAGGCCTTGATGTCCTCGTCGCTCATCCGTACGCCGTCGACCTCGGCCGCGCACAGGGCGGAGAGCAGGTCGTCGCCGGGGGCGGCCCGGCGCCGCTGGATGACCGGGATCATGTACTCGGCGAACTCCTGCCGGGTCCGCTCCCCCGCGGCCGCCACCGCCGGGTCGCCCGCGAGGTTGCCGAGGAAGGCGATGACGCTGGTGTACCAGCCGTGGAAACGGTCGTGGTCCGCCTTGTCCAGGCCGAGCATGTCCGCGATGACCAGGACGGGCAGCCGGGTCGCGAACGCGCCGACGAGATCGGCCTCACCGGTGTGGCGGAAGGTGTCGATCAGCTCGCGCGCGTTGCGCTCGATGACCGGGAGGAACTTCTCCTGGAGGTCGCTGCCCCGGAAGGCCGGGGCGACCAGGGCCCGGCGCACCGCGTGCTCGCGGCCGCTGAGCTGGAGGATGGTCCTGCCGTGGACGGGTTCGATCTGCCAGTCGTAGTTGTCGGTGGTGAACTCCCCCGCCTTGTCCTTGAAGACCCGCTCGACGTCCTCGTAGCGGGAGACGATGTAGCTGTTCATGGCCTCGTGCCTGATCAGCGGGGCGCTGTCGCGCATGATCCGGTAGGCCCCGTAGGGGTCGGCGGCGAAGGCGGGCGAGAGGATGTCGGGCACGGACGGCTCGTGCGAGGCGAGCGACTCCTGCGGGGCGGACGTCATGGCGCTCCAAGGTCGTTGACGGACAACGCCGTCCAGGTTATTGACCACCCGTCCGCTCACCCACCCCTGGGGGAAACCGATGGCCACCGGCCAGCGACCGTCCGTCCTCTTCGTCACCGATCTGGCCTACGAGGCACGTGGGCGCCGCTACTGCGACGAGGACATCTTCCTGACCTCCCGGCTGCGTGCGGACTTCGACACCGCGCTCTGCCATCCGCGGGACGCCGCCGCGCTGCTGGACGGCTTCGACGCGGCCGTCGTACGCAACAGCGGCCCGGTGCTGCACTACCAGGAGGCCTACAACGCGTTCCGCGCACGGGCCGGGGAACTGGGCGCCCGGGTCTACAACCCGCTGACCGGGCGGGGAGACATGGCGGGCAAGCAGTACCTGGTCGATCTGAGCCGCGCCGGGTACCCGGTCATCCCGACCGTGGACCGGGTGGCGGACCTGGGGCTGCTGCCGCAGGCCGACGGATACGTGATCAAGCCGAAGCTGGGCGCGGACTCGGTCGGGCTGCGCTTCGTCCGCACCCCCGCCCTGGCACCCGAGGCGGACGGGACGCAGTTGGTCCAGCCCCGGATCGACTTCCGCTACGAGGTGTCCTTCTACTTCGTCGACCACGACTTCCAGTACGCGCTGTACGCGCCGCACCCGGACCGGCGGTGGGTGCTGGAGCCGTACGGGGCGAGTGCGGCGGACCTGGAGTTCGCCCGGCCCTTCGTGGCGTGGAACACCCTCGACCACGGCATCCAGCGGGTCGACGCGTGCCGGACGGCCGACGGTGAGCTGCTGCTCGTCGAGCTGGAGGACCTCAATCCGTATCTCTCGCTGGACCGGGTGGCGGAGCCGGTGCGGGAGGCGTTCGTGACCCGGATGACGGCCTCGCTGCGGGATCTGCTGGCCTGACGACACGTCCGGCGGCGCCCGGCATGCGGGTGACGGGGCGCGGTGTGAGGGTGCAAGCGTGACCACTGCCAGCGAGACCGCCCCCGCCGCGCAGAGTGCCGCCGCGCCGCCCCTGCTCGATCCGCGACGCCGGAACATCGTCTTCGCCACGATCGTGCTGGGGATTCTGCTGGCCGCGCTGGACCAGACGATCGTGGGGACCGCGCTGCCCACGATCGTCTCGGACCTGGGCGGGGCCGCCCACATGTCATGGGTGGTCACGGCGTACCTGCTCGCCGAGACGGTGGCGACGGTCCTGGTCGGGAAGTTCGGCGACCTGTTCGGCCGGAAGATCGTCTTCCAGCTCTCCGCGATCATCTTCATCACCGGTTCGTTCCTGTGCGGCCTCGCGACGAACATGACGCTGCTGATCGTCTGGCGGGGTCTCCAGGGCATCGGCGCCGGCGGGCTCATGGTCACCTCGATGGCACTGATCGCGGACGTCATCCCGCTGCGCGACCGGGGCAAGTACCAGGGTGCGATCGGCGCCGTGTTCGGTGTCTCCACGGTCATCGGGCCACTGCTCGGCGGGCTGTTCACCGACCATCTGACCTGGCGGTGGGCGTTCTACGTCAATGTGCCGATCGCGATCGTGGTGGTCATCGCCGCGGCCCGCACCATCCCGTCCGTGAAGGCCGCGGGGCGTCCGGTCATCGACTACCTGGGCATCGCCATGGTCACGATCGGGGCGAGCTCGCTGATCCTGGCGACGAGCTGGGGCGGCAACCAGTACGCCTGGGGCTCCCCCGTCATCATCGGCCTGTTCGCACTCGGGCTGGTCGCGCTCGCGCTCTTCTGCCTCGTGGAGTTCCGGGCGAAGGAACCGATGCTGCCGATGAGGCTGTTCGGGAACCCGGTCTTCACGGTCTGCTCGATCCTCAGCTTCATCGTGGGGTTCGCGATGCTCGGCGCGATGATCTTCCTGCCGACGTATCTGCAGTACGTGGACGGGGACTCCGCGACTCTCTCGGGCGTCCGGACGCTGCCGATGGTCATCGGTCTGCTGGTCGCCTCGATCTTCAGCGGCAACGTGGTCAGCAAGACCGGCCGCTACCGGATCTTCCCGATCATCGGTTCGCTGGTCATGGCGGTCGGCCTGTTCCTGCTCTCCCGGATGGGCCCGGACAGCGGGGTGTGGCTGGAGTCGCTGTACATGCTGGTGCTCGGGCTCGGCATCGGCCTGTCCATGCAGGTGCTGACGATCGCGGTGCAGAACACCGTCGACTACTCGGACCTGGGCACGGCGACCTCGGGCGTGACGTTCTTCCGCACCCTCGGCAGCGCCTTCGGCACCGCGGTGTTCGGCACGATCTACGCCAACACGCTCGGTCCCAACCTCAGGGACGGGATCGCGTCGGCGGCACGGGCGGGCGGCAACCCCGCGGTGCTGGCGAAGGCCTCGCAGAGCCCGGAGGGCCTGCACTCACTGCCCGGCGCGCAGTCGGCGCCGCTGGCCCAGGCCTACGCCGACACCCTGCACACGGTGTTCCTGTGGACGGTGCCGGTCGCGGTGCTCGGATTCCTCGTCGCGCTCTTCCTCAAGGAGGTGAAGCTGCGCGACACGGTACGGGCCGGCTCCACCGACATGGGCGAGGGCTTCGCCTCACCGAACACCGGGGACCCGGCCCGGCTGCTCGAGTTCTCGGTGGCCAAGGTCCTGCGGCGGGTCGACCCGGACACGGCCCGCCGGATCATCGCGGAATCGGACACCCGGCTCGACATGGCGGGGGCCTGGGCGGTGATGCAGGTCGAGCTGTTCACCCGGATGGTCGGCCACGCCGGGCTCCGCCTGATCGCGGCCCGGCACCGCATTCCGCCGGAGGTACTGGTGCCCGTCTTCGACCGGATGATCGAGGAGGGCTACCTCACCGGGGACGGCCACCTCTTCGCCCACACCGAAGCGGGCAGCAGGGAGGCCTCGACCATCACGGACGCCTGGGCGACCTGGCTCAACGACCAGCTCGGCCACGACGGCGAGCGCCCGGACGACGCCCGCCTGCGCGCCGCGGTCGACGTCATCGCCAAGCGGCTCCTGGCCGAGGACCTCACGCAGGAGCTGTCCCCGACCGCCCCGGCGGGCGCGCCGGTCTGAGCCGGCCGGGCCAGTCGGCGCCCGGCAGGTCAGTCGGTATCGACCGCCGACTCGTAGACCCAGGCACCCCCGTGCCGGACGAAGCGGCTCTTCTCGTACAGCGAGTCGGCGCGGCCGTTGTCCTTGAAGTACGCCCGGAAGGTGACCGTGCCCGTGGCGTGAAAGGCGCTGCCCTCCGTCGTACCCAGGATCTCCAGCCGCTCCCAGCGCGTCCCAGGATCGAGGTCGAGGATGTCCGGCCGGGTGTCCGGGTGCCAGGTGTGCAGCAGATAGGCGGCGTCCCGGACGGCGAAGGCCGCGTACCGCGAGCGCATCAGCGCCTCACAGGTCGGTGCGGCGGCCCCGGCGTGCAGCCTGCCGCAGCACGCGGCGTACTCGGCGGGCAGCCCGCACGGGCACGGCGATGCCGCGGTGATCACGGCTGCGGGAGCGGGGCGGGTCCTCGCGGCGGACGTCCGCCGGGGGTGGGAGGTGCGTCGGGACATGGGTCCATTGTGGCCTGCGGGAGCGCCGGGCGGGCAGCCGGGCGGGCCGTCACGTCAGCAGGAAGTCCGCCTGGCCCGACTTGGCTCCCTGGATGAACGCGGCGATCTCGCGGTGGGTGTAGATCAGGGCGGGGCCGTCCGGGTCGGCGGACTGGCGCATGGCGATCCGTCCGTCGGACAGCTTCATCGCCTCGACACAGTTGCCGCCGTTGCCGCCGCTCCACGGCTTGTACCAGCCCTCGGCGCCGAGCTCGGCCGCCGGCATGCCGTTGTATATGGGTGTCATCACAGCTCCTTGCGGAAGCCCCGGAGGATTTCCTTCGTGCGTTGTGCAGTCGCGGCCTGGGCCGCCATACGGTCCATGACCTCCAGGTAGGAGGCCACCTCGGGGCGGGCGTCGAAGTAGACGGCCCCGGTCAGGTACTCGCTGTAGACCATGTCGGGCAGCTCAGGGACGGCGAACCGGAAGAGCACGAAGGGCCCGTAGGTGCCCGGGTGGTGGCCGGTGGAGAACTCGGCGATCTGGAGCGTCACGTTCGGCATCTCGGTCGCCTCGAGCAGCTGGTCGATCTGGGCGCGCATGTTCTCCGGACTGCCCACCGGACGGCGGAGCACCGTCTCGTCCATCACGACCCAGAGCCGTGAGGCGTCCGGCCGGGTGAGCAGGGACTGGCGTTCCATCCGCAGCGCCACATGGCGCTCGATGTCCTCCGGCCTGGTCTGGCCGACCGCTCCGGTACGCATCACCGAGCGCGCGTAGTCCTCGGTCTGCAGCAGACCGGGGACGAAGTGCGGCTCGTACATGCGCAGCAGGCTCGCGGCGCCCTCCAGGCTGACGTACATGCTGAACCAGTCGGGCAGCACATCGTGGAAACGCTGCCACCAGCCCGGCTTGTTGGCCTCCTCGGCGAGGACGACGAAGGCGTCGGCCTCCTCCTCGGAGATCCCGTAGGCCTTCAGGAGGAGCTGCACATAGGCGATCTTGAGGGCGACTTCGGCCGTCTCCAGCCTGCGTATCGTCGCGGGCGCGACGCGCAGCACCTTCGCAGCCTGGTCACGGCTCAGGCCGACACGTTCCCGCAGATCCTGCAGGCGCTTGCCGAGAACGACCTGACCCACGGTCGGGGCGGACCGCGGTTCACTCACTTCAGACCTCCCCATGCGCTGTTGCGAGCAGTGTGCCATGCGCGTGCCGTCAAAGACACAGCCACTCTGGAAATTTCAGAGTGCCCCTTGCCAAGTGTTCGCGACAGGGGGAGAGTTGGCGAGTGAACCAGTTCACTAGTCGCGCTCACCTCTTTTCATCAAGATCGCGAAGCGTGACGCAGCCCCCACTGTGAGGATTCGGTCGTGGCACCTGGCAGTGCGCTCATCTCCCGGCTCGTCGACCTCAACCCCGGGACCGAAGCGCTCCGGTACTGCTTCGCGCTGCCCGCGCAACCGGAGTCGGTGGCCGGTGCCCGGCGGCTTACCCGGGCCAGGCTGGACGAGTGGCGGCTGGACGACGACGCGCACGACGCCGCGATCCTCATCGTGTCGGAGCTGGTGACCAACGCGGTGGTGCACACCAACAGCTCTCGCGTCGTGTGCGAGCTGCGCTGCCTGGATCGCCGGCTGTGGATAGCCGTACAGGACCAAGGACACCAGCCCGGCGGGCCGCAGTTGTGCCGCAACGCCGACGACGAGCACGGACGCGGCCTGCTGCTCGTCGACGCGATGTGCAGTGCCTGGGGGTCCCGCGACGCCGGGGACGGCTCGGGACGCATCGTCTGGGCAGAACTGCCGCACGGCTCGGAGCACACATGTTGAAGAACGCGATGTCCCATCTGCTCGGAACCCGCCGCCCCCGTGAGCCGGGCCGTCCCGGTGGCGGCCGGGTGCAGCTGCCGCTCCCCTCGGCCCTCACGGCGACCCTGGGATGCGACGCGGTGGGGGTGCCCGCACGGTACGGCTTCCGGCTGATGTCTCATCTGCCGCGCACCGGCTGCGTCTTCGACGACGGGGACCGCTGGTGGTGGATCGTCCCCTCGGGCTCCGACCTCGAACTGGACTGGCCCGCCCAGGCCGCGTACGCGCGCGGCGCCTACGTCCCGGCGGTGCGGCCCCGGCTCATCCACCAGCCCGACAGCCGCACCCCCTATACGCCGCCCATCCCGCTCTACCTGATGGTCTGCCAGGTGACCGGGGTAACGCCCTCATGGACGTCCGCGGGCGGCCCGCGTGTCTCCTCCGCCCCCTGACAGGGCGGAGCAGGCACGAACCCACCGGGCGGGTTGCGGCCCGCCCGAAGGCCTTCCCGGTCCGGGCGGCCCGCCCGGTGAGCGGCCTCATGTGAGGTAGGAGAGGCCCGGGTGGACCCGGGTGTAGCCGTCGACCAGGCGCCGGGCGACGGAGACCGAGTCGACCAGCGGGTGCAGGGCGAACGCCCTCACCGCGTCGGCGCGCGAACCGCTCGACGCCGCGTCCAGCACCGCGCGTTCGACGGCCTTCACCGCGGTGACCAGCCCGACGGCGTGGTACGGCAGCGGGTCGACGGCGACCGGGTGGGCGCCGTTCGCGTCCACCAGGCACGGCACCTCGATGACGGCGTCCGCGTCGAGCACCGAAAGGGTGGTGCGGTTGCGGACGTTGAGGATCAGGGAGGCGCGTTCGTTACGGGCCACGGCCCGCATGAGGGAGAGCGCGACCTGCTCGTAGCCCCCGGAGCCGAGGTCGCTCGCCTCGCGCTCGCCGGCCCCCGCCACCTCGCGGTTCTCCGACATGTAGGTGGCCTCGCGCTCCGCGCGGGTGAGGTCCCAGGTGGCCAGGGCGGGGGTGTCCGCGTTCTTCATCCGCCCGTAGAAGCCCTCCTGCTGTTCCCGCAGGAAGGCGCCCCGGGTCTGCTCCGCGTCCTGGTAGGCGCGGACCGCCTCGCGGTTGAAGTAGTAGTAGTGCAGGTACTCGTTGGGGACGGCGCCCAGGGACCGCAGCCAGTCGGTGCCGAAAAGCTTCCCCTCCTCGAACGAGCCGAGCAGCTCCGGGTCGGCCAGCAGGCGCGGCAGTTCGTCCCGGCCCTCGACGTACAGCCCGCGCACCCAGCCGAGGTGGTTGAGGCCCACGTAGTCGATCCGGGCCCGGTCCGGGTCGGCGCCGAGCACCCGGGCGATGCGGCGGCCGAGGCCGACCGGCGAGTCGCAGATGCCGATGACGCGGTCGCCGAGGTGGGCGGACATCGCCTCGGTCACCAGGCCCGCCGGGTTGGTGAAGTTGATGACCCAGGCGTTCGGGGCCAGCCGGGCGATGCGCCGGGCGAGGTCGACCGCGACCGGCACGGTGCGCAGTCCGTAGGCGATCCCGCCGGCGCCGACGGTCTCCTGCCCGAGCACGCCTTCGTCGAGGGCGACCCGTTCGTCGGCGGCCCGGCCCGCGAGCCCGCCGACCCGGATCGCCGAGAAGACGAAGTCGGCCCCGCGCAGTGCCTCGTCGAGTTCGGTGGTGGCGACGACGGCCGGGGCGTCCGCGATGCCCTCGGCCTGTTCGGCCAGTACCCGGGCGACCGCGGTGAGCCGGTCGGCGTCGGTGTCGTAGAGGGTGACCGCGCAGACCCGCCCCTCGGCGTGGTCGGCGAGCAGCGCCCCGTACACCAGAGGAACCCGGAACCCGCCGCCACCCAGAATTGTCAGCTTCACGCTTCCGCATGGTACGTGGGGGTGTCGCGGAGGGCCCCTCGCGACGGGCCGGTGCTGCCGTCGCGCGGTGACGCCGGCCCGGCGGAAGGGACCTGGGGTCGCTTCCGCCGGGCCGTCGTCACCGGGCGACGCCGGTCAGTGGCCGTTCCACCAGCGGGTCACGACGCGCCACAGCCGGGCCGGCGCCGCGGGCCGGCGCTGCTGCGGGATGAGCCCCGTCGCCTCACCGGGCGCGGCGGCGGAGCCGTCGGCCGCGGCGGTCGCCCCGGTCGGGGCGGTGCCGGCCGGTTCCGACGGCACGGATGCGCGGACCGGGATCGGCGCGGTGTGGCGGACCGCCGACTGCACCTCCCAGTCCTGGCGGGCCGGGTTCGGCTTGCCCATGGACGGCGGTTCCCGGTCGTCCTGCGGCGGGCGTGACGCGAACTCGGCGGGCAGCTCGGTCAGATGGCGGCCCATGATGTTGCCGACCCATGTGAGCTCGCTCTCGTCCACGGCGAGTTCGAGGTCGGGCAGCCGCATCAGCAGCGCGTCCACGCCGACGTCCGCGATGGCGCGCCCGATGTCCTGCCCGGGGCATTCGTGCGGGCCGCCGCTGAAGGCGAGGTGGGCGCGGTTGCCCTCCATGTTGGCGTTGAGGTCGGGCCGTACCACCGGGTCGGTGTTGGCGGGGGCGATGCCGACGATCATGGCGTCGCCCGCCTTGATGCGCTGCCCGCCCAGCTCGGTGTCGCCGACCGCCCAGCGGCCGAAGACGGCGGTGAACGGCGGCTCGTCCCACAGGGTCTGCTCGACCGCCTCGGGGACGGTCATGTGGCCACCGCTGAGCCTGGCCCGGAACCGCGGGTCGGTGAGCACCATGCGGAGCACGTTGGCGATCAGGTTGGTGGTCGCCTCGTAGGAGGCGATCAGGATGAGTCGCAGATGCTCGGCGACCTCCTGGTCGTTCATGTCCGCGGGGTGCTCGACGAGCCAGGTGGCGAAGTCGTCCGCGGGTTCGCGCCGGCGCCGCTCGACGAGGCGGCTCAGCGCGGCGAGCACGTAGGCGTTGCTCTGGACGGCGGTGGCGGTGCCCCGCGTCATGTCCCGGGCGGCCTCCACCATCCGGTCGTTGTACTCCTCGGGCATCCCGAGGATCGCGCACATCACCATCATCGGCAGCCGCTCGGCGAAGCCGCTGACCAGGTCGGCGCGGCCCTCCCGGCAGAAGTCGTTGACGAGCCGGTTGCTGTAGCGGTTGACGTGGCGGCGGACGCCGCGGGTGTCGATCCGGTTCAGGGAGTCGGTGACGGCGCCGCGCTGACGCTCGTGGGTGGCGCCGTCCGCGAAGACGCAGATCGGCTGCCAGGTGAAGATCGGGGCCAGCGGGTGATCGGGCGCGACGGAGCCGTCCTGCAGGGCCCGCCAGCGGCGTGAGTCGCGGGAGAACTGTGAGGGCGTACGGGTCATGTGCAGGTTCTCGCTGTGCCCGAGGACGAGCCAGGCCGGCACGTCGCCGTGCAGCAGCACGGGGGCCACCGAGCCGTGCTCGGCGCGCAGCTTGTCGTACAGGCCGTGCGGGTCCTGCTCGGCCTCGGGGCCGTAGAACCGTCGCAGGCCACCGGGGCCGATGCCGAGCCCGTGGGCCGGGCACTCGGGGGGCGGAACCGGCCCCGTGGCCGCTCCGGGCTCGTAGTGAAATGGGGTTGTCACGATCGCTCCAGGGATCAGGCTGCCAAGGGCGGACGATTGGGGTACGCGGTGGGGGCGCGCGAAACGGGTGCGCAGAACGCGTGCGCGACGTCAGCCGAGCGGAACGGCCGCGCTGTGCAGATACCGCATCAGGGTCATCAGCACATCGCGGCTGGAGGGGCGCAGCCGGGCGTCGCAGTCGACCATCGGGACCTCGTCGGGCAGGTCCAGCGCGCTGCGCAGGGCCTCGACGGGGTGTTTCGGTGCGTCGGGGAAGGTGTTGATCGCGACGACGAACGGCACGCCGCGTTCCTCCAGGCGTCCGATGACGTCGAAGCTGACCTCCAGCCGGCGGGTGTCGATGAGGACGACGGCGCCCAGCGCTCCCTCGAACAGGCCGTTCCAGAGGAACCAGAAGCGTTCCTGGCCGGGGGTGCCGAACAGATAGAGGATCAGCTCCTCACTGATGCTGATCCGGCCGAAGTCCATGGCGACGGTGGTGGCGGTCTTGCTCTCCACGCCGTAGTTGTCGTCCACGCCGACGCCGGCCTGGGTCATGGTCTCTTCGGTGGTCAGTGGCCGGATCTCGCTGACCGATCCGACCATCGTCGTCTTGCCGACCCCGAACCCGCCGACGATCACGACCTTCACCGCGGCGGTGGCCGTGGTGGGCAGGACGTCCTCGCTCCGTGGGCCCGTGATCGTGTCAGAGTTTCTGAAGTCCATGCATCACCGCTTCGAGGAGGGACCTGTCCGGGAGAGTCGCGCGGATGATCGGCGCTCGCGATTCGATCAGTTCGGTCGCGAGGAGCTCGGTGAGGAGCGAGGTCACCACGCTGAACGGCAGGCTGAGGTAGGCGGAGATCTCCGCGACGGATAAGGGGGCCTGGCAGAGCCGCAGGATCACGGCCTGCTCGGGCTGGACCGTTGGTGTCGGCTGTGACTTCGAGACCACCATCGTGACCAGGTCGAGTGCGGCCCGCTCGCTGCCGTCGGGATCGCCGGTGATCACGTAGAGCCGTTCCGGATCGCTCAGCGCCGGATCGACCGTGCGGCGTTCTCG
Source organism: Streptomyces sp. NPDC048462 (assembly GCF_043200175.1). Taxonomy (NCBI): domain Bacteria; kingdom Bacillati; phylum Actinomycetota; class Actinomycetes; order Kitasatosporales; family Streptomycetaceae; genus Streptomyces; species Streptomyces sp. NPDC048462. Next base: position 113,528 of record NZ_JBICXG010000002.1, read on the forward strand.
TCGGATAGAACTCATCCGGCCTGCCCGTCGTGCCGGGGCGGGCTCGTCAGATGGGCGCCGATCCGTACGACCATGTCGCGCATCCGCGATCCGACGAGCCCCGCGTCCACCGTCTCACCGGCGAGCACGGCGAGATACGCGCCGGCCCCCGCGGCCATCAGGTAGAAGAAGCCGCCGGTGACCTCGATGACGACGAGCCGCATCCGGCCGTCGCTGTACGGGATCTCCGAGGCGACGGCGGCGGCCAGGCTCTGCAGTCCGGCACAGGCCGCCGCGAGGCGGTCGGCGACATCGGGGTCGCCGCCGTGCCGGGCGATGCGCAGTCCGTCCGCGGAGAGCACCACGATCTGGTGGATGTCCGGAACGTCGTCGGCCAGCTCTTTGAGCATCCAGTCCATGTTGCCCCGTTGCTGGATCACTTCAGGTCTCCCTTGTCCCACGCGTCATCGGAGTCTTCGTCGGGCCCGGGGTCCCGGGGAACGCCGTTGGCGCCCTTGGTGAACGCCTCCAGCCAGATCCCGGGAGGCGGTTCCTTGCCGTTCTCGTGACCGTTTCCGTAGCCGTTGGTCCGGCCCGCGGTGGGGGCTGCGGGCTGCGCGGGGAGGTTGTGGGACCCGAGCGGCGCACGGCCGCGGCTGCGGCGCTGCGGGAGTCCGCCGGCGGTCCACTCCGTCACCACGGGGAGCTCGTCCTCCATGGCGATGGCCGGGCTGGCGGGGGCCGAGGGGCGGGTGGCCGGTGCCGAGGGGCGGGTGGCGGGTGCCACCGGACCGGTGACCGGGCGGGCGCCCAGCGGGCTGGGCTTGCGGTGGGTGCTGCGGGCCGGAACGACGTGCTTCATGTCCGCGAGGTCGATGTCGCTGGTCGGCCGCGACGTGGCGCCGATGCCGTGCGCGATACCGGGCGCGGGGCCGGTGGTGATCATCGAGCGGGGCACGATGAGCACCGCGCGGACACCGCCGTACGCGGACTGCCGCAGCGAGACCTGGAGGTCGTACATCCGCGACAGCCGGCCGACGACCGCCATGCCGAGCCGCGGGGACTCGCCGAGGTCGTTCATGCTGGAGCCGGCCTGGGCCCTGGCGAGCATGTTCTCGGCCCGTGCGCGGGCCTCCTCGCTGAGGCTGACGCCGCCGTCCTCGATCTCGATGGCGATGCCGGTCTGCACCTCGACCGCGGTGACGTGCACGCGCGTCTGCGGCGGCGAGTACCGGGTCGCGTTGTCGAGGAGTTCGGCGCAGGCGTGGATGAGCGGTTCGACCGCGGTGCCGATGATGGCGACCTTGGCGATCGAGTGCAGATCGACGCGCGGGTACTCCAGGATGCGCGACATGGCGCCGCGCAGCACGCTGAACAGCGGTACGGGCTTGGGCCACTGGCGGCTGGGACGGGCACCGCCGAGGACGGCGATGGAGTCCGCGAGCCGGCCGATCAGCGCGGTGCCGTGGTCGATGCGGAGCAGGTCGTCGAAGACGTCGGGGTTGCGCCCGTGGTGCTCCTCCATCTCCCGCAGCTCACTGGCCTGCCGGTGGACGATCGCCTGGACCCGGCGGGCGACGTTGACGAAGGCGCGCTGCGCGGAGTCACGCGTCGCCTCCTCGTTGTCGATGATGTCCAGCACCGTGTAGACGAGGGAGCGCTGGGCATCGGGCAGATGCCGGTAGACCGGGTCGGCGTCCACGACGTCGCGCAGCACCTCGTCCGGGGAGTTGCCCACCCGGAGCCGGTGGATCGCGGCGGGCAGCAGCTCCTTGCTGATCCGTACGGTCTCTTCGTCGTGGTTGGCCAGGCGGCGTTCCAGGCCCGCGCAGCGGTGCTCGAACTCGGCACGCTGCCGGCGGATCGTCCGGGCGCGGCGGGCCAGTTCGGCGGTGAGCACGGCGACCACGACGGTGGCGAGAGCGCCGCACGCGACGACTGGTATCCGCGCGGCCTCGGAAACCAGCGCGACGGCTGCGGCGGTCGCGCCCGCCATCGCGACAACGGACAGCAACACGGCGCGGACGACGGGTGTTTCTCGGTCGATCGGCGGTGATTCAACACGAACCATCTAAAACCTCTGGCGGTTGACTCGGGGGGAGTATTCAGGAAGTACAGCGCTTACAGGGCAGTTGGGAACAAGCGCTCGAATTCGCATCAACTCGACTTCACTGCGCGTGAGCTTAGTCAGATCGAAACAGTGCTTCGGCACATTCACCCAACCCCCTGCGCGAGCGCTCCAGCGGTAATACACTCGCGGGTTTTGCACGCACCGCCTCCGAGCGTGCGCGGGGAGTGACGGGGTGGCGGATTCCGGAGGAATCACCCCTCGACGTCCCGTAGTGAAGGACGGACATCTCCGCGCCGCAGCGCGGCCCGTACTCAACTTCCGTGTTGGATAAGGTGATCTGAGGAGGATGGCGGCCAGGCCGACTCCGCCGGCGATCCACTGTGTACCGGAGAGCGGTACAGGCGCACATGCGATCGAAGCGGATCGAAAGGAACAGATTTCTGACCGACACGCGAGTGAAGCGCGTGGTCGCCGCCCGAACGAACAGGGGAACGGACATCTCATGGGGCCGACGCGGGACTACACCATCGAGTCACTCGACACCGGGCTGCGGCTGCTGCGGCTGTTCCTCACGGATGACTCGCTCACCGTCTCCGGCGCGGCCGCCCGGCTCTCCGTCGGGCGCTCCACCGCACACCGGGTGCTCAGCACCCTGGAGGGACGCGGCTTCGTGATCCGGGACGCCTCGGGCCGCGGCTACTCGCCCGGCCCCGAACTCATGGCGCTGGGCCGGCCCGCCGGGTTCGGCGCCGAGGACCGGGCACAGGTCGGTGCGGTACTGGACGACGCGGTGCGGCGCACCGGCGAGACCGTGCAGAGCGTCACGCTCATCGGGGACCGGATCCTCGTCACCGACGGCCGCGAGTCCCGGCAGCCGGTGCGGGTCGTGCCGGAGACGGGCCGCACCTACCCCGCGTACGCCACCTCGGGCGGCAGGCTGCTGCTCTCCCGGATGACCCCGGAACAGGTCTGCGCCCTCTACCCGCTGGAGCGGCTGGACGGGGACGGCCGACCGGACGGCTCACGGTCGGCGCTGCTCGACGAGCTGGCGGAGATCCGCGCGAGCGGATACGCGGTCGGCCGGGGCCGGCCGGTGCCGGGCATGCACACGGTCGCCGTCCCGCTGGCCGGCGCCGGCCGGCGGGACCTGCTCGCGCTGACGGCCTGCGCACCCGCCGACCGGGGCGACGACGCCGCACTGGTGCGCCACGCCGGGGAGCTGCGGCGGTCCGCCGTGCTCCGGCAGGTCAGCGGCGGGCCCCGCCGATGCGCCCCTCCAGCTGTACCAGGAGCTCGCTGAGCTGCGCGCTGAGCCGGTCCCTGGACTCCGCGTCGAGTCCGGAGAGCACCGCGCGTTCGTAGGCCAGCTGCTGCGGCAGCAGTCCGTCGACGAGGGCGCGGCCCTCGTCGGTGAGCCGCACGTGTGCGACCCGGCGGTCGCGGGCGTCGCTGCGGCGGTCGATGAGGCCGCGCTCCTGGAGGACCCGGAGGCGTTTGGTCACGGCCGCGCCGGAGGAGAACGTCTCCCTGGCGAGTTCGCCGGGGGTGAGTTCGCGGTCGGTGCGGCGCACCGCGCCGAGCAGGTCGAACTCGGCGCGGCTCAGCCCCGCCGCCCGCAGCGGGGCGTCCTCGGCCTGCTGGAGCAGGGCGGCGCAGCGGTTGATCCGGCCGATGAGCTCCATGGGCCCGGTGTCGAGCTCCGGGTTGACTGCCCGCCACTGCCGTACCACCGAGGCGACGATGTCGTCGGTCACACCGCTCCGTTCTCCGGGGCCGGGGCGATCAGCCCCTGCCGCATTGCTGTCGCCGCGAGCGTACGGTGTCCGGCCTGCTCGGCGGCGAGTACCTCCTCCTGGGGCAGGTCGCGCTGCCACCATTCGCCGGCCGCCGTGTCGTCCGCGTCGCGCAGCTCGACCAGGGATCCGGTGAGCCTGCGGCGGGCGGCATCGAGCGCGGCGGGGCCCCGGCCGGGGGCGGCGAGGGTCTGTACGGCGTGGGCGCGGGCCAGTTCGGCGGCGGCGAGCGCCGCTTCGACCCGGCCCGCGGCGCGCCGGTTGGTGACGAGCATCGCGGCGAGGAATCCGGCCGAGGCGCCGATGACGGTGTCCAGGACCCGGTCACCGATGAGCTGACCGGCCGGGTGGCTTCCGGCGTACTCCAGGACCAGCAGGGCCATCGGGGTCACGGCGACGGAGCCGAGCCAGTAGTTACGCGTGATCAGTGCCTCGGCGGCGAAGCTGAAGAAGAGGCAGAAGCCGATCAGGGCCAGCGGGCCGGTCCGGGCGACCGGGAGCACCGCCGCGAAGACCAGGACGCCGATGAGGTTGCCGACGGTGCGCTGGAGGGTCCGGTTCCAGGAGAGCGTGACGTTGGCCTGGTAGAGGGAGGCGGCGGTGACGATCGCCCAGTAGGGGCGGCCGACGCCGACGGCCGACGAGACGTAGCCGGCCAGGGCGCAGCCGATGAGGGCACGGGCCGCGATGGGCAGCAGCGGAGATCCGGGGCCGAGACGGCGGAGCAGCGCGCGGCGCGCCTCGCCGGGGCCGGTGGGTCGCAGTACCGCGCGTTCGGCTTCGATGCCGAAGAGTTCGGCGGCTGTTCCGGGGGCGGCCGGCGGGGTGGGCAAAGGTCCGCGGGCCCGGGTCCGGGCGGCCCAGTCACGCAGCACGGCGGGGTCGGTAGTGGCGGGGGCTCCCCCGTCGGCGGCGAGCGCGGCCTCCGCGTGCACCACGAGGCGTTCCAGCGCACGGCGTACGGGGGTGGGGCGTCCGGCGGCGAGGAGGGTCTGCCAGGCCGCGTGCACCGAGGCGACCGCGGCGCGCCGGGTGCCGTGGCCGGGGTCGGCGGCGTGGGCCGCGGCCGCGTTCAGGGCGCGGGCGGTCGCGTGGCGCTCGGGCCCTTCGCGGCGCACGAGCGCGGGAGCGGCGACGGTGACCAGCCAGGAGACCGCGCCCGCGCCGAGGGTCAGGGCGAGGTGGCCGGGCACCTGTCCCAGGTGCTGCGGGGCGAACAGGGCGGCGGAGCTGACGAAGGTGAAGATCAGCGGTCCGGGGGGCCCGATCCGGGTCGCGTCGCAGAACAGCTTCTGCCCGGCCGCCAGGAGCGCGCCGACGGCGATCAGGACGGCGGTCGAACCGGTCAGGGACGCGGTGATCAGGGACACCGCCAGTCCGGCGAGCATCCCGAGGACGACCCCGGCGACGGACCTGGCGCGCCGCGCGTACGGCAGGCTGTGGCCGTACAGCGCGCAGAGCGAGCCGGCCATCGTGTACATCACCAGGTCGAGGCGGTCGACGGAGAACAGCACCAGGTTGGGTATCGCGGTCGCCACGACCACGCTGGACGCCGGTTTGAGCCACATGTCCGAGGGCCGGGCCAGCCGCAGGGGTGCCGCCAGCGGGAGCCGGTGGACGGAGGGCTGCCTGCGCGGTCGTGCAGTTGTATCGCTCACTCAAATACGTTAGCAGGTATTACACCTATAAAACACTTGGATCGGGATCTCGCCCCGATGGCCCGCCGCCGTGCACGGCCATAGCGTTCACACCGGCAGTGCAATCGCACGGAACGAGACAGGCGCGGAGGAATCCGAATGAAACTCACGGCACCGGTGCCCGGTGGTCCCTGCTGGATCGAACTGAGCACCTCGGACGTCCCGGCGGCCAAGTCGTTCTACGAGAGGCTCTTCGGCTGGCGGTGCGAGACCGATCCGCGCGAGGAGGCGGGCGGCTACACGATGGCTCACCTCGGGGAGTCCCGCGTCGCCGCGCTCAGCCCCGTCTACCAGCCGGGGCAGCCCCCGGCCTGGACGGTCTCCTTCGCCACCGGGGACGTGGACTCCTCGGCCGGGAAGGTGACAGCGGCGGGCGGTTCACTGCTGGTCGGCCCGATGGACATCTTCGACCAGGGCAGGTTCGCGGTGGCCGCGGACCCCTCGGGCGCGGTGTTCTCGCTGTGGCAGGGGCGCGCGTTCGCGGGCTCCGACCTGTTCAACGACCCGGGCGCGCTGGGCTGGGCCGAGCTCGTCACCCGCGATGCCGGACCGGCGCTCACCTTCTATCCGGCCGTGTTCGGCTGGACGGTCAGCGCCTCGGAGTCGTACCCGCAGTGGGGCGTCGACGGGGCGGACTTCGGCGGTGTGCTGACGATGGACGAGAAGTTCCCGCCCGAGGTGCCGCCGCACTGGCTGCCGTACTTCGTCGTGGCGGACGTGGACGCGAGCGCCGAAGCGGCGAAGGGGGCCGGCGGCGAACTGCTGATGCCGCCCACGACCATTCCGCAGGGCCCGCGGATCGCCGTGGTCAGGGACCCCCAGGGCGCCGTGTTCGGCGTGCACTGCCTGGAAGGGTAGCCCCGACAGGCAGACCGGCCGGCGCGGCCTCGTCAGCCGGTCTGCTCGTCCGTCGCCTGTACGTGGTCCGCGATGCCGACGACCAGGACCCGGGTGCCGGGTTCGATCGGGCGCCAGCGGTGGACGAGGCCGCCCGCACAGTAGAGCGTGTCACCCCGCTCCAGGCGGTAGAAGTTGCCGTCCGCCTCGACCTCGGCCCCGCCGTCCGCGACGTACAGGATCTCGTCGTTGCGGTGCCTGAACTCGCGGCCCCAGTCGTGGTCCCCGGTGAACTCCAGGGCGTGCAGGCGCTGGTGGCCGCGGACCAGTGGGCGCATCAGGCCGTCGCCACCCTCCGCACCGGTCTCCCGCACGGACGCGGAGGCGCCGCGCACCACATCGACGGGCCGGGGCGCCTCCGCCGTGGCCAGCAGCTGGACCGCGGTCGTGTCGAGCGCGTCCGCGATGCGCTGGAGCGAACCCATGCTCGGCCGGGAGCGGCCGTTCTCGATCTGGCTGAGGAAGGGCGTGGAGAGCCCGGCCCGCCGCGCGACCTCCGCGAGGGTCAGCTCAAGGGCGCGGCGCCGTCGGCGAATTCCCGGGCCGACCAGGGGCGTGTCCGCCTCGCTCATCTCACTCACTCCGTGTCCCGCGTGCCGCACACCACAGCCGGCGGGGCAGTCAGCAGCCTACCGGGCCGGTTAATCTTTTAAGTCCCACCTAATAAAGTTAACCGGGAGGACCGATCCATGCCCCTCGTGGACCAGAACCAGCGACGGCGCCGCGGCACCGGGCTCATAGCCCTGGACGAGGAGGCCTCCTACGGCGGATACACCCTCTTCGCCCCGCTGACCGGCAGCGGCGAGGTGTATCTCGTCGACATGCGCGGCGAGGTCGTCCACCGGTGGAACCTCCCGCACCGGCCGGGACGGCACGCCAGGATCCTGCCCAACGGCAACCTCGCGTACAGCGGCGTCCTCCCGGACGAGCCGGCGCTCTTCCCGATGTGGCACAAGTACCGCGGCGGGATCATGCAGGAGATCACCCCGGACGGCACCGTCGTGCGCGAGCACCGCGACCGCTACCAGCACCACGACGCGTACCACTACGGCGACGGCCGGCTGCTGTACGCGGCGCTGGAGCCGCTGACCGGCGAGGCCGCCGCCTCGGTCCGGGGCGGGGTCCCCGGCTCGGAGCCGGACGGCACGGTCTGGGCGGACACCATCGTCGAGGTGGACGCCGAGGGCCGCACGGTCTGGGAGTGGAAGGTCTCCGAGCACCTCGACCGCGAGGCGTTCCCCCTGCACCCCGACTACTCGCGCGAGCACTACCCGCTGATCAACAGCGTGCTGCCGACGAGCGACGGCAACATCCTGGCGAGCCTGCGCTCGGCCTCAGCCGTGATCGTCATCAGCCGGGAGACCGGCGAGATCATCTGGCGCAGCGAGCCCGGGGTCGTATCGCAGCAGCACTGCCCGACCGAGCTGGAGAACGGCAACTTCCTGGTCTTCGACAACGGCGTCTTCCGCCCGCGCTGGGACGTGCCGTTCAGCCGGGTCATCGAGATCGAGCGGTCGAGTGGCACCATTGTCTGGGAGTACCACGACCCGGCACGCGAGTCGTTCTTCGCCCCGTTCATGGGCAGCGCCCAGCGGCTGCCGAACGGGAACACGCTCGTGACGGACTCCCCGGCCGGACGGCTCTTCGAGGTGACCCAGGACGGCTATCTGTGCTGGGAGTACATCGTGCCGTTCTTCGGCGGCTACAGGGAAGAAGAAGTGCGCAAGCTGTTCCCGTCCGAGCCCAACGCCGTGTTCCGCTCCTACCGCTACTCGGCCGGGGAACTCCCCTGGCTCGACGGCCCGAAGGGCTGAGCCGGACCATGGCCTCCCCCGTCCCCGAAACGGCCGCCCCCGACACGACCGCCGCCGCCGCACCGGCCCCCTCCGTCGCGCCCGTCGACGAGCGGCTCCCGCTCCCCCGGCTGGTTCCGCTCGCGTTCCAGCACCTGCTGGCCGGGGTGGCCGCCCCCGTCTCCTCGGTGATCCTGATCGGCACGACGCTGTCCCTGACCGCGTCCCAGACCGCGTCGCTGCTCAGCGCCACGCTCGTGCTCTGCGGCATCGGCGCACTGCTCCAGTCGCTGGGCGTACGGGCGCTGCGCGTCGGCGCCCGGCTGCCGTTCCTGATGCTGCCCGGCGGTGCGGCGGTGGCGATCTTCCTCCAGGTCGCCAAGGAGCACGGGCCCGCCACCGCCTCGGGTTCGGTACTGATCGCGGCGGTCTTCCTGATCGCCGTGCTGCCGCTCTACGGACGGCTGGTGCGGTTCTTCCCGCCTCTGGTGATGGGCACCACGGTGGTCCTGATCGGGATCAACATGATCAAGATCACCGCGCCGATGATCGCCTCGGGACCGGGGCTCGGCTTCGCCACGCTCGGCATCATCGCCCTGTTCTTCCTGTTCATGCGCGGTGTCTGGCGGCAGATGTCGGTGCTCTTCGGTCTCGTGGGAGGAACGGTCGTCGCCGCGGTGAGCGGTACGGCGTTCCACATGGCGCACGGCAGTACGTTCGCGCTGCCCGACCCGTTCCCGTACGGCACCCCGCATTTCGACCTGCTGGCAGCGGTACCGCTGCTGGTGTTCGCGCTCGCCTCGCTGGCCGAGGCGACCGGGCAGACCGTCCTGAACAGCGAGGCGGTGGGACGGACCCCCGACCCGGCCCGGGACGTCCCGCGGATCTCCCGCGCGGACGCCGTGACCTCGCTGGGCGCCGGGGTCTTCGGTACCTCGTTGATGGTGACCAGCGCGGAGAACATCGGCATCGTCCAGCTCACCCGGGTGCGCAGCCGGTTCGTCACCGCGGGCGCGGGGGTGCTGCTGATCCTGTGCGGGCTCATCACACCGCTCACCCGGCTGCTCGCGGCGATCCCGGAGCCGGTGGTCGGCGCGGCGGGGCTGATCATCTACGCGGTGATCGCGACGATGGGGTTCGGCATGCTCAGCCGCGAGGACCTCACGCACGGCACCAACGGCATCGTGGTCGCGCTCGCGCTCTGCGTCGGGCTGCTGCCGGTCTTCGCTCCCGAGATGTACGCGGGGATGCCGGTGTGGGCCCGGACCGTCTTCGGCAGCGGCGTGGCCGCCGGGGCGCTGGCGGCGGTGATCCTGGCGGCGGTGTTCGCCAGGCTGGGGCCGCCGGACGCGAAGCCGGAGCACCCTGCGGACTGAACGCGGCAGAGCGCCCGCGCCCCCTCACCGTGTCGGGTGAGGGGGCGCGGGCGCTCTCGCGTGCGGGTTCGCGGCTCAGCCGAGGCCTCGGGAGTCCTGCTTGAGGGCGGTGTCCACGGTCAGCGCCGTGGCGACCACCAGGCTCAGCAGGGGCTCGGGCAGCTGGTAGTGGATCTGCAGCACGTAGTTGTCCGCCGTGGTGAACAGCGTCTTGGCGAGACCTTCCCAGGTCTTGGTGATCCGGGCTATCTCGGCGTCGTTGTGGTCGACGATCGCGAAGTTCCAGGCACGCCAGTTCTCCGCCTTGATCGCGCCGACCTGCTGCCCGTCGACCATGATCGCGAAGTTGATCTTGCCGATGGCGTTCTGCTGGACGATCTCGCCGACCGGCTGCCCGTCGGGGCGCTGGACGATGACCTTGGACTTGATGAACTTCGCCGGACGGGTGAGCAGCAGCTGCGGCTGACCGTAGGCGTCACGGATCTCAAGACGGTGAGTCATGTACTGGTCGATGCTGCTGAGGAACCGCACCACCTTGCGGAGCGCGCTCTGACCGACCTCGACGACCGAGCCGACAGTGTTGCCGTGCTGGTCGAAGACGCTGTACTCGTTGGTGACCTCGATCAGCTTGGCCTTCTGGTTCACCACCAGGACCTGCTGGTTGAAGAGCGAGCCCGCACCCGGACCGCCGCCCTGCTGAGGGTGAGCACCCTGCTGCGGCATCGCGGCCTGCTGGGCAGGGGCCTGCTGCTGGTGCTGCGGGGCCGCCTGCTGCTGGTACTGCTGCTGGGCGGGGGCCTGCTGCCGGCCGTACTGCTGCTGGGCCGCCTGCGGCTGGTTGTGCTGCGGGGCCTGCTGCGGCACCTGCGCCTGGGCGGGGGCCTGGCCCTGGGCCGGAGTCTGCTGCCCGCCCGCCGGGTTGGTGTGCTCGGTCCACTGGGAGCCGTCCCAGTAGCGCAGCAGCTGGGGCGCGCCGTGCGGATCCGGATACCATCCCGCAGATACGTTCGAGTGCGTTGTCACCGGGGCACACTATCCCGCCACGCCGTCGGCGGGACCCCCTCCCCGCACATCCACAGCTTCCGATCCCGCATCGCACTCATTTGAAAGTTCACACACCGCTAGGATGTCCGGGATGAACAGGCTGAGCGGACGGACCGTCCGGGTGCGCGGCGCCCGCGTCCCCATGCTGCTCGGCTGGCTGCTGGTGCTGCTCTCCGTGGCGTCGTGCTGCTCGCTCGCGTCCGCGCGGTCCGACGGTACGCAGCACGAGACCGCCCCCCTCATCGCCTTCCGGTCCTTCACCCCGGTCACCGCCGTCGCGGCGCGGGTCGTGGTGGCCGACGCCCCGCGGGACCGGGGCACCGGGAGTTCCTGCCACGTCGCACCCGACGACGCGACGCCGGTCCTGCTGCCGTCCCCGCCCGCCCCGGCCGCGCTCCCCTCCGCGACCGCCGTCCTTCCGGCGGGTTCCCCGGCCGGGGCCGCCGGTATCCGGGGCCCCACCAACGACGCCGCCGGCGACGTGGACCATCTGACCCTCCAGGTTCAACGGATCTAGGGCCTCTCGTTTGGATCATGCCGGGCTCGCGGTGTCCGGCACGCACATCTGCGGCGTTGTCGTCGGTCGCCAATGCTCCGCATTCACTCCCTCCTCCGCCTCGCAGCCGCACGCACCGGACACCGCTCCCTGATCCGGCCTGATCCAAACGAAAGCCCCCAGGCCTTCCGAAAGGCCACAAGGGCCGTCCCCCGGTCTCTCCGGGGACGCTTCCGCCTGCCCGCAATCCGTCCGGCTCACCGAACCAGAGGACCCACCATGGCCTCCGCCAAGAAGCACACGCCTGCCAACGCCCGCCGCGCCAAGCTGGAGGAGGCCCGCCGCAAGGAGCGGGCCCGCGAGCGCCGCAGCCGCATCGTCACGATCACCGCCGCCGTCGCAGTCCTGGCCGGCCTCGTCGCGGGCGGCGGCTATCTGATGAACCGCGCGGACAAGCAGGACAAGGCCGAGACGGCCGCCAAGTCCTCGCCCGTCAAGGGCGAGAAGAACTGGGACAAGCTCGCGCGCGAGCACGTCGACAAGAAGGTCGACTACCCGATGAACCCGCCGGTCGGCGGCGACCACAACCCGGTGTGGATGAACTGCGACGCCGACGTCTACACCGACGCGATACCGAAGGAGAACGCCGTCCACTCGCTGGAGCACGGCGCCGTCTGGGTCACGTACAACGGCAAGGCGAAGCCCGCCGACGTCAAGAAGCTCGGTGAGCGGGTCTCGGCCACCCCGTACTCCCTGATGAGTCCCGTCGAGGACCAGGCGGCCCCGCTGATGCTCAGCGCCTGGGGCAAGCAGGTGACCGTGACCAGCGCCTCCGACGCCCGGGTCGCGCAGTTCTTCACGAAGTACGTCCAGGGCCCGCAGACCCCCGAGCCCGGTGCCGCGTGCGGTGGCGGAGTCGCCAAGTGACCCCCTCGGCCCGGTCCGCGGCGCGGGCGTCCCGCCCGCTGGTGCTGGCCGGCGGCGCGCTGCTGCTGCTCGCACTGGCCCTGGTCGCGCTCATGCTGGCCCGCCCCTCCGCCTCGGCACCGGCACCGGCCGGGAAGGCGGCGGTGTCCGCTCCGGCCGAGACCTCGGCGGACGTGGGGTTCGCCCGTGACATGTCGGTCCACCACCAGCAGGCGGTCGAGATGTCGTTCATCGTCCGGGACCGCACCACCGACGTGGCGGTGCGCCGGCTCGCGTTCGACATCATCAACACCCAGGCCAACCAGCGCGGCATGATGCTGGGCTGGCTGGAGATGTGGGGCCGTGCGAAGAGTTCGCCCGGCCCGCCCATGGAGTGGATGGGCCACACCGTCACCCCGCGCGGCGACGGGGCGCTGATGCCCGGCATGGCGACCGACGCGGAACTCGACGCGCTGCGCGGGGCGAAGGGCAGGGACGCGGAGGTGCGGTTCCTGCGGCTGATGACGGCGCACCACCGGGCCGGCGCGGACATGGCACAGGCCGCCGCTGCCGCCGCGGGAACCGACGAGATCAGGAACCTCGCCTCGGGGATGGTGCTGGGCCAGCGCTCGGAGATCGCGGTCATGGCGGACATGCTCGAGGAGCGCGGGGCCGCCGGCTGAACCGCCGGCCCCGGACACGCCTCTTGAGCAGGGCGTGTCCGGGGCCGCGGTCCACCGCATCCGGACCGTACGGGCGTACGGGATCGCATAGGCTCGGCACCGATATGAAGAGCAACCTCACGCCGCTGGGGCCCAAGGCCGACAAGGACACCGTCCGGCGCAGCAACCTCAGCCTCGTGCTGCGAGCCGTCCGCGAAGAGGGCGAGGGCGAGGCGACCCGGGCCGGGGTCGCCGCGCGGGTAGGGCTGACCCGGGCCGCCGTGTCCTCGCTCGTCGAGCAGCTGCTCGACAGCGGGTTCCTCACGGAGTCGGGCAAGACGTTCAGCGGTCAGGCGGGCCGGCCCGGCACCGCGCTCAAGATGGCCCGGACCGGTCCGGCCGGGCTCGGCGTCGAGGTCAACATCGACTATGTGTCGGTGTGCGTCGTCGACCTGGCCGGCACCGGCCGGGTCCGGCTCACCGAGCACCTCGACAACCGGGGCGCGCCACCCGCCGAGGTGCTGGCGCGGGCGGCCAGGATCGCCGCGCGGACCCTGGAGTCGGCGGGCGAGCAGGAGCTGTTCCCGGTCGGGGTCGCACTGGCACTGCCCGGTCTGGTCTCGGGCGGCGCGGTGCGCCAGGCCCCGAACCTGGGCTGGAACCAGGTCCCGGCGCAGGAGCTGTTCGCGGCCGCGCTGGCCGCCGAGCGGCCGGGCCACGAGGCGCTGACCGTGAGTTCGGAGAACGAGGCCAATCTCGCGGCGCTGGCCGAGCTGTGGTTCGGCGGGCTGGAGCGGATCCGGAGCTTCCTGTACCTGACCGGCGAGATCGGCGTCGGCGGCGCCCTGGTCATCAACGGCGAGCTGCTGCGCGGTGCGCACGGCTTCGCCGGTGAGATCGGGCACGTGGTGGTTGACTCGCAGGGGCCGCAGTGCCGGTGCGGTTCACGCGGCTGCCTGGAGCAGTACGCGGGCCAGGCGGCGCTCCTGCGGGCGGCCGGGATCGAGGAGACCGGCAGCGGCATCGGGGTCGCCGAGCTGGAGCGGCGCACCCGGGCGGGCGAGGAGCGGGCGGTCGCCGCGGTCGCCGGGGCGGGCCGGATGCTGGGCCGGGTGCTGTCCGGCGCGGTGAACCTGCTGGACCCCGACGCCGTGGTGCTCGGCGGGATCTACCGGAACCTGATGCCGTGGCTGTCGCCGCCCGTCGACGAGGAGCTGACGGACCGGGTCGTGTCCGGGCTGTGGTCCCCGGGCAGCGGCCGGCTGCGCGCCTCCTCGGTCGCGGGTGACGCGGCCCGGGGTGCGGCGGCCCTGGTCATGACGGACGTGCTCGCGGACCCGGTGGCGTACGCGGGCCGGGGTACGGCCTGAGGGTCCGCACGACGCGGGGGCGGACGCGCCGGGTGTGCGCGTCCGCCCCCGCGGCGGGTCAGCGGACGCCGAGCAGGTGGTCCATCGCCAGCTGGTCCAGGGCCTCGAACGCCATGCCGCGCTCGGCCGCGGCCGTCACGTCGAACTCCTCGTAGGCGGTGCGGTCGGCCAGCAGCCCGGCCACACCGTCCGCGGCGGTGGGCTGCGCCAGCTCGTCCAGCCGGGAGGCGCGCAGCGCGTCCTGGACGGCCGGGTCGGCACGGAAGGCGGCGGCCCGGTCCTTGAGGATCAGGTAGTTGCGCATGCAGCCCGCGGCCGAGGCCCAGACGCCGTCGTAGTCCTCGGTCCGCGGCGGCTTGAAGTCGAAGTGGCGCGGGCCCTCGTAGCCGGCCGTCTCCAGCAGGTCGACGAGCCAGAAGGCCTGGCGCAGGTCGCCGGCGCCGAAGCGGAGGTCCTGGTCGTACTTGATACCGGACTGGCCGTTCAGGTCCAGGTGGAACAGCTTGCCCGCCCAGATGGCCTGCGCGATGCCGTGGGCGAAGTTGAGCCCGGCCATCTGCTCGTGGCCGACCTCGGGGTTCACGCCGTACAGCTCGGGGCGCTCCAGGCGCTCGATGAAGGCCAGCGCGTGCCCGACGGTCGGCAGCAGGATGTCGCCGCGCGGCTCGTTCGGCTTGGGCTCGATGGCAAAGCGGAGACCGTAGCCCTGCTCGGTGACGTACTCGCCGAGCAGGTCGAAGGCCTCCTTCATCCGGTCCAGCGCGAGCCGGATGTCCTTCGCACCACCGGACTCCGCACCCTCACGCCCACCCCAGGCCACATACGTCTCGGCGCCCAGCTCGACGGCCAGATCGATGTTGCGGATCACCTTGCGCAGCGCGAACCGGCGCACGTCACGGTCGTTGGACGTGAACCCGCCGTCCTTGAACACCGGATGCGTGAACAGGTTCGTCGTCGCCATCGGCACCTTGAGACCGGCCGCGTCCAGCGACTGGCGGAACCGCTTCACGATGCCCTCGCGCTCGGAGTCCGTCGAGCCGAACGGGATCAGGTCGTCGTCGTGGAACGTCACACCGTAAGCGCCGAGCTCCGCGAGCCGCTGCACGGAGTCGACCGGGTCGATCGCCTCCCGGGTCGCGTCACCGAACGGGTCGCGCCCCTGCCAGCCCACGGTCCACAGGCCGAAGGTGAACTTGTCCTGCGGGGTGGGGGTGAAACGTTCGGTCATGGTCCAACCGCCTTCGGTGCCATGGGTCCGCAGCCGGTCGGGCGGCCGAACCTCAATTTGTTCAGTGTCATGACTAATCATGCACGGAGCGCCCCGGCGACGTAACCCCCCGACTCGGCCTCATACCCAATCCCTCACGCGAACACCCGTGCGACCATCCGCTGGACCCTTCGACGGAAAGCCACCCCACCCCCTGTTCCCAGCCCGTTCGATCACCTAATTTGTTCTCCGTACGATCAAATACCCGCAGGGCGGTGCCCCGGCATCCCACGGCGCGGGACCGATCCCTGAGGCCAGAGAATGAGGTCAGCCATGCCGCCGCATACCGTCGTCATCGGTGTGGACAGCTCCACCCAGTCCACCAAAGCGGCCTTCGTCGACATCGCGACCGGACGGCTGCTCGCCGTCGGCCGCGCCCCTCATGTCGTCACCGGTGAGGCCGGGGCCCGCGAGACGGACCCCGAGGTGTGGTGGCAGGCGCTGCGGGACGCGGTCGCCGCCGGCCTCAAGGAGTCCGGCGTCCAGGCGGCCGCCGTCGCCGGGATCGCCGTGGCGGGCCAGCAGCACGGCCTCGTCGTCCTGGACGCGGACGGCCGTCCGCTGCGCCCGGCGCTCCTGTGGAACGACACCCGCTCCGCCCCCCAGGCCGCCGCCCTCACCGAAGCCCTGGGCGGGGCCGAGGCCTGGACCGCGCGCACCGGATCGGTACCGGTGGCCGCGATGACGGCGTCGAAGTGGCAGTGGCTGCGGGAGAACGAACCGGCCACCGCCGCGGCGACCTCGGCGATCCGGCTGCCCCACGACTTCCTGACCGAGCGGCTCGCCGGCCGCGCCGTCACCGATCCCGGTGACGCCTCCGGCACCTGCTGGTACTCCACGGCCACCGGCACCTACGACCCCGAGCTGCTCGAACTCCTCTCCATCGAGCCCGCGATGCTCCCCGAGGTTGCCCCGAGCGGCGCGGCCCGCGTCGGCTCACTGACCGCCGACGCGGCCGGGGCGCTCGGCCTGCCCGCCGGGATCGCCGTCGCCGCGGGCACCGGGGACAACATGAGCGCCGCCGTCGGCCTCGGGCTCGGCGGCGCCGGGCTCCTGGACCACCCGGTGCTCAGCCTCGGCACCTCGGGCACCGTCTTCGCCGCCTCCCGGACCAGGCCTGCCTCCCCCGCGCTCTCGGGTTTCGCCGCGGCCGACGGTACGTACCTCCCACTGGCCTGCACCCTGAACTGCACGCTCGCCGTCGACAAGGTCGCCGCCCTGCTCGGCCTGGACCGCTCCGACGCCGCACCCGGCGGCGAGGCCGTGCTCCTGCCCTACCTGGACGGCGAGCGCACCCCCGACCTGCCCACCTCCGCCGGCCTCCTCACCGGCCTGCGGCACGACACCACCCCCCAGCAACTGCTGGGCGCCGCCTACGAGGGCGCGGTCTTCACCGTGCTGCGCGCGCTCGACGAACTGCTGCGGGCCTGTGGGCTCGACCCGGCCGACCCCGAGGTGGCCGCCCGTCCGCTGCTGCTGATCGGCGGCGGCGCTCAGGGGGCGCAGTGGGTGGAGACCGTACGGCGGCTGTCCGGGCGCCCGGTGACCGTACCCGCGAGCGGCGAACTCGTCGCGCTGGGCGCGGCGGCCCTCGCCGCCTCGGCCGCGACGGGCACGGACCCGGTCGCCGTCGCCACCGACTGGCGGACCGGCGAGGACCGGCAACTGGCCGCGGTGGAACGGGACCTGACCACCTGGGACCGGATCGGCTCGGTACTGGACCGGGCGGCCGGACCGCTGCTGGGCGCGGACCGTCCACGGCACTGAGCGCGAGCGCCGACGGACCGTCAGCGACCCGTTTTGGATAGCGAACTGATGTTCACTACTATCCGGCGATGATCATAAGAAGAAGGCTGACGGTCGGGGTGGGTATTCTGCTCGCCACCCTGACCGCCGGGCTCGGCTCGGCCCTCCCCGCCGCAGCCGATGAAACCCCCACGAAAGCGTCCCCCAAGGTCGAGCTGGTGCTCGATGTCAGCGGTTCCATGCGGACCCGCGACATCGACGGCCAGTCCCGGATGACCGCGGCGAAGCAGGCGTTCAACGAGGTCCTGGACGCGGTGCCCGAGCAGGTGCAGCTCGGTATCCGCACCCTCGGCGCCGACTACCCGGGCGACGACCGGAAGGTCGGCTGCAAGGACACCAAGCAGCTCTACCCGGTCGGCCCGCTGGACCGCACCGAGGCCAAGACCGCGGTCGCCACCCTCGCCCCCACCGGCTGGACCCCGATCGGCCCGGCGCTGCTGGGCGCCGCCGACGATCTGGAGGGCGGCGACTCCACCCGCCGGATCGTGCTGATCAGCGACGGCGAGGACACCTGCGGACCGCTCGACCCGTGCGAGGTCGCCCGCGACATCGCGGCGCGCGGCATCCACCTGGTCATCGACACCCTCGGCCTGGTGCCGAACGAGAAGATCCGCAAGCAGCTGACCTGCATCGCGGAGGCCACCGGCGGCACCTACACCGCCGTCCAGCACACCGACGAACTCTCCGGCCGGGTCACGCAGTTGGTCGACCGGGCGGCGGAGCCCGTCGTCACCCCCGTGGCGACCGAGGGCACGGCCGGCTGCACCGACGCCCCCAAGCTGAAGCCGGGCCTGTACACCGACCGCGAGAAGATCGGCGAGCACCGCTGGTACCGGGTGGAAGTGCTGCCCGGCCAGGAACTGCGCGCCTCGGCCAGCGTCTTCGCGGACCGCGCGGTGAACAACGACTACGGCACGCTGCTGCGCGCGGTGACCGTGCACGGCCGGGAGATCGTCAGAGGCTCCGAGTCCGGCACCGGGCGCACCGACGCCATCTCGTCCGGACTGCGCTACCCGAGGCCCGAGCAGGACGATGACGACGAGGAGCCGGTCCCGGAGACCGTCTGCCTCCAGGTCAGCAACTCCTTCTCGGCGCCCGCCTCGGTGAAGACCTCGCCCGGCATGCCGGTCGAGCTGACCATCGACGTGGTGGACGGGCCCGACAACGCGGCCGACGTCGCCGCGTTCGGTCTCGGCCGCGGCTGGTGGCTGCTCGGCGTGCTCGTCCTCACCGGACTGGTCGCGGGCCTGCTGACCGGCTGGATCTCGCGCTGGCGCATCGCCGTCTGGAGGACCAACCGATGATCCGTACGACACGTGTGCTCGCGGGCGCGCTGCTGACCGGCCTCGCCCTGCTGACCGGGGCCGGAGCCGCCGTCGCGGACGACCCGTCACCGAGCCCCAGCGCCTCCGGCGACGGCTCAGGACCCACGGAGGCGGGCACCGCCTTCCGTACCGCCACCGCGATCCAGCAGAACCAGACCGCCACCGCGGGCGGCTCCACGGGCGACTACCTGTACTGGGTGTTCCCGGCCGACGCGGGCCAGCGGGCCACCGTCAAGGCGAAGGTCACCCTGCCCGAGGCAGCCACCCGGCACGGCGTCTCGACCTGGCAGGTCGACGTGTACGACGGGCTGCGCCGCCGCCAGGCCTGCATGTACGGCAAGCAGACCGGCAAGGCCGCCGCCGATGCCACCACGGTCGAGCTGACGTGTGTCCTGCGTACCGTCCGGGCCTGGTCCGAGCCGTGGGCCAACGACCCGCTGCCCGGCAGCTATTACGTCCGCCTCACCGTCGTCGATCTGCCCTCGTCGGATCTCGGTCTGCCGGTGCGGACCGAGGTCGAGGTCACGTCGGCCGGGAAGGGCGGTGCCGGGGACGTCGACGGCACGCTCTCCAAGCCGCTGGTGCCCGGTGTGTCCACGGCCGACCAGGCGTCGGACGACCAGGCCTCCACCGACGGCGCATCGGCCGCCCCGGTCCCGCTCGCCGGTGAGCCCGAGGACGGCTGGGCCTCCGGCTGGTGGACCGACCGCTGGCTGTGGACCGTCGGCGGCGGGGTGCTGGGCGCGTTCGCGGCCGTCTTCGGCTACTCGCTGACCCGCGGCGGCGGCCGCCCCTCCCGGGTGCCGCCGGGCATGTGACGCAGCGCCGTCGGCCGGTCCGGAACCACGGGCCGGCCGGCGGACCGGGACCCTCAGGCCGGGGTCAGGCGCATCACATGGCGCAGTCCGCCCAGGAGATGGGCGCGGAAGGCCGGGTCGGCGTAGGCCTCACCGGCGTGCCCGAGGGCGGTGTAGAACACCCGGGCCCCGCCGTGCTCGTGCGTCCAGACGAGCGGGTGCCCTTCCCCCTCGGCCCCCTCGTAGGACGACGAATCGGCCGAGGCCAGCACCCGTACCCGGCCGCGCGGGTTCTCCCGGAACTCGTACCACTCGTCGCTGAAGTCCCATGTGCCGGCCAGGTGCGCGGTGGCCGGGTGCTGATGGTCCTCGATCACCAGGGTGGCCGGCTGGAACTCTGGGTGCCGGTCGAACCGGGCGCCCAGCAGCTCTCCGTAGAACGGCCAGTCGTACTCGGTGCAGGCCGCCGCGTGCACCCCCATGAAGCCGCCGCCCGCCGCGCAGTAGGCGTGGAGTCCCGCACGTGCGGCGGGTGTGAGGACTTCCCCGCTGGTGGAGAGGAAGACCACCGCCGCGTACGGGTGCAGCCCGTCGGCGAACACCCCTGGCTGCTCGGTGGCGTCGACGCAGAAGCCGTGCTCCGCACCGAGGGCCCGGAACGCGGCGACCCCGTCGGGGATCGAGTCGTGGCGGTAGTCCGTCGTCCGCGTGAAGACGAGGACGCGCGGAGGCCGGGCTCGGGGAGGGCTGGGTGGCTGCATCGGCTGCTCCGGGTGCGCGGGCCGGGGGCTGTCAGGAGAGGCGTTCGGCTGCGAACGGGCCGTCGGGGGCGAAGGCGAGCGCCGCGAAGCGGTCGCCCATGCGCCGGTGGGTGGCGGCGTCCGGGTGGAGCTGGTCCGGCAGCGGCAGTTCGGCGAAGTCCTGCTCGCCGTACAGGCTGCGGCCGTCGAGGTAGTAGATGTTCGGGTCGTCGGCGGAGCGCTGCTCGACGAGGCCGCTCAGTGCCTCCCGGATGACGTTGAGCGTCAGCTTTCCGGCGGCCCGTTCCGCAGGGTCGCCCATGGCCTTGAACTGGAGCCTTCCCTCAGCGAGGTTGCTGAAGTCCGGCATGCTCGGGCCCGGGGTGTCCTCATGGATCGGGCACAGGAGGGGCGAGACGACCAGCAGCGGCGCGGTGGGGTGCCCCTCTCGGACGGTGTCGAGGAAGCCGTGCACGGCCGGGGTGAAGGCCCGCAGCCGCATCAGGTCGGCGTTGACGAGGTTGAGGCCGATCTTGACGCTGATCAGGTCCGCGGGGGTGTCGCGCATCGCCCGTGCCGTGAACGGGTCGAGCAGGGCACTGCCGCCCAGGCCCAGGTTGACCAGCTCCACCCCGCCGAGCGATGCGGCGAGTGCGGGCCAGGTGGTGGTGGGGCTCGCGGCGTCGGAGCCGTGGCTGATCGAACTGCCGTGGTGCAGCCACACCTTGCGGCCCCGGTCCGGTGCGGGCTCGACGGGGGCGTCGGTGCGCAGGGCGACGAGCTCGGTGGCCTCGTTGTACGGCAGCCAGATCTCGACGTCCTTGATGCCCTCGGGCAGGTCCGGGAAGCGTACGGTGCCGACCGGCCCCGGTCGTGTCCGTGCGGTCCCTGCGGTCATGTCGACCACGAGGACGTTGCCGCCGGTCACGCTCCCCTGCCCGGTGAGGCGGCCGTCGACGAGCAGGTCGTACACACCGTCGGGGCGGGGCGGAGCGCCCTCGTAGGCGGTCTTGGTGCGCAGCGCGTCCAGCTCGATCACGCAGGCTCCGGTACGGAACACCAGCCGCACCCCGGACGGCTGGGCCTCCGCCATCGCCAGCTGCCCGTCCGCGCACTGCGCGCGGGCGCGGGCGGGAAGCCGGTGCGGGCGCAGCCCGTGCTCGGTGCGCTCCAGGTCGAGCGCCCCGCGCAGGAGGCCGGCGGTGATGGGTGTGGTGATCCAGTCTGTTTCGGTCTGCATGTCTCTACCTGTGCTCGGAACGTCGAAGTGTTCGGTCTCACCGGCGGGCGGCCGGCCTCGGCCAGGGCTCACTGAACTCGGGTCAGGGCGCGGGCCAGTTGCGCAGCAGGGCGTCCAGGGCGTCCAGCGACCGTGACCAGCTCTCCTGCGAGTCGGGGGCGCTGTGGCTGAATCCGCCCTGCATCTCCAGGCTGACGTAGCCGTGGAAGACGCTGCCCAGTAGCCGGACGGCGTGGGTCTGGTCGGGCTCGGTCAGGTCGTAGCCGCGCAGGATGGCCCGGGTCATCTGCGAGTGTCTGCGGCCGGCACTGGCGGCGGCCGCCTCCGGGTCGAGCCTCAGCTGGGCGGCGGCGTAGCGGCCGGGGTGCTCGCGGGCGTAGTCGCGGTAGACGTCCGCGAAGGCCCGGAGCGCGTCCTTGCCCGCCCGCCCGGCGAGTGCGGCGGCACCTCGGTCGGCGAGCTCCTCCAGGGCGAGCAGAGCGATTCTGGTCTTGAGGTCGTGGGAGTTCTTCAGGTGGGAGTAGAGACTCGCGACCTTGACGTCGAACCGCCGGGCGAGCGCCGAGACGGTCACCTGGTCGAAGCCGACCTCATCGGCCAGCTCTGCCCCCGCCTGGGCCAGGCGGTCGGCGGTCAGCCCTGCGCGCACCATGCTGGTCCTTCCGTCGGCGATTACCACCACCCTACACCTATTCTTTATTTACCTAATAGGTGTAGGCAAATAGACAATCACCCACGGGCCGCCCGCGACAGAGGCCCACGAACCCTCCGCAGCAGATATTGAACCGATATGTCCTATCTATCGCCAGGAGCGTGGCATACCGTCCAGAATGTTCCTGCCGGGTGTACCGGCCGCCGGGGCCCTCCGGCCACGACCGCAGGCTGTCGATCCAACGGGAGAAACAATCATGCGTCTGTCCTCCACCCTCACCGCCGCGCTCACAGCGACGGCCGCCCTGGCCCTGACGGCCACCGGCGCGGCCGCTGCCCCCGGCGCCGCCCCGGCCGCCGCGACGGCGGCCCGCCCCGGCGTCTGCCAGGAGCAGGCGCTCAAGGTCTCGGCCTCCTCCGGCGGGCAGCGGAACGTGGCCCGGATCGCCGTCACCAACCGGGGCGGGACCACCTGCGTGGTGGACCGGATCCCGACGGTCACCTTCCGGGGGCTGGACGGCTCGGCCGAGGCCGTGCCGCCGGCGACCAGCGCCCCCTACACGCTCTCACCGGGCGAGCACGGGTACGCGGCAGTGCGCACGGCGGCCCCGGGTGCCTCGGAGGGCCATGTCGTGCGCACCCTGTCCGTTGCGGCGGACCCCTCGCACCACGGCGTCACGTTCGGCGCCTCGACGGTGGGAATGGGCCGCGGAATCCAGGTGTGGGAGCCGATCACGACGCTGTGGCACACCTCCCGCGCCTCCGCCGACCGGGCCCTGGAGGGCGCGACCCGCTGAGGCCGGGCCGGTGCCGAAGCGCTGCCCCCGCACCGCTTCGGACCGCCCGCACCACCGCAGCCCCTCAGGCGCGCCGCACCGTCACCGTGCCCGTGCCCTCCCCCGCGGCTCCCGTCTCCTCGTCGACCACGCGGAAGGACCGGTCGCCGCCCTCGGCCGTGACGCGCAGGGCCGTCCCGTCCTGGACCACCCGGAACGTCGCGGCGACCGCGCCCGTCAGGTCCGGCACCGTGACCAGGGTGTCGGCGCCGGCCGCCGGGCCGAAGGCGCGCAGGGTGAGCCCGTCCAGCCAGTCGGCGTCCGGGCGCTGGTCGTCGGCGCCCCAGGGGAGCACCGCGCCGGGCCGCACCAGGAGCGGCAGGCTGTCGAAGCCGTGGGTCTCGTGGCGCCAGACCGGTCCGGTGACGGTCTGCCCCGTCAGCAGCGAGGTCCAGGTGCCCTCGGGGACGTAGTACTCGACCTGCCCGTCCTCGGTGAAGACCGGTGCGACCAGCAGGTCCGGTCCGAGCATGTACTGGCGGTCCAGCATCCGGGTCGTCGGGTCGTCCGGGAACTCCAGCAGCATGGGACGCATCATCGGGACGCCCGTCCGGTGCGCGGTGGCGGCCGCCCCGTACAGGTACGGCATCAGCCGGTGCTTGAGGAGGGTGAACCTGCGGGTGACGTCCACCGCCTCCTCGCCGAACGCCCACGGCACCCGGTACGACACGTTGCCGTGCAGGCGGCTGTGCGAGGACATCAGGCCGAAGGCGAGCCAGCGCTTGAAGACCGCCGGGTCCGGGGTGCCCTCGAACCCGCCGATGTCGTGGCTCCAGAAGCCGAAGCCGGACAGGCTCAGCGAGAGGCCGCCGCGCAGCGACTCGGCCATCGCCGTGAACGAGGCGAAGCAGTCGCCGCCCCAGTGCACCGGGAACTGCTGGCCGCCGGCCGTCGCGGAGCGGGCGAAGAGCACCGCCTCGCCGTGTCCGCGCTCCTTCTCCAGGAGTTCGAAGACCGTGCGGTTGTAGATCTGTGCGTAGTAGTTGTGCATCCGCTCCGGGTCCGAGCCGTCGTGCCAGACCACGTCGGTGGGCACGCGCTCGCCGAAGTCCGTCTTGAAGCAGTCGACTCCCTGGTCGAGCAGGACGCGGAGTTTCCCGCTGTACCACTCGCGCGCCGCCGGGTCGGTGAAGTCGACCAGGGCCATGCCGGGCTGCCACAGGTCCCACTGCCAGATGTCGCCGCCCGGCCGGCGCACCAGGTATCCGCGCTCCGCCGCCTCCGCGAACAGCGACGACTTCTGGGCGATGTACGGGTTGATCCACATGCTGATGCGCAGGCCGCGCTCCTTGAGCCGGGCCAGCATGCCCTCGGGGTCGGGGAAGACGTCCGGGTCCCACAGGAAGTCCGACCACTGGTACTCCCGCATCCAGAAGCAGTCGAAGTGGAAGACGGACAGCGGGATCTCCCGCTTCGCCATGCCGTCGACGAACGACGTCACGGTCTCCTCGTCGTAGGAGGTGCAGAACGACGTGGTGAGCCAGAGACCGAACGACCAGGCGGGCGGCAGCGCGGGGCGGCCGGTGAGCGCGGTGTAGCGGGCCAGTACCTCCTTGGGGGTCGGACCGGCGATGACGTAGTACTCCAGTGACTGGTCCTGGACGCTGAACTGGACCTGCCCCACGGACTCCGAGCCGATCTCGAAGGAGACCCTTCCGGGGTGGTTGACGAAGACGCCGTAGCCTCGGGACGAGAGGTAGAACGGGATGTTCTTGTAGGCCAGTTCGCTGCTGGTGCCGCCGTCGGCCTGCCAGATGTCGACGCTCTGGCCGTTCTTCACGTACGGGGTGAAGCGCTCGCCTAGGCCGTAGACGTTCTCCCCGATGTCCAGGGCGAGCTGGGCAAGCATGTGGTGGGTGCCGTCCGGTGCGGTGGCGAAGGCGGTGCCCTTGGCGTCGACGCCGGTGAGCCTGCGGCCGTCGGCGTCGCGGAAGGTGAGGCCCCAGGGTCCGTCGCCGTCCATGCGCAGGGTGAGCGGTCCGCTGGTCAGTTCGGTGACCGCGCCGTCCCGCGTGGTCCGGGCGCCGGCGGCCGCCGGGTCGAGGCCGGGGAGCGCGAAGTCGGGTCCGCGGTGCACCGTCCCGGCGTGGTGGGTGGCGCGCACCCCGATGACGCCCTCGGCCGGGGAGAAGCATTCGACCGTGATCAGAGGCGTGTTGAGGGTGTCGCCGCGTTCGGCGACGTGCTTGACCGCCGCATGGGCGGTGAACCGGTCCTCGCCGACGTTCAGGTCACGGATCTCGGTCGCGTAGCAGGCTCGTACGCCCTCACGCATGAGCCAGAAGCCGTCGGTGAACTTCATGCGGACTCCTTGCCGGGGGCAACGGGGGTAACGGGAACGGGAGGGGCTTGACGGGGAGGAGCAGGGGTTCGTGGTGCGGGCCGGTTCACTCGCCCTCCCCGGTGAAGGCGATCCGGGCCAGCCGTACGGTGCCGTCCAGAGCGACGCGCAGGTCTCGGATGCCCGAGGCGGCGATGGCGGCCCGCTGGACGCGGTAGTCGTACGGTCCGCCGCCGGCCGTCACCGGGACGGTGACCGTGGCGCCGTCGACGCTGATCCGGACGGCGCCCCTGCCCGATGCCGACACCGTCAGGCCCCGTACTCCCGCTCCGAAGTCACAGTTGCGGTAGAGGAGTTCGTTGCGTTCGGCGATGGGGGTCACGGCGTCCTCGTCCGCCTTCGTCCGGTCGACGATCGCGGTGCCCAGCTGTTCGTCGTAGTCGGCCGCTTCCAGACCCCGCGTCAGGACAGCCCGGGGCGCGATGGGTTCGCCCTCGACGGTGACCACGGTGACGGCGCGGATGTCCGCGCTGGAGGCTCCGGCCTGGAACTCGTACGCCCCGCGCTCCACGGTCCAGCGGCCGTGCGCCACGTCCCAGTGCCCGAGTTCGGTGACGGGCACGTCGAACCCGACGCGTTCGGCGGCGCCGGGCGCCAGGTGCAGCCTGCGGTGGCCCGCCAGTTGCCGCAGCGGCCGCAGGACCGAGGGGGCGACCGCCCGGACGTAGAGCTGGGCGACCTCGTCGGCGGCGACGGATCCGGTGTTGGTGACGGTCAGCGACACCCGGACGAGGTCGCCCGCGCGCTCGGCGGCCAGGGCGCTGTAGCTGAACTCGCTGTACGAGAGACCGTGGCCGAAGGGGTAGAGGGGTGTGCCCCGGTAGTAGAGGTAGGTCTGGCGGGAGCCGATGATGTCGTAGTCGAGCAGGCCGGGCAGTTCCGTGTCGGAGGCGTACCAGGTCTGCGGGAGCCGGCCGGCCGGCGAGACGTCCCCGGCCAGGACCCGGGCGAGCGCCGTTCCGGCGGCCTGTCCGCCGTGCGCGGTCCACAGCAGCGCGGGCAGCGCGGCCGCCGCGTCGGTGAGGGCGTACGGGTAGGCGGAGGTGACGGCCAGGACCGTGCGCGGGTTGGCGGCGTGGGCGGCGCGCCAGAGCCGTTCCTGATGGGCCGGCAGGTCGAGGGTGGTGCGGTCCTCGGTCTCGCGCCCGTTGATGTGGGCATCGTTGCCGGCCACGACGATCACGGTGTCGGCCGAGGCCGCGGCGCGGGCCACGGCGCCCTCGCCGCGCTCGGTCACCTCGGTCTCGAAGACGGTGCCGGACGAGCCTGCGCGTCCGGGAACTTCCCCGCCCGGGGCGGCAACCTTTACGCCGCCGGCGGCGACAGAGACATACCCACCTGTTCCGACGTGCAGAAGCCGGTGACCGCCCGCATGTTCCTCCACCGCCTCCAGGCGGAACGTCTCCTGGACGATCCAGCCGCCGGGCTCGTCCGCGGACGCCCGCACATAGCCGTCATCGGCCACCGACAGATAGCGGCCCGCCGGTTCCCGCAGGGTGATCACACCGTTGCCCCAGTCCACGAGCGCCAGCTCGGTCGGGGTGTCGCCGCAGGTCAGCGGGGGCAGATCGGTGCGTCCTGCGACGAGCGCCGGGTCGAGGGCGCCCTGTGCTCCGCGCGGCGCGCCCTGTCCGGCGTCCGCCGCCGGCACCTGGAGCCAGCCGTCCGCGCACTTGAACCGGACCAGGTCGGCACCCTCCGCGAACACGACGTTCTCGGCACCGAAGCGTTCCCGGATCCCGTCGAGCGGTGTGGAGCGGTGGATCAGTGTGCCGCTGTACCAGTCGAGCTTGCAGGCGTCCGCGAGCAGGCCGACGACCGCGACGGTCGTCCCGGCGGCGGGCTCCAGCGGCAGCAGCCCGTCGTTCTTCAGCAGGACGACGGCCTGCTCGGCGGCCTCCTGGGCGAGCGCCCGGTGTCCGGCCGTGTCGAAGTCGGCGGCCTGCGCGTAGGGATCGAGGTCCGGGTCGAACTCGCCGAGCGAGAAGCGCAGTTCGAGCAGCCTGCGGACGGCCGTGTCGATGTCGTGCTCGTCGATCAGACCGCGCTCCAGGGCTCCCCGGACGCGGCCGGTCATGACGGAGGAGTCCTGGCCGTGGTCGGTGAAGCTGTCGACGCCCGCCCGCAGGGCGGCGGCCGTCGCCTCCTCGTGGGTGTCGAAGTAGTGCTCGGAGTCGACGAGGTTGGAGGGCGCCCCCGCGTCGGAGCAGACCACCAGGGAGCGGTCGCTCCAGGTGCGCAACTGCTGCGCGAGGAGCGGCGATACGTGGTTGGGCCGCCCGTTGACCAGGTTGTACGCGGGCATGACCCCGGCCACCGCCCCGGCCCGGACCGCGCTGCGGAAGGCCTTGAGGTCGTACTCGTGCAGGACCCTCGGGCGGACCGAGGAGGAAGAGGTGTCGCGGCCGGTCTCGTTGTTGTGGGCGAGCCAGTGCTTGAGGACGGGGGCGGTCCGCCAGTAGTGCGGGTGGTCGCCGCGCAGCCCCCGGGTGTACGCGACCGCGATGGCGGAGGTGAGGCAGGCGTCCTCGGAGTACCCCTCCTCGCCCCTGCCCCACAGCGGGTGGCGCAGCAGATTCACGGTCGGGGCCCAGACGTTGAGGCCGACGCGGTCGTCCTCGGCCCGCTTGGCGCGGACCTCGTTGCCGACCGCTTCGCCGACCCGGCGCACCAGTTCACCGTTCCAGGTGGCGCCGAGCCCGACGGCCTGCGGGAAGACCGTCGCCGGTCCCATCCAGGCGACGCCGTGCAGGGCCTCCTGGCCGGTCCTGAAGGCACCGAGCCCGAGCCGGTCGACCGCCGGTGCGAACTGGTGCAGCATCGCGATCCGTTCGTCCGGCGTGAGCCGCCCGATCAGGTCGTCGATGCGCTTGGCGAAGGGCAGCCGGGGGTCGCGGAAGGGCTGTGGTTGTTCCGTCACGTGCGGGTCCCCTTGGAGAGGTGGGAGGTTTTGGCGCCAGGACCTCGTGCGAGCCTCCGAGAAACCTCAGAAGATCCTTCGAAGCGCTTCGATGCTCGGCGGCCAACCCCGCCCATGTCAAGGCCCCGACCTCGACCTCCGTACTCAACTGCCTGCGATGGGTCTCGCTGAGCCAGGAAACGGTTGGGAAACAGGTCGGAGGAATCTGGAAACGGACTCTTGTGCGCCCGGGACCCTTCACTTAACCTCGCTGCAACATCGAAGCGCTTCGACAGGACTTCGACGGGGCGCCCGGCGCCCTGGATTTCCCGGGACGACGACAGCTCCTGCCGCCTCCCTGTTGAACCGCTTCACCTGCGGCCGGTCACGCCGGCCCAGTCAGCAACGCTCCACCTCAGACACAGGAACCGAACGGCGGTCGCCCGCCACGTGTCGTCCTGGTGCGCCTCGAAGGGTTGACGCAATGACGCCGAATTCCTCCCCCTCCCCCACGGCTCCGAGCCGCAGAGGCTTCCTCGCCACCGGCGCGGTGGCCGCTGTCGCCGTGGCCGGCGGGGTGCCGCTGCTCGCCGCGTGCGGCGGATCCGGTTCCGGTGCCGGCACCAAGGAGGGAACGACAACGGGCAAGGCGCTCAAGAAGGTTGTGCCGTCGTACGCCCCGCTGAACCTGGTCGAGCCGGATGTCGCGAGCGTCAACGGTTCGAGCCCCGGCTTCACCAGACTGCCGGACCCGCTGGTCACCTCGGTGAAGTCGGTCCCGGGCAAGGGTTCGCAATTCCGTGTCATGACCCCGTTGTGGGGCACCGTCCCGAAGAAGAACAACCCGTACTACACGGCGGTGAACAAGGCGGTCGGCGCCACACTGAACTTCGACCCGCAGGACGGCAACACCTACCAGGACAAGATCGGCGCGGTCCTCGCCGGGTCGGACATCCCCGATGTCATGACGATCCCCGGCTGGAACATGCAGGGACAGATCCGCAACGCGATCACCGCCAAGTTCGCCGACCTGAGCCCTTACCTGGCGGGCGACGCGGTCAAGAAGTACCCGAACCTGGCGAACATCCCGACGGGCGCCTGGCAGTACTCCGTCTTCGGCGGCAAGCTGCGCGGACTGCCCATGCCGACGCCGGTCATCGGCAACGCGATCTTCTACCGCAAGGACCTGACCGGCTCCGGCGCCGTACCGGCGAGCGCGGACGACCTGCTGGCGTTCGGCAAGGAGTACACCGCTCCGAAGAAGAAGGTGTGGGCCTTCGACGACCTCTGGACCTGCATCCAGAAGATCTACGGCCTGCTGCCCGACGCGCCGCACTACTGGCAGCTGGAGAACGGCAAACTGGTCCACAAGATCGAGACGAAGGAGTACCGCGAGGCGCTCGCCTTCGCCCGCAAGCTCCACGACGGCGGCTACGTCCACCCGGACGCCGAGGCCAACAAGGACGCCGACGCCAAGATCCGCTTCACCAGCGGACACGTGGTGATGTACAACGACGGCACCGGCGGCTGGAAGGGCATGGTCACCGAACAGGCCTCCGCGAACGCCAAGTTCGACATGCAGGCACTGGACTTCTTCAGCCATGACGGCGGCAGGCCGGTGCTGTGGCAGGACGATCCGGCGGGCATCTTCACCTTCCTCAGCAAGAAGCTCCCCAAGGCCCGGATCGAGGAGTTCCTCGCGATAGCCGACTACGCGGCCGCGCCGTACGGCACCAAGGAGTTCATGCTCACCAACTACGGCGTCGAGGGCACCCACTACACGCTCAAGGACGGGGCCCCGGCCTACACCCCGCAGGGAGTCGAGGAGGCCCAGCCCTCCACCTTCCTCTTCCTCGCCTCGCCCCCGACCTCCATCGCCTACCCGGACCAGCCGCAGCTCGCGAAGGACTACGCGGCCTGGATGGCGCGCCAGGCCCCGAACGTCAAGAAGCCGCTCTTCTTCGGTATGCAGATCGTCGAGCCGCAGCGCTACGCCTCCCTGTACACGCCCTTCGACGACCTGCAGAAGGACATCAGGCGCGGCCGCAAGAAGGTCAGCGACATCGACGACGCGGTGAACACCTGGAAGAAGAGCGGCGGCGAGAAGCTGCGCGCCTGGTACCAGGACATTCTCGACAAGAACGGCTCCGGCAACTGACACGTACGACCCGCGCCGGTGCGCGGTGAGAGGGCCGCCGGGCGCGGGAAGCCCGGCGGCCGGGGCCAGGAGCACGACATGGGGAGCACAGGGTGAAGCCACGGGCCACGGTTACGGCCGACCCGGGCCGCACCTCCGACGGGGCGAGCGCCCCGGCCGGCGGGAGCGGTGACGGTGACGGCAAGCACGCAAGCGTCGGGCGGACAGGCAGGTCCCGGGCGACCGTCGCCCGCCGGAAGCGCACGGCAAGGAACGGGCGGGCGAAGAACGGGACGGCGAGGAGCGGACCAGCCGGCCCCGGACCGCGGGCGGGCGGCATCACCTGGCGCCAGCGGTTGCGGCGCGACCGCGCCCTGGTGCTGATGACGCTGCCGGCCATCGCCCTGCTGCTGATCTTCAACTACATCCCGCTGCTCGGGAACATCGTGGCCTTCCAGGACTACGACGTCTACGACCTCGGAATCACCGGCAGCCCCTTCGTCGGCTTCGACAACTTCACCCGGATCTTCGAGGACTACCGCTTCTGGGAAGTCCTCATCAACACCCTGGTCATCTTCGTCACCCAGCTCGTCCTCTTCTTCCCCATCCCGATCGCGATCGCGCTGCTGCTCAACACGATCATGAGCGCCCGGGTGCGGGCCTGGGTCCAGGCGGTCGTCTACCTCCCGCACTTCTTCTCCTGGGTGCTGGTCGTCACCGTCTTCCAGCAGATGTTCGGCGGCGCCGGACTGGTCGCCCAGTGGCTGCGCGACCACGGTCACGAGGGCTTCGACCTGATGACCGACCCCGGCTTCTTCAAGTTCCTGGTCTCCGCCCAGGCGGTGTGGAAGGACGCCGGCTGGGGCGTGATCGTCTTCCTGGCCGCGCTCGCCGCCGTCAACACCGATCTGTACGAGGCCGCCGCCGTCGACGGGGCGGGCCGCTGGCGCCGCATGTGGCACGTGACGCTGCCGGCGCTGCGCCCGGTCATCGCGCTGCTGCTCGTCCTGCGGGTGGGCAGCGCGCTCAACCTCGACTTCGAGCAGATCCTGCTCCAGCGCGACCAGGTCGGCGCCGGGGCCTCGGAAATCCTCGACACCTACATCTGGTGGACGGGCATCAAGACCGGTGACTTCGGCTACGCGGCCGCCGCCGGAATCTTCAAGGGGCTGTTCAGCGTCGCCATGGTGCTGGGCGCCAACAAGGTCGCCCACATGCTGGGTGAGCAGGGGGTGTACTCCAAGAAATGACAACTCTCCTGGAACATGAGAAGGACCCGGCCCAGGCCGTGCCACCCACAAAGACCCCGCTCCAGCGCGCCCTGCGCATGGAACCACGTCCCGTGTGGGAGGAGGAGCCCACCCGGGCGGGGCTCGCCTTCAAGGGCCTCGGTCTCGTCGCGATCTGCGCGGTCGTGATCATCCCGATCTGGGTGGTGCTGGTCACCAGCCTCTCCGACACCAGGACGATCAACGAGGCGGGCGGCCTGGTCGTGTGGCCGAGGCACATCACTTTCATCGCCTACAAGGAGCTGCTCAGCGGGGGCGCGGTGACCCGCGCGGCCGCCGTGAGCGTGGGCCTCACCGTCGTCGGCACCGCGGTCAGCATGGTCGTCTCGGTCCTGTGCGCGTACGGGCTGAGCCGCCGCGACTCCTTCGCGCACCGACCGCTGCTGATGACCCTGATGGCCACGATGTTCTTCGGTGCCGGTCTCATCCCGACGTATCTGCTGGTCACGGGCATCGGGCTGAGCGACAGCTACTGGTCGATGATCCTGCCCAGCGCGATCAGCGTCTTCAACGTGCTGGTCCTGCGGGGCTTCTTCATGGACACGGCGCCCGAGCTCATCGACGCGGCCCGGATCGACGGCGCCGGCGAGTGGCGCATCCTGCTCCAGATCATCATGCCGCTGTCGCGCGCGGTGATCGCTGTGATCTCGCTGTTCTACGCGGTCGGCTACTGGAGCCAGTGGTTCAACGCGATGCTCTACATCCAGGACAGCGACAAGTACCCGCTGCAGATGATCCTGCGTCAGCTCGTCCTCCAGCACCAGGTGCCCCCGGGGGCCATGGGCGCGGCGGTCAGCAGCGGGGCGATCAACAGCCTCGCCGTGCAGATGGCGGTCATGATCCTCGCGCTGATCCCGGTCGCGGTGCTGTCGCCGTTCGTCCAGAAGCACTTCCAGAAGGGCATGCTCACGGGCGCCGTGAAGGGCTGACCCCCCGGCCGCGCCGTCCCCCGCACGCCCGGTTCGCAGCAGATGACCCGAATGAGCAGAAGGAACGAGAGACGCCATGCCGTCCCTGCGTGACGCGGCCCGCGGCCGCATCCTCTTCGGAGGCGACTACAACCCCGAGCAGTGGCCCGAGGAGGTGTGGGAGGACGACGCCCGGCTGATGAAGGAGGCCGGGGTCAACTCCGTCACCCTCGGCGTATTCTCCTGGGCGAAGATCGAACCACGCCCCGGTGCACGGGAGTTCGGCTGGCTGGACCGGCTGATGGACCTGCTGCACGCCCACGGCATCGGCGTCGTGCTCGCCACCCCGACCGCCTCCCCGCCGCCGTGGATGGGGGCGCGGCACCCCGAGACGCTGCCGCGCGCGGCGGACGGCTCGGTCATCTGGTACGGGTCGCGCCAGCAGTTCTGCGCGAGCTCCCCCGTCTACCGCCGCTACGCCGCAGCCCTCACCGAGGACCTCGCCGCGCGGTACGCGGACCACCCGGCGCTCACCGTCTGGCACATCAACAACGAGTACTGCACGCACTGCTGGTGCGACGGGACCGCGGCCCACTTCCGCCGCTGGCTGCGCGGCCGGTACGGCACGCTCGACACGCTCAACGAGGCCTGGGGCACCGCGTTCTGGAGCCAGCGCTACGACGCGTGGACGGAGATCCTGCCGCCGCGCACGGCGCAGTACATGAAGAACCCGGCCCAGGTGCTGGACTTCAAACGGTTCACCTCCGACGCGCTGATGGAGTGTTACACCGCCGAGCGCGACATCGTCGCCCGGCACACCCCGCAGATCCCGGTGACGACCAATTTCATGCCGCTGTGGTCGGGGCAGGACGCCTGGGCCTGGTCGGCCCAGGAGGACATCGTCTCCGTCGACATCTACCCGGACCCCCGGGACCCGCTGGGCGGCCAGTACAACGCGATGATCGCCGACATGACGCGCTCGCAGGCCGCCGGTCCGTGGATGCTCATGGAGCAGGCCGCAGGACCGGTCAACTGGCGCGGGGTCAACCACCCCAAGCCCGAGGGCCTGAACCGGCTCTGGTCGCTCCAGGCGGTGGCGCGCGGCGCGGACGCCGTCTGCTACTTCCAGTGGCGTCAGTCCCGGCAGGGCTCGGAGAAGTTCCACTCCGGGATGCTCACGCACGCCGGCGAACAGGGCCGCACCTTCCGGGAGATCAAGCGCCTGGGAGCGGAACTGGCCCTGCTCGGACCGGCCGTCGGCGGCAGCGGCGTCGCCGCCGAGGTGGCGATCCTGCACGACTGGGACTCCTGGTGGGCAGGTGCGCAGGAGGGCAGGCCGTCCTCGCTGCTGGACTACACCGAGGTCGTACGGAGCTGGCACCGGGCGCTGTGGGAGGACGGGTTCGCCACAGAGTTCGCCCGTCCCGATGCCGATCTGAGCCGGTTCAAGGCGGTGGCCGTGCCGCACCTGTACTTGCTCACGGACGCCGCGATCGACAACCTCGTGGCGTACGTGCGCGGCGGCGGGCGGCTGGTCTGCGGGTTCTTCAGCGGGGTCGCGGACGTGGACGACCGGATCAGGCCGGGCGGCATGGACGCACGGCTGCGTGAGCTGTTCGGCATCAGGACCCTGCACGAGTGGTGGCCGCTCGACGCGGGCTCGGCCGTGGAGTGCGACGGCTTCCGGGGCGGGCTCTGGTCCGAGGAGCTGGAGGCGGAGCCGGGCACCGAGGTGGTGGCCGCCTACCGCGACGGCGAGCTGGCCGGGCTGCCCGCGGTGCTGCGCCGGGGCCGGGCCTGGTACGTGTCGACGCTGCCCGAACCGCAGGCGCTGCGGGCACTGCTGGGCGGGGTGGCTCGGGAGGCCGGCGCGGAGCCGGTGCTGGCGGGACTGCCCGACGGGGTGGAGGCGGTCCGCCGCGGCGAGCTGATCTTCCTGCTGAACCACGGGCGGGGCACGGTCGCCGTGGACGTGCCCGGCGACCTGGCGGACCTGCTGACCGGCCGGGCGGTGCGGGGAACGGTGGAGCTGGGCCGCCACGGCGTGGCCGTGCTGAGGAGCACCGCGCTGTGACCGTCCGCGCACAGATCGACGGCACCTGGGAGCCTCGCCCCGCCGCCCGCTGGGAGGACGCCTTCCTCGGCGGCAACGGCCGGCACGGCGCCATGGTCCACGGGGACCCGGCCGACGACCGGGTCATCGTCAGCCACCACACGCTGGTGCGGCCCAACGGCAGCGAGCACACCCGCCCGCCCGAGCTCGCGGACCGGCTTGAGCGGCTGCGGGACGCCCTGCTGGCCGGGGACACCACGGCGGCCGAGGGGTTCGGGGCCGGGCGGCCGCTGGTCTGGGTCCAGCCCTTCCACCCGGCGTTCCAGACACGCGTCCGGCCCGTCCCGGCCTCCGCATCCGCGTCCGCCTCCGCCTCCGCTGACGAGACATCGCTGACCGGCTATCGCCGCTCGGTCGACTTCGCCACGGGTGAGATCACTGCCGTCTGCGAGGGCCGGCGCAGCGAGGTCTTCGTCTCCCGCGCGGACGACGTGATCGTGCAGCGCGTGACCGGCCCCGGGCGCGCGGTGGACCTGACCCTGGACCACACCCTGCCCGGCGCCCCGCCCCGGCTCGCGATCGGGCGCGGCACCGCGCTGTTCCCCGGCGGCGGCCGGCTGACGCTGCGGGTGGGCTACCCGGACAGCGATGCGGCGTACACCGGGGTGAGCGTCGTCCGGGCGGACGGCGGGAAGGTGTCGGTGTCCGGTGAGGGCATCCGCGTCGAGGGGGCCCGGTCCCTGCTCGTGCTCACCCGGGTGCGGCGCCATGCGGGCGACCCCGACCTCGCGGCGGAGTACGCGGCGCTGCCGGAGGGCGACTACCCGGCGCTGCTCGGCCGGCACCTCGCGCTGCACCGGCCGGCCTTCGAGCGGGCCGCCCTGACCCTGGACGCGGACCCGGCGCAGCGGGCGCTTCCCGGGAGCGAGCTGACCCGCCTGCCGGACAGCCCGGCGCTCCTGGAGCGGCTGTTCGCGGCCGGGCGCTACCACTTGTTCTCGTCCTCCGGTGTGCTGCCGCCCCGGCTGACGGGGCTGTGGACGGGCGACTGGGACACCGCCTGGTCGGGGGCGTTCACCACGAACGCCAACCTCAACCTCCAGATCGCCTCGGCGGCGGCCGCGGCGCTGCCGGAGGTGTCCCTGGCGCATGCCGCCCTGGTGTACGGGCAGCTCGGTGACTGGCGGGACAACGCACGGGCGGTGTTCGGGGCGCGCGGGATCGTCGCCCCGTCCCACACGGACGGCGAGTCCGGCCACACCCGCCACTTCCAGCGTGCGTACCCGCTTCATCTGTGGACGGCCGGTGCGGACTGGCTCCTGGCACCGCTGCTCGAACACGCCGAGACCAGCGGGGTGACGGACCCCCGGCTGGACGAGGCCCTGCACGAGGTGGCCCTGTTCTACGAGGACTTCCTGACCCGGACCGCCCCGGACGGGACCCTCGCCCTGGTGCCCTCGTACTCGCCGGAGAACCGGCCCGCCAACGCGAGCTGGGTGACGGTGAACGCGACGATGGACCTCGCGGCCGCCCGTCACGCGCTGACCGCGTCGGCCGACCGCTCCCCGGCCCACCCGGCGTCCGCCCGTCGGCGCCAACTGGCGGGGCGGCTGCCGGAATTCGCCGTCAACGCGGACGGCGCGCTCGCCGAATGGGCGTGGCCGGGCCTGGAGGAGAACTACGACCACCGCCACCTCAGCCACCTCTACCCGGTGTGGCCGCTGGACGCGGTCAACCCGTACGACACCCCGGAACTGGCGGCCGCCGCCCGTCGCGCGCTGGAGCTGCGCGGCTCGGAGAACGACTCCGCCCACGGGCATCTGCACCACGCGCTGGTCGCCGCGCGGCTGCGGGACGGGGCGCGGGCCTCGGCCGCGCTGAATGCCGTGCTCTCGGGCGACTTCTTCCACGACTCCCTGATGAGCGCGCACTATCCGGGGCGCGTCGTCTACAACGCGGACGCCGCCCATGCGCTGCCCGCCGCGGTGATCGAGTCGCTCATCCAGTCGACGCCCCACCGGCTGGTCCTGCTGCCCGCACCGCTCACCGGCTGCCCGAGCGGTGAACTGCGCGGCATACGTACCAGGTTCGGCGCGGCCCTGGACCTCTGCTGGTCCGCCGACGGGACCGCGACCGCGGTGCTGCACCCCACACGCGCCGCCCGTGTCGATGTCCGCACAGGAGACGGCAGCGCACTCACCGATTCCTCCGCCGGACTCACCGCGGCTCCCCTGGAGCTGACGGCCGGCGTGGACCGCGTGCTCCATCTGGGGCCGCGATAGCACTCCCCACCCCATCCCCCCACCATGGAAGGGACAACCATGGCAACACGCATCCGCACGCTCAGCAGGTTCGTCACGGTCCCGGCAACGGCGGTGGCGGCACTGCTCGCCTTCGCCGCCGCACCCGCCCAGGCCGCCGTCTGGTCCTCATCGGACCAGTGGGGCAACTACACGACCTCCGACGGATACACGCTGTACAACAACATCTGGGGTTCCGGCGCTGGTTCGCAGTCCATCTGGGCCGACTCGTCCTCAAAGTGGGGCGTCTCGGCCGATCACCCGAACACCGGCGGCATCAAGTCGTACCCGAACGCCAAGAAGGTCGTCGGCAAGTCGATCACCTCGCTGTCGTCGCTCACCAGCGACTACAACGTCACCGTCCCGTCGTCCGGTGCGTACAACACCTCGTACGACATCTGGGACACCGACTACGACTACGAGGTCATGCTCTGGGTCAACTACAACGGGGCCGTCGGACCGCTCGGCACCTCGCAGGGAACGGTGACGCTCGGCGGCCACTCCTGGACCGTCTACAAGGGCGACAACGGAGCGAACCAGGTCTTCTCGTTCCTGCGCACCTCGGACTCCACAGCGGGTTCGGTGAACATCCTGCCCATCCTGAAGTGGATCAAGGACACCAAGGGCTGGTGGGGCGACGAGACCATCGGTGACGTCCAGTTCGGCTACGAGATCACCTCGTCCGCCGGCGGCCTGGACTTCACGACGAACGGATTCGGCGTCTCCGCGAGCTGAGCCGCGCGCACGACCCGGTTCCCTCGCGGGTGCCGGCTCGTGCGCGCACAGGCGCCGTGCGGCATCACCTCGGGGCGGGCCCCGTGCTCTCCCGAACCGTCAACTCCGGTGCCAGCAGCTCCGTTTCGTCCGTGCCGCGACCGGAGAGCTTGGCAACGACCTGTTCGACCGAGCGGCGGCCCATCTCCTGCGCGGGAATGGCCACCGAGGTCAGCCGCACCGATGCCTGGGCGGCTACCTGCTCGGGGCAGATCGCGACCACGGACACGTCCTCGGGCACCGCCCGGCCCTGCTGCCGCAGGAGGTTGAGCAGCGGCTCGACCGCCGACTCGTTCTGCACGATGAAGCCCGTGGTGCCGGGGCGCTCGTCGAATATCCGCGAGAGGGTCTGGGCCATCGCCGGATAGCCGCCCTCGCAGGGCCGGTGCAGGACCCGCACCCCGGCCTCGCGCGCCTTGGCCCGCACCCCGTCGACGGTGCGTTCGGCGAATCCGGTGTGCCGCTCGTACACCGCCGCCGCCTCACCGATCACCGCGATCTCACGGTGCCCGAGGCCGGCCAGGTGCTCCACGCAGAGCGCCCCGGTCGCCTCGAAGTCGAGGTCCACGCAGGTGAGCCCCTCGGTGTCGGCGGGCAGCCCGATCAGCACGGCGGCGCGGTCCGTCTCGCGCAGCAGCGGCAGCCGTTCGTCGTGCAGTTCGACGTCCATCAGGATCATGGCGTCGGCGAGCGAGCTGCCGGCGATCCGCCGTACCGCGGCGGGGCCCTCCTCACCGGTCAGCAGCAGGACGTCGTAACCGTGGGTGCGGGCCGTCGTCGCGACGGCGATGGCGATCTCCATCATCACGGGGACATACATGTCGGTGCGCAGCGGCACCATGAGCGCGATGATGTTCGACCGGCTGCTGGCGAGCGCCCGCGCACCCGCGTTGGGGTGGTAGCCGAGCTCCTTGATGGACCGCTCGACCCGTTCGCGGGTGGGGGCCGAGATGGACCGCTTCCCGCTGAGGACGTAGCTCACCGTGCTGGCCGAGACTCCGGCGTGCTGCGCGACCTCGGCAAGGGTGACCATTCAGCTCTCCATCACAGAACGACGTCGGACACCGGCACGCATACCGGCCTGCACCGGCAGTCACGACCGAGGAGAAGCGCTTCGACTTCCTTCGGCTGCCTCTGACATGCACGGATAATGCGACCCTAGACCCGCACACACAGCGTGTCCAGAGTCCAGTCGAAGCGCTTCGACTCACTGTCGGGCCGCCATCCGCGCCGCCGCCCGACGTGGCGGCCGCCCGTACTCCTGTCGCGACTTGCCGATGAAGGGGTCCACGGCGTCCGAGTAGATGTGCTCGGACAGCCAGAGGGAGTCCACGCCGTCACTCTCGAGACGGTCGACGATCCGGCTGGAGTCCGACAGGGACGAACCGGCACCGAGCCCCACTCCGAAGCGGATCTTCATGGCCTCCACGGTACGCGCGCGGCGGCGGGCAGTCCGGACAACGACGGGTCCGTCCCGGCCCGGACTCAGGCGTTGAGCAGTACCGGGAAGGCCTCCATGTCGTTCTGGGTCATCACCGGGAGCTTGCGGATGTCCGCGTCCGGCACCGCGAGTCGCAGGGCGGGGAACCGGGCGAAGAGGGCGGGCAGGGCTATCCCCGCCTCGACGCGGGAGAGCGCCGCGCCGGGGCAGATGTGCGGACCGTGGCCGAACGTCATGTGCCGGATGGGGGTGGGGCGGGTGATGTCGAAGGCGTCCGCACCGGCGCCGTGCTGCTCGAAGTCCCGCCCGATCACCCGGTACGAGATGACCACTCCCTCGCCCTTGGCTATGACGTCGTCACCCACCTGGATGTCCTCCGTGGCGAACCGCATCAGCAGATGGGTGGTCGGGGTGTCCCACCGCAGCGTCTCCTCGATCACGGTCTCCCAGGAGACCTGCCCGTCGAGGACCATCCGCAGCTGTTCCGGGTGGGCCAGGAGGGCTCGCACCGCGTTGAGTATGAGGCCGATGGTGGTCTCGTGTCCGGCCGCGACCATCGCCTTGAGGTTGCCCACCACCTCTTCCTCGGTGAGCGGCTCGCCGCCCTCGTCGGCCAGGATCAGCGCGGAGGTCAGGTCGTCGGCGGGCCGTGCGGCCTTCCCACGGACGAGTCCGGCGTAGAAGACGTCCAGCTCGGCGAGCAGGGCGAGGCGTTCGTCCTGCGGGGTGAGCATCGAGAAGAAGGCCTTGTACTGCCTGGTCAGCATGGCGTTCTCGGCGGGGTCCACGCCCATCAGCATGCCGACGACCCGCATCGGCAGCGGCTGCGCGAACACCGATTTCAGGTCGACGACGGCCCCGTCCCTGCCGCCGTCCGCGAGCGCGTCCAGCAGTTCCTGGGTGAACTTCTCGATTTCGGGCCTGATGGCCTCCAGGCGGCGGGGGGTGAGCGCCTGGGAGGTCTTGGTCCGCAGCCGCCGGTGCTCGGCGCCGTCCACGGTGAACATGGACCGTCCGGCGTCGATCATCCCGATGAGCGGCCACGCGTGCGTCACCTCGCCGCTCTGCCACAGCCCCCAGGCGTCGAGGTCCTTCACCAGCCTCGGGTCGACCAGGAGCCGGCGGGCGTCGGCATAGCGGGTGATGGTCCAGGCCGGTACGCCGAGCAGCTCGATCCGGGCGAGCCGGCCTGCTTCGCGCAGCCTCGCCGTCTCGCCGTCCAGGTCCTGGACCATGGGGTCGATGACGACGGTCGCGACGCTCGGGGCGGCGGCGGCGTGCGCGGCGGCGTGAGGGCAGTTCACGTGAGGTCTCCTGTCGTACGAACGGGGGTGAACCGAACGGGGAGCGAGGTGGTCCCGCGCAGGAACGCGGAGGGCCGTCGCACGAGGTCCGGGACGGGAACCCGTAGCTCCAGATCGGGCAGCCGGTCGAGCAGCACCTCGATGCCGGTCCGCGCGATGATCTCCGCGATCTCCTGGGCGGGGAAGGGGCACCGGTACTCGCCGTGGCTGAAGGCGAGATGCGCGCCGTTGCCCCCTTGGGCGGAGGGGCCGCCGCCGGACAGGCTCTGCCGGATCAGCGGATCGGTGTTGGCGGCGCCGAGCCCGAGCAGGAGCATGTCCCCCGCCGTGATCGAGTGTCCGCCGAGCCGGGTGTCCCGGGCGGCCCAGCGTCCGGCGAGGATCTGCGTCGGCGCGTCCTCCCAGAGCACCTCGTTCATGGTCTCGGCGACACTGCGCCGGCCGCCCGCCATCGAGTGCGCGAACTCGTCCTCGGTGAGCATCAGCCGCAGCGAGTTGCTGATCCAGTCGGCGGTGGTGAGGTGCCCGGCGGCCGTGATGGCCATCAGGTCGAGCATGTACTCCTCGTCGGTGAAGGCCTCGGGGAATGCGAGCATCCGCGAGGTGACGTCGTCGCCGGGCTCGGCACGCTTCGCGGCGACCAGCCGTGTCATGTGCTCCCCGAAACGCAGGTGGGCGTCCTGCGCGCCCGGACCGCCGTCGGCCAGGTCCTTCAGCACCCGGGCGATGCCGGCCCCTTCGTCGTCGGGGAAGCCGACCAGGCGTGCGAGGACGAGCACGGGAAGGGGTTCGCAGAAGTCGGCGACGAGGTCGGCCGTGCCCCGGCTGCACACGGCGTCGATCAGCCGGTCGGCCAGCTGCTCGCTGTGGCGGCGGATCTCGAACGGGTCGGCCCCTTCGAGGGCGGGTCCGACCATCCGCGCGTGCCGCCGGTGCTCGTCCCCGGCGCTGAAGTAGATGGACGGCAGCGGTCGTCCGACCATGGGCAGCAGCGGCCAGTCGTCGGGGATGTGCTCC
Organism: Streptomyces sp. NPDC048462; assembly: GCF_043200175.1. Lineage (NCBI taxonomy): Bacteria > Bacillati > Actinomycetota > Actinomycetes > Kitasatosporales > Streptomycetaceae > Streptomyces > Streptomyces sp. NPDC048462. The sequence continues at coordinate 154,737 of NZ_JBICXG010000002.1, forward strand.
CACTGGTTCCACAGTCCGACATCGCGGGGGAAGAGCTCACCGTCGCTGGTGACCTGATGGAGCTCGCGGTACCCGATGACCAGCCAGGCGGGGAATCCGCCCGGCAGCTCGACGGGGACGACCGGCCCGTGATCCCGCCGCATGGCGCGATAGACGGCCTGCGGCTCGGTCTGGAACGAGGGCCCGCTGAGGGGCACGGCACCCGCCCCCGCGTGCGCGGGGCACTCCGGACGGGGCGAGGCGGACTCGGGCTCTGTGGAGGATGGGCGCGTCATCGTCCTGACTTCTGTGGCGAACACGTCACGCGTCACGATCAGGCGATCAACGCACGCCCACTATAAGGATTTTATGTGACGCCGCAGCGGTCAATAGCGATCAATTGTGCGCTCTGAATGAAGCAACAGGCCGACATGTCCCGACAATTGATCACCCCGCCGAAGCTCCGCCTCCGCCCCGGGACGGCCCTTGGGCTACGAGCGGCCGGGACCCCGGGCTCCGCACAACTCGCCTCTCTCGTAGGCGACGTTGACGAGCCCGGCGACCCGGCCTGCACCGTCGACGAGCTTCAGCGCGTGCCACCGGTCGAGCCAGTACACCCGCCCGCGGTGACCGGCGAGCGCCTCGCGCAGCCCGTCGGGAGCATGCGTCCACACCCTGGGAAGGCTGCCCGCGTAGTCGAAGGCGGCGCGCAGTTCGACCCACCCGTCGTCCTGGACATCACCGGCGGTCAGCAGTATCTCGACGGCCTGACCGGGCTCCTGCCGGCACTTCTTGGCGTGGATCCAGTGCACTTGATGGCCCGCGGCGTACCGGTCGCAGTCCTCGCTCCGCACGGAGCCGTGCTCGTGGAGATGACGCAGCATGGTGAGTCCCGCCTTCCGGGGATGATGGACCCCGAGCGCTCTGCACCGCGGTCCGCTGTTCCCCGCACCTCGCGCACGGGGCAGGTCGTCACCCGGAGCACCCGCAGCGGAGCGGGGTGCCGTCCAGCAAGCCGGGGCTGCGCACTGGAACTCATGACCCGGTAAAAACCCTAACGCACCGGGGCGGTGCGCCCCGACACGCAGGGCCCGCACAGCCGACGGCCCGTCAGGGACGCACAGGAACGGCTGCGCCGGTCCGTGCGCCCCCGACTCTCCCCGATGGCCGCCCGGCTGCCGGATGGGCGCGCCGGGGCGGCCGGTCAGCCGGTGACGAGGCCCGGATCGCTCGTGCCGGCCTCGCCCGTCTCGACGTGTCCGGCGAACCGGCGCAGGAACGTGGCGTCCGCGTCCGACACCACCGTGACGTCGTACCAGCGCTTGCTCCCCCGCAGGTCAACGGTGTGCTTCACGGTCGCGCCCGCCCGCACGGCGAAGGTCTGCGCGCCCCCGCCGTACGCGTCCGCGTTGCGCACGGTCAGCTGGACGGTCCCCGAACCGGCATGGGTGAGGGTCAGGTCGATGGCCCCACTGGCCGGGTTGTGACGTGCCGTCACCTCCGGTCCGGCCGGCTTGCCGGGCCCGCGGAAGCCGCGCAGGAACCCGTTCGGGCCGTGCACGGTGAGGTCCGTCACTCCGCTGGAGTAGGCCGTGTTCCAGCTGTCGGAGAGCGACTTGCCCGCCTCTGTGGTGTAGGTCCAGGGCCCGTCGCCGCGGTTCGCGGACGTCACCAGGAACTGCGCCCCGGCCGCGTCGCCCCCACTGAAGGTGAGCTGGTACTTCCCGGTCCCGGGATCGGCCGCCCCGTCCACGAGGGGCGCGTACCGCAGCGGCCGGGTGGGACGCGTGCCGGACTCCTGCTTCGGCACACTGCCGGAGACGGGCGGCACCGGTACGTAGTCGGGGTGCCGGTTCCCGTCCGGCGGCGCGTATCCGTCCGTGGAGGGCAGCCCGGCGGGCGCGGCGTCCGTGCGGCTGAAGTCGAACGCCGAGGTGAGGTCGCCGCAGACGGCGCGCCGCCACGGCGAGATGTTCGGCTCGTGCACGCCGAAGCGCTCCTCCATGAACCGGATGACGGAGGTGTGGTCGAAGACCTCCGAACACGCGAACCCGCCGGTGCTCCAGGGGGACACGACGGTCATGGGCACCCGCTGGCCGAGCCCGTACGGCCCGGCGGCGTTGGCGATGTCGCCGGGGAAGTGGTCGGCGGAGGTGTCCACGGTCGACAGCCCCTGCGCCGCGCCCGACGGCACGAACGGCGGCACGACATGGTCGAAGAAGCCGTCGTTCTCGTCGTAGGTGATGAAGAGGGCGGTCCGGCCCCAGACCTCGGGATTGGAGGTCAGCGCGTCCAGCACCTGCGAGATGTACCAGGCACCGTAGTTGGCAGGCCAGTTGGGGTGCTCGCTGTACGCCTCCGGAGACACCACCCACGAGATCTTGGGAAGCGTCCCGGCCCGGACATCCGCCTTCAGGTCGTCGAGGAGCCCGTCACCGTTCTTGACGTCGGTACCGGTGCGCGCCTTGTCGAAGAGCGGGTCTCCGGGCTTGGCGTTGCGATAACTGTTGAAGTAGAGAAGCGAGTTGTCGCCGTACGTCCCCCGGTACGCGTCGTCGATCCACCCCCAGGACCCTGCGGCGTCGAGCCCGTCACCGATGTCCTGGTAGACCTTCCACGACACCCCGGCCTTCTCCAGCCGCTCGGGGTAGGTGGTCCAGCCGTACCCTGCCTCCGCGTTCCCGAGCACAGGGCCGCCACCGGTGCCGTCGTTGCCGGTGTACCCGCTCCACAGGTAGTACCGGTTCGGGTCGGTCGAACCGAGGAACGAGCAGTGGTAGGCGTCGCAGACGGTGAACGCGTCGGCGAGTGCGTAGTGGAACGGGATGTCTGCGCGTGTGAGGTGGGCCATCGTGGTGGCCGTCTTGGCCGGCACCCACTGGTCGTACGCGCCCTTGTTCATCGCCCGGTGACCGCCGGCCCAGTCGTGGTTCAGGTCCTGGAGGAACTGCAGCCCGAGGTCGTCGGCGGGCGGCCGGAACGGCAGCACCTCCTTGCCGAGTCCGTCCTTCTGGTGCCAGACCGGCTTCCCGCTGGGCAGCGTGACCGGACGCGGATCACCGAAGCCGCGCACACCCTTCATGGTGCCGAAGTAGTGGTCGAAGGATCGATTCTCCTGCATCAGGACGACGATGTGCTCCACATCCTGGAGCGTGCCGGTGCTGCCCTTCGCGGGGAGCGACGCGGCACGGGCGATGCTGCTCGACAACCCGGAGAAGGCGACGGCGCCTCCGGCGAGTTGCAGGAGGCGGCGACGGTTGAGTTCTGCCATGAGTGGGGCCTCTGTGGGGTGAGGAAACATAAGGGCGAAAACGACAGGAGTGTTCCAGAACCGGCGGGCCGACGGAAGACCCGTGCGGTGTGCACGCGGTGGCATCCGGCCGAACAGTCGGCGACCGGACGGTGGGAACCCTGTCCACGGCCACGTCGGAGGTCTGGCCTCCCAGCCGCCGTCCGGCAGCTACCTCGCCGTCAACGACGGGTCACGCGGCATCGACGCCGACTACGAGCGGGCCCAGGACGCGTACAACGACAGCGGCGCCATTCCCTACTTCCTGCGCCCCGTCGACCGGATCGCGGCGTTCTTCGACGGCCTCGAACTCCTCGACCCGGGGGTCGTCTCCGTCCCCCTCTGGCGCCCGGACACCCTGTCCCCCGCCCCTCGGGAGATCGGCGAGCACGGCGGCCTCGCCCGCAAGCCCTGACGCACCCGCAGCGGCGCCGACGGTCCGCACCGCACACCGGAGCGCAGGCGCCGGGGACGTTCACCGGCGCCCTCTCGTCGCAGCTGCCCCCCGTAGTCCCCTGGGGGACAACCCCCAGGAAGCTCGGGGGAAAACCGGGTCGTGGGGAGGACGCCGGGTCCGTAGGTTCTGGGGTGAGATCTTCTTACCGCCCCACCACAGCCTCCGGAGGCAACCCGTGACCGCGCCAGACCGCCGGCCGACCCGCACGCCCCACGCCCTTGTCGCGGCCTTCGTGCGCTTCGTCGTCTGCGGCGGCGGGGTCGGGGTCGCCTCCAGCGGGGTGCTGATCCTGCTCCACGACCGGATGCCGCTGGCCCTGGCGAACGCGCTGGTGACCGTGGTGTCCACGGTGATAGCCACCGAGCTGCACAGCCGGGTCTCCTTCCGAAGCCGGCGCCGCGGGTGGGGTGTGCACCTCCAGTCAGGTCTGACCGTCGCCGTGAGCTACGCCTTCACGACCGGCGCGCTGCTCTGCCTGTACGCGTTCCGGTCCGAGCCGTCGGCCCTGGTCGAGCAGAGCGTGTACCTGTCGGCGTCGGCGCTCGCCGGGATAGGCCGGTTCGCGCTGCTGCGGGTGGTGGTCTTCGGGGAGCGCGAGGCCGAGGGAGCCCGCGCCCGGGTGCTCGGGAAGACTTCCGTGGCCATGGCCGCCTGACGGGGGCCGATATCGTGGCTTGTCGGCCGGGCAGTCGCGCGGCCCGTGGGCCGAGTGGGGGCGTGGGTGACACAGGGGCGGACCGAATGGCTGCGGGTGCCGGTCGGGGACGGCGCCGTGCGGTGGGCCACCCGCGGGAAGTGCCTGCGGGTGCTGGTCGTCGTGCACAACGTGACCTCCGCGACCCGGCTCCTGGATGTACTCCCGCTCTTCGACGGCGATCTGCGGATCCAGCTCCTCGCCACCTGCCCGGAGTCCTCCGCGTTCTCGGCCGGCACGGCCGAGCTGCTGGCCGGTACCGGCGTGCCGGTACTGCCGTGGGAACAGGCACTCGCGACGCCGGTGGACCTGGCCGTATCCGCCAGCTTCGGCGGAGAACTTGAGCTGCTTCGGGGCAAGTTGGCCATTCTGTCGCATGGCGTTGGATATACTAAGAGGCTGGCTACACCGGACACCGGACACCGGACACCGGACACCGGGGCCGGGGCCGGGGCCGGGACAGAGGCTGGTGCCAGGGACGGATCGGAGTCCGGTTCCGTGCCCGTGTTCGGACAGGCCCCGCAGTGGGTCCTGGCGGATGGCGTGCCCGTAGCGGACGCCCTCGTTCTCTCGCATCCCGAGCAGTGCGACCGGTTGCGCGCCGCGTGCCCCGAGGCCGCGCCGACCGCCGTACTCGCCGGTGACCCCTGCTTCGACCGCGTACTCGCCGCCCGCCCCTACCGCGAGCGCTTCCGCCGGGCCCTCGGGGTAAGAGCCGGGCAGCGGTTGATCGTCCTCAACTCCACATGGAATCCGGCATCCTTCTTCGGGGACGGCGGCACGGGCGGCGACGATCTGCTGCCCGCGCTGCTGCCCCGGCTCGCGCGTGAGTTCCCCGTGGACGAGTACCGGTTCGCCGCGGTCCTGCACCCCAATATCTGGCACGGCCACGGTCCCGGCCAGGTGCGGGCCTGGCTCGACCGGGCACGGCGTGGCGGACTGGTGCTGATCGATCCGCTGGAGGGCTGGCGGCAGGCGCTGGTGGCGGCCGACGCGGTGGTCGGGGACCACGGGTCGGTCACGTTCTACGCGGCGGCGCTCGGTACGCCGGTGCTGCTGGCGGCGGCCCCGCTGCACGAACTCGATCCCGGGGCGCCGATCTCCGACTTCATGCGGGTGGCGCCCCGGCTCGATCCCGGTGCGCCGCTGCGCGAGCAGGTCGACCGGCTCGTCGAGCACCACCGGCCGCTGCCGGGGCCCGCCGAGTTCACGACGTCCGTGCCGGGCCAGGCGGCGGCCCGCCTGCGGTCCCTCTTCTACTCGATGATGGGTGCGGCGGAGCCGGAGTGGGCCGCCTCGTTGGAGCCGTTGCCGCTACCCGGCCACGAGCCCGTGTCCGTCACGGTCCCCCTCCACGTGCTGACCCGGGTGTCGCAGCGGGGCGAGGTCGCGATGACCCGCTGGGCGGGCTCACCGCCGGCGGCCGGATGCGCGGACGGGGACGGGCACATCGCGGTGCACGAGGACACCCGTGACGTGGACGGGCTGGACCTGGCCGACGTCGTCTTCCGGGACGGCCGGCCCGACGACCCCCGCTTCGGTTCTCCGGCGGTCTGGACGGCCGAGGTGCTGGGCCGCCACCCCGGCTGCGCGCTGGCCGCGTTCGTGGCCGGGCCGTCCGAATGTGTCGTCAGACCGAGGGGCGGGCGGCTCCTCGGCCTGACGTCGGCGCCCGACGCCCCCGTGGACCCCGCTGCCGCCGCCTCCGCCCTCCACGCACTGCTGGGTGCCGGGGACGGCGGCGGGGACGCCGTGGCCGGGCGGCTCGTGACCCTGCTGGCCGACGGCGGCTTCACGGTCCGGGCCGGGGCCCGGAGTGCGCGGGTGCGGGTCGTCGGCCTGTCCCCCGGGTGACGCGCCTCAGCCGCTGTCCCGCTCCCCGGCCGTGCAGCGCTCGCGCATGGAGCGCAGATACGCCACGTGGTACTCGGCGCTCTGACCGCTCAGCGTCGTCATCGCCGCTTCGATCAGGGGGCGTGCGGCGGCCACGTCCGACTGGTCCAGCCAGGTCTCGGCCAGGTCCGTGAGGGTCCGGGCGGTGTTGTACGTGTCGCCGTCCGCACGGAAGTGACCCAGTGCCGTATCCAGCCGGTCCCGGGACTCCTCGAACCTGCCGAGCCCGCGCAGGGCACGGCCTCGGTGGCGTTCCAGCAGGGCGCGTGCGCGGGGGACGTCGGCGGCCCCGTCGTCATCGGCCCGCATGGTGATCAGCACGGCGTCCGCCGCCTCGAAGCACTCGTAGGCCTCCTGGAACCGCCATTGCCGCAGCCTCAGCAGCCCGAGGAACTCCGTCGCCGACGCCTGGCCCCGCTTGTGCCCCGCCGACTCCTCGGCCCGCGCCGCCGCGAGCGCCTCCGCCTCCGCCTCGTCCCATCGGCGCAGCTCTGTCAGTGTGTGCGCGAGCTGGGCGTGCAGGGCTCCCGCGTCCGCGCTTCCCGGCAGGTGGGCTTCGGCGAGCCGTGCGCCGACGCGCAGTGCGGGCAGCAGCGTCTCGTGGCGACCGGCCTTGAGCTGCAGCGGCCACAGGGAACGGCACAGGCGTACGGCCGAGGCCGGATCACCGGACTCCTCGGCGCAGTGGACTGCCTGGATCAGGTTCCCGGACTCCGCGACCAGTGCGTCGAGCGCCTCGCCCCGGCTCTCGAAGGCCGGTGCCCCTCGGGCGGCCGGGGGCGCGGGGACCCGCCAGCTCTCGGGCAGTGCCTGGTGCGCCAGGGATGTCGACAGGTCGACGTACCAGCGCAGGGCCCGCGCCAGCGCGGCCGAGCAGGCGGCGATGCCGTCCTCCTGTACGGCGGCGGCCTCGGCGTGCACGCGGACTGCCGGGCGGTAGTGGTAGCGGGCCCGGCCGTCGGCAGTGGTGTTGCGCTCCAGCAGGAGCCCGTTCGCCAGTTCGTCCAGTCGCCGCTCGGCGTCCTCGGTGGTCGACCCGGTCACCCGGGCGGCCACCGCCGCCTCCAGGGCGGGCCATTCGCGTACCGCCAGCAGGCGGTACAGCTTCGCCGTCCCCGGTTCCAGCGAGCCGTAGGTGTCCTGCGCCGCCGCCCGTACGGGGTCGCCGCCGGCCGGCGTGCCCGGGGCGGGGGTGGTGAGGCGGGGGGCCGCCGCGCGCAGGGCGTAGGGCGATCCGCCGCAGCGGGCGAGGACGGTGGGCAGGGTGGCACGGGCCGCGGCGATCGCCGGCTTGTCCACGAGCCGGGTCAGCAGCCGTACCGCGTCCTTGTCCGTCAGCGGGCCGACCGGAACGCGTACCGCGTCGAGACCGGGGAACGGGTTACGCGCCACCACGATCGTGAACACGGCCGGCGCGGAGGTGAGGAGCGGCCGGATCTGGGCTGCCGATTGCACGTGGTCGAGAACGACCAGCAGCCTCAGGTCCGCCACACAGAGACGGAAGAACTCGCTCAGCCGGTCGGCAGAGGTCGGCATCTCCTCGTCCGGTACGCCGAGTTGGCGCAGCAGAGCACGGATGACGGTTCCCGTCCCGCGCGCGGCGGCAGCGGTGCCGGCCAGGTCCGCGTAGAGCTGTCCGTCGGGAAACCGGCCCGCCTGGCGTACTCCCCAGTGCACCGCCAGCGCGCTGGTTCCCATGCCTTCGGCGCCGTGCACCAGAGCCAGCCTCGGGGTTCCGTCCGCGCGACGCGACGCCTCGCGGTCGAGGCTCTTGAGCGCCTCCTTGCGGTCGGTGAAGAACCTCGTCGAGGCGGGGAGACCCGGCTGCCCGGCTCGGGGCACGGCGCCGGCGGTGCCCCGGCCCGCGCCGCCCACCCGGCCCGCGCCGCCCACCCGGCTCGCGAACGCCGTCCAGGAGGAGGCGAGTCGAGGGTCCTGGCGGAGCCGGTCGGACACCATGCGGGCCACGGCGTCGAGTTCGCCGGGCGCGGTGGGCGCCGGGACCTCGCGGCCGGCGATGCGGCGGACGAAACCGCCCGTCGACTCCCACGCCCACTTCCCGGCCTCGTTGGCCATTCCCGAGCCGACCGCACCGAGCACCGCCGAAACGGCCGTCAGCGAAATGGGATCCAGCATGTGGCGCACTCCCCGTTCCCGGCGTTCCGCGCGATGCGCCCTCCCCGGCACCGCCGCTGCCACCGTGCGAATGCAATCTACCGAGTCGGGCGGTGCCAGGTGTGCGCACCGCGCTCCCGGCCGGGGAGTTGGCTGTTCCTGCGACCGTTCCAGGAACCGCACGATGCTCCCTGGTCTGCCAGAAGGGCTCGCACTCGCGACGTACTCGTCAGGCCGTCCGGGAGCGGAAGCTGTGGCCGAGTTCGGGGCCGAGTCCGTAGTAGTGGCGGAAGTTGTAGATCAACGGGCTCCAGGCGGCCGGGTCGATGTGCTGGGAGCCGGGGACGACGATCCGGGGATCGGCGTGCACCTTGAGGACGCGGGCCTCGACGATGAGGAAATCGCCGGAGGCATCGGCTCGGGCGTGGGCGACGCGGGCTTCCAGTTGCATCGGGCATTCGGCGACGCGGGGCGGCCGGACCAGTTCGGAGGGCTCGGGGCGCAGTCCGGCGGCGGCGAACTTGTCCGGCTCGAAACGGAAGGCGTCGCGCTTGTGTTCGGGGACCGGGGTCCGCCCGGTCAGCGGTGCAAGTCGCTCCACCGAGGCCCACTGCGCGGACGCGGGGAGGTTGATCACCAGGTCATGGCGGCTGCGGAGGTTGTGGGCGGTCTGTCCCGCCGCACCGAGACCGAGGACGATCACGTGGCCCAGCGCCCAGGCCGAGGACATCGGTGCCAGGTTGAAGGAGCCGTTCTCGTTCTCGGTGGAGAGCAGGACGACCGGCGTTCCGAAGTACAGGATGCTCGGCGTGACGGGCACGTGTCCGGACGGCGGGCCGGTGGGCACGCGGTCGGACGGCGTGTCGGCTGGCTCGTGTTCGGACGGCGGGCCGGTGGGCACGCGGTCTGGCGCTGCGGTGTTCATACGGCCGACCGTAGGGCGCGGACGCTTCGGTGCCGGCCGAAGGATCACGGCGTGACGATGGAGCGCGGCGAACGGCCGGGAGGCGGGGCGCTCATGCCGGGCGCCCCGTATCGGGGCGGCCGGGTGCGGGACCGGCCGCCGCACGGGACTCACGGCGCGGTGAAGTACTCCGGGAAGCGCGGCCCGATCCACGGTTTGCGCCCCCACGCCAGGACCCGCCCCCTGGCCATGGCGCCCGCCGGGGCGATGCGGCCGAGTGCCATCAGCAGGAACGTGACCGGCTCGATGGAGATCGTGCAGTCCGGGCGCTCCGGTGGCCGGTGGCCCACCGTCACCGCGCCGTCGGTGAACGTCACCCCGAAGCGGCCGCCGCCCCACAGCCGTACCGCGTAGCGGGCGGTGAGGCCCGCCGTGGCGGCGGGGTCGGTCACCCGGGGCATGGCCTCGACGAAGAAGGGCAGCGTCAGCCCGGCCCTGCGCCGGTCGGCCATGTGCGGGCGGCCCAGGGCCCGCGCCAGGTCGTAGCCGTGGCCCAGCATGTGCGTGAGGAGGTACGAGCCGAGGACCGCACGGTTCATCGGTCCCATCGGTGTCATCAGCGTCTCGTCCACGCGGTGCCCGGCCACCGCGTCGAGGAACGCGTCGGTCTGCGCCACGATCATCGCGGCCAGCGGCTCCCCCGCACGCTCGCCGAACGCGGCGAGGGCCCGTTCGTTGGCCGCGGCCAGGCCCTGCGGGGTGCCGTCCCCGTAGTCGCGCGGGCGGCCGGCGGCCACGTCCGCCATGAGCTGGTTGGCCTGCGCCAGGTGCGCCGCCGCCTCACCCACCGTCCACTGCGACCTGGGGACCGGCCGACCGGTGTCGGGGGCGGCGCGCAGCAGCGCCGCGATGTCCGCGGCCGTCGCCCGTACGGCGTCCGCCAGTCCTTCGGGCAGCCTGCCCCGTACCTCGTGCCCCGTCACCGGCTCCACCCTGTTACCGCCTTCGTGAACGCCGTGCCCGTCGCGTACGCCTCGTCCGGCGTGCGACGCGCACGGTCTGTCGCGCAAGCCGGTTACCTGCGGGTACACAAGAGCAGCTCGGGGGTGCCGCGGGCAAGGGATCGACGTCCACTGTTCGAACCCCTCTACGATCGAGCACGTGTGCGCAAACGTGATCGTCGCTGAAGACGACGAGAAGCAGGCCGAACTCCTTCGCCGGTACCTCGAACGCGAAGGCCACGCCGTCACCCTCGTCGGTGACGGCCTCGCGGCCCTTGACCTGGTCAGGCACCGGGAGCCGGACCTCCTGGTCCTCGACGTGATGATGCCTCGTGCCGACGGTCTGGACGTGGTGCGTGTCCTGCGTGCCGAGTGCCGGGAGTTGCCGGTGCTGATGCTGACGGCCCGTACGACCGAGGACGATCTGCTGCTCGGACTCGACCTGGGCGCGGACGACTACGTGACCAAGCCGTACAGCCCGCGCGAGCTGATGGCCCGGGTACGTACGCTGTTGCGCCGCAGCCGCCGCGCCACGGGTGCCGACCCGGCCGACGACTCGCTGCTGACCGTCGGTTCGCTCGTCGTCGATCCGGCCCGGCACCTGGTGTCGGTCGGCGGTGAGTCCGTCGACTGCACCCCCGGTGAGTTCAGGATCCTCGCCGCGCTCGCGGCCGAGCCCGACCGGGTCTTCTCCCGGCAGCAACTGCTCGCGGAGCTGCACGGCTTCGACCGGTACATCAGCGACCGCACGGTCGACGTGCACATCATGAACCTGCGCAAGAAGGTGGAACCCGCCCCGCGCAGACCGGTCCGGCTGCTGACCGTCTTCGGCGTCGGGTACAAGCTGACGGACCCGGCGAAGGCGGCGTCACGTGCGGCGTCGTAGCGGCGGGGGACGGGCGCCCGGCTCCGGACGACGGGCCCCGGACCCCGGGCAGCGGACGGCGGGCTCCGGACCACGGGCCCGACTGCCCCTGCGCAAGAGCCTTTTCGCCCGGCTGCTGGCCGTCTCGGCTCTGGTGGCGGCGTGTTCGGTGGCCGCGACCGCCTGGCTGGCCGTGCAGACGACGTCCGGTGCGATCAGGCAGGAGCAGGGACAGAACCTCACCGCCGACGCCCGGATCTACCACAGCCTGCTCGGTTACGCGGCGGCTCATCCCACCTGGGAAGGCGTCGGGAAGACGGTGCGTGACCTGGCCGAGCAGTCCGGCCGGCGGATCGCGCTGACGACGCAGCGGCGCGCTCCGCTCGCCGACTCGGCCGACCCGGAGTCATCCGCCGCGCTGCCGGCGCAGGCCTCGGCGATCGTCGACCCGCTGTCGGTGGACACCGCGCTGGCGGCCGAGACCGCGGGCGCGTCCGGGGCTCCGGCCGACCGGGTCGATCCGCGGGCGGTCGGGCCGTTCCGGCTGCCCGCCGAGGAGCGTACGGCGCTGCAGAAGATCGCGGACGGGAAGGTGGCCTGTCTCGGCGCGACCGGGATCGCCTCGGACGTGGTCCGCAGTGCGAGTGGGCGCCCGCGGATCCAGGTGGTGGGCAACGACCCCGACCGCCTCCAGGGCACGCGCTGCGCCACCGATGAACTGGACATCCCGACCGCGACCGAGAAGAAGGCGCTGAAGGCCCTCAACCAGCTGGCCGACGCCTGTCTGAAGCGCCAGGACCGGGCCGGCGTCCACCTGAAGCTCGACCTGTCCTGGGGGCAGCCCCCGGAACCCATGCCGGCGGTGGCGGCCCCCAGCAAGCTGCCGGGCGAGACGCCCACCCCCGTTCCGACCTACGCGCCCACCGAAGCGCCCGGCGACCGTGGCGCCCGTCCCTCGGCGGCTCCCGGGAACGGTGAGGACGACCGGGCCATCGCCTCCTGCGTCGGCACCGCCCGCCGTGAACAGCTCGGTTCGTACGTCGCCTCGCCCGCCCTGCTGTTCATCGGTGACACCGGCGGCACGACGGTGCCCGGTTTCGATCTCTCACCGGCCAACACCGCGAAGATCGCGGGCACGGCGGCTCTCGTCCTCGCGCTCACCGTCGGCGCCTCGGTGCTCGTGGGAGCGCGGCTCGTACGCCCGCTGCGCGCGCTGACGGGCGCGGCCCAGCGGATGCGGGACGGCGAGGACAGCGTGCCGGTGCTGGTCGCCGCGGACACCGAGATCGGGCGGCTCGCCGCCACGTTCAACGACATGTCCGCCCACCGCGCGCGGCTGGAGGCCCAGCGCAAGGCGATGGTCAGCGATGTCGCCCACGAACTGCGCACCCCGCTCAGCAACATCCGGGGCTGGCTGGAGGCGGCGCAGGACGGGGTGGCCGACCCGGACCCGGCGTTCATCGCCTCGCTGCACGAGGAGGCGGTGCAGTTGCAGCACATCATCGACGACCTCCAGGACCTGGCCCAGGCCGACGCGGGCGCGCTGCGGCTGCACGCCGGACCGGTACGGATCGAGGAGTTGCTCAACCAGGTGGCCGCGGCGCACCAGGCCCGCGCCGAGACGTCCGGGGTCGCGCTGACGGTGCTGCCCACTCCCCCGGACCGCCCGGTCCCGGGGCTGACGGCCGATCCGGTCCGGCTGCGCCAGGCCATCGGCAACCTGGTGTCCAACGCCGTACGCCACACCCCGTCCGGCGGCAGCGTCACGCTGCGCCCGTACGGCTCGGAATCCGGGGACGCGGTGCTGGTGGACGTCACCGACACGGGCAGCGGCATAGCGCCGGAGGACCTCGGCCACGTCTTCGACCGCTTCTGGCGCGGCGAGAAGTCCCGCAGCCGGCGTACGGGGGGCAGCGGGCTGGGCCTGGCGATCGTACGGAAGCTCACGGAGGCGCACGACGGCACGGTCACGGCGGTGAGCCAGCCGGGGCGGGGGTCGGTGTTCACCCTCCGCCTGCCGGCCGACCGCGAGGGCGCGCCCGGTGACGTCCCGCCGGAGGAGCCTGCGCCCGGTGACGTCCCGGCCCAGGGGCCGGACCACCGTTCCGAGGGCGGTTCCGGATCCGATACGGGGACCGGCTCCGAGACGGCGACCGGCTCCGAGCGTGGCTCCGGACAGACCTGATGCGATGAACACAGCGTCCTGACAGCTTCTTCATATCTCCAGGACAGCCTGTCGGCACGCCTCGCGCCGCGGTGCGATTCCGCATCGCGGCGCCGTCGAGGCCGTCCTGGAACGGAGCCATATCCATGTCCCTGCGCTCGTCCTTGCGTACCGCCGTCCTCGCCGCCGCGGTGGCCGGTGCGGTATGCGTCCCCGCCACCTCGGCCTTCGCCGACTCCTCCCCCGCCGCCTCGGCCGCGCCCACCAAGGCCGCCACTCCCTCGGAGGCGCCCTCGGACGCTCCCTCGGTCGCCCCCGCCCCCGCCTCCGCCGTGCCGACCAGGGCCCCGCGCGGCGGAGTCGCCGCGGGCGACAGCCCCGCACCGGCGCCCGCGGTCCGGGGCGGGAGCACGCCTCGCGGCGGAGTCGCGGCGGGCGAGCGCCCGGCCGGCACGTCCGGCGACAACACCACCGCCGTCACGGGGTCCGCCGTGGCGGCCCTCCTGGTCGCGGGCGCCGGAACGGTCGTCCTGCGACGCCGCTCCACCGGCCGCCGCAACGGCTGACCAACCCTCAGCCGAAAGAGCCGGCAGTGGCGCCGTCCCGCATCGGGGCGGCGCCACTGCCGTCGGCCGATCTCTCCAGGAGCCCGTCCTCATGTCCCGCACGCCCCAGTTTTTCCGGCGCACCGCACTCCCGGTGTACGCCTGCCTCGCGCTGACCGCACTGACCTCGCTGACCGGCTGCTCCGACGCCTCCCCGTCGAAGGCCCCGGCCGCGGCCCGGAGCGCCGACTCGTCCGCGACGACCGGAAGTCCCGCGCCCGACCCGGCAACCGCGTCCGCCCCCTCGTCCCCGTCCGGGTCCGGAGCCGGATCCGCGAAGTCCGCCTCGCCGCCCGTCCATGTCTCCATCCCCTCCCTCGGCATCGACAGCGCGGTCATGCGCCTCGGGCTCAACGCCGACGGCACGGTCGAGGTGCCACCCGCCGACAAGGGCATGACGGTCGGCTGGTACACCGGCGGCCCCGTACCCGGCCGGCCGGGCCCCGCCGTGCTCATCGGCCACAACGACACCCGCTTCGGCCGGGCCGTGTTCCATGACCTCAAGAAGATCGCCAAGGGCGCGGACATCGCCGTCCGCGACAAGCGGGGCACCGAGATCCACTTCGAGGTCACCGGCCGGGAGACGGCGAGCAAGAAGGCGTTCCCGACCGCGCGGGTCTACGGCAGGACCGAGGCGCGCGCGCTGCGGCTGATCACCTGCGACGGAGCGTTCGACGCCGCGGGTCACCCCGTGGACAACCTCATCGTGTACGCCGAGAAGAAGTGACGGGCCGCCGAAGGCGGCGGTGACAGCCGGCTCGGCGGGCGGGCACCTGATGGACGGCTGCGGGCAGGGATCCCGGCACCTGCCGTCTACCCACGGGTAACTGCCCCTGCTTTCATGGGTCCCAGCATTCATCCGCCCCCCATGCAGCAGCAGACTCAGGAGTACCCCGTGCCGCACTCCGCACTCCGCCGCGTCTCCGGCGTGACCCTGTCCGCCGTGCTCACCGCCGCCGCACTCGTGGCCGTCGCACCCCGGGCGTCGGCCGCGGACACCCCGCCACTGCGGGTGCTCACGTACAACACGTTCCTGATGAGCACGAACCTCTACCCGAACTGGGGGCAGGCGCACCGGGCCGCCGAGATACCGAAGGCCGGCTTCTTCCGGGGCAATGACGTCGTCGTGCTGGAGGAGGCGTTCGACAACAGCGCCTCGGACGCCCTGACCCGCAACGCCTCCGGCCAATACCCCTACCACACACCGGTGGTGGGCCGGAGCAGGAGCGGCTGGGACGCCACCGGCGGCGCCTACTCGGCCACCACACCGGAGGACGGCGGCGTCACCATCCTGAGCAAATGGCCGGTCGTCCGCCAGGAACAGCACATCTACCAGGACGCCTGCGGCAGCGACTGGTGGTCCAACAAGGGCTTCGCATACGGCGAGTTGAACGTCAACGGTGCGCGCGTGCACGTGGTGGGCACGCACACCCAGTCGACCGATCCGGGCTGCGCGTCGGGGGAGGCGGCCGAGATCCGGGCCCGGCAGTTCCGCCAAATCGACGCGTTCCTCGACGCGAAGAACATCCCCGCCTCGGAACAGGTCATCGTGGCGGGCGACCTCAACGTGGACTCCCGCTCGCCCGAGTACGCCACGATGCTCGCGAACGCCGGGCTGACCGCTGCGGACGCCCGCACCGGGCACCCCTACTCGTTCGACACCCAGGACAACTCGATCGCCGCCGAGCGATACCCCGACGACCCCCGCGAGGACCTCGACCACGTCCTGCACCGCACCGGGCACGCGAAGCCGTCGGGATGGACGAACGAGGTGATCAAGGAGGAGAGCGCGCCGTGGACGGTGTCGAGCTGGGGGACGGACTACACGTACACGAACCTCTCCGACCACTACCCCCTGGTGGCGTCGGGACGGTAGCCGGTGGTCGCAGCCGGTGACCGGTACGCCCGTACCTCGTCGTCCCGGGCGAGCCGGGCAGCCCGGCTCGCCGCCCCCGTCCGATCGGGCGACCATGGAGGTGAGGGGGCGGCCGGGCAAGGCACCGGGAGGCATCCGTGGCACACGCCCATACCACCGACGTACTGATCGCGGGCGCGGGCCCGGTCGGGCTGAGCGCCGCGGCCGGACTGCGCCGCCGCGGGGTGGCGTGCCGCCTGATCGACCGCCTGCCGGCCCGTCTCCCCTATGCCAAGGCGGTCGGTGTCCAGCCGCGCACGCTGGAGCTCTGGGACCGGATGGGCCTGGCCCGCACCGTGCTGGAGGCTGCCGTCCCGATGCGCGGCCAGCTCATCCACGTCAACGGCCGCCAGGTGGCCAGAATGGACCTCGAGCTGCCGCCCGAGGTGCCGTACGGTTTCGCCGCTCTCCCCCAGTACGAGACCGAGCGCATCCTCGAGGAGTACGTGGCGGGCCTGGGCACGGCCGTCGAGCGCGGCACCGAACTTCTCGGGTTCACCCAGGACGCGGACGGTGTCACGGCGCGGCTGCGCACCGCCTCCGGGGCCACCGAGGAGGTCCGGGCCGGCCATCTCATCGGCTGCGACGGCGCGCACAGCGCCGTGCGCAAGGGGCTGGGGCTCGGCTTCGAGGGCGGGGCCTTCGCCGAGGAGTACATGCTGGCCGACGTCGAGACCGACTGGGACCTGCCCTACGGCTACGGCTTGCGCTCCAGCCACACCGCCGACGACGGTTCCACCGACGATCTGCTGGTCTGCATCCCGCTTCCGGGCACCGGCCGCTACCGGATGTCGATGCTCGTCCCGCCCGGACTCTCCACCCGTCCGGAGAACCCGGCTCCGGGCACCGCCGAGGTGGCGCACGGGCTGGAGGGCGGCCGCACCCCGCAGCTCAGCGACATCCAGGCCGTCGTCGACCGTCTGGCCCCCGGTCCGGCGACCCTGTCCACGATGCGCTGGTCCTCCGTCTTCCGCATCAGCCACCGCATCGTGGACCGCTACGGCGAGGGCCGGGTCTTCGTCGCCGGCGACGCCGCACACATCCACCCGCCGACCGGCGCCCAGGGCATGAACACCGGCATCCAGGACGCCTGCAACCTGGCCTGGAAGCTGGCCCTCGTCGTCCGGGGCGAGGCCGGACCCGCCCTGCTCACCACGTACGACGCCGAGCGCCGCCCGGTCGGTGAGGAGGTCGTCGGCCGCACCGTCCGGCACGCCACCCAGGGCATGGAGAACGACGCCGACGACCCGCAGACGCTGATGCTCCGCGAGGCGCAACTGCTCGTCGGATACCGGGACGGCCCCCTGGCCGGCGCCCCGTACGGCCCGTCCGACGCGCCGCAGCCCGGCGACCGGGCCCCGGACTGCGGCGGCCTGACCGTCCCGGTCGCCGCCTACCCGCTGCGCCTGCTCGACGTCCTGCGCGAACACCCGGGCCACGTACTGGTTCTGTACACGGAGGGGAGTACCGGCGCCGGCGCGGCGGACGCGGCCGGGATGCACACGGTCACCGTCCTCGGACGCGACGCCCCGGCGGACAGCCCTGGGTACCGCGACGCGGCAGGCGAGTTCGCAAGGCTCTACCGGCCGGACGGCCCCACCGGTTTCGTCATACGCCCGGACGGACAACTCGGCGCCCGCTTCCCGCTCTCCGCCACCTCCCGGGCCGTACCGGACTACCTCGACGCCCTGTTCGCGGCGACCGACCAGTGCCCGTCGGACCGCAACTGATTGCCGGAACCAGGAAGTCACCGGGGGCCGGGGCTGCCGGTCCCGCTTCTTGATGCCCGGCGTGCCGCGGCGCAAGCTGGCGGTGCGGGCGGACGGCTGTCGCGAGGCGAGGCGAGGGGGACCGGATGAGGCATGTACCTGTGTTCCGGTGGGTGCTGGCGGTCGGACTGGTGCTGATCGGCTGTTCGCTGGGTGCGTACCTCGCCGCGCCGGGCTACCCCGAGCTGCGGCGGGTGGACCTCACGGTGCTGGACGAGTCGGCGGACGGGGCGTGCACGGTGCGGTGGTCCGATCCGTTCGGGGAGGGCGAGCGTGAGGGGGCTTACCGCTGTGATGCCGAACGCGATCCGATCCTCAAGGCGCCGTACTACGAGGAGGGTTCCGGGCTCGGCCGGGACACCGGCTTCGTGCGGGCCGAAGGTGCTGACCGGGGTGAGCTGTACGAGCTCGGCCAGTACGACGGGGAGGCGGACGGGCTGCTCCGGCTTTCCGACGCCCTCGTCGTGGCCGGGCTGCTCCTGACGATCGTCGGTCTCGTAGGCGGGAACATCAGGGCCATGGCGCGGACGAGCGGGGTGAGCCCGCAGGTGGTGCTGCGGGCGCGGCGGCTCAGCGAGGTCGCCGGGGCGGTGGCCGTCGATCACGAACGGGCGGTGGAGGCCGTACGGGCGGCCTGGGCGCCCTTGCACAGGGAGTTGGTGGACGAACGGCTGGCCCGGCTCCCGGTGGCACGGCTGCGCTGGGCGGTCAGGGGGCGGCCGGGCGCCGACGAGTGGGAGCGGGGCGGCATCCGGAGCGTGCGGGACGTGCTCGACGCCGGGGTGTGGGAGCTGGGCCGGCTGCCGGGGGTCGGGCCCCGGACGGCCGGCCGGGCGATGGCCGCCGCGCGGCGGATCTCCGACCGGGCCGAGACCACCGCAGCCGTACCGGTCGACCCCGGCCGGCCCGAGCCCCGCACCACGGCCCTGCTGGTGGCCCTTCAGGTGCTGGTGGAGGGCGGCGCGGCGGCCCGGCGCACGGCGGATGCGGGACGGGTCCTGGCCGGGCGGCTGGAGCCGCTGCTGGCCGACGCCGAGCCGTGCCGCGGATACCGGGAGATGCTGCGTGCCGGACCGGACCGGCGCCGACTCGCCCGGGCGTCCGTGGCGCTGCTGCGTCAGGAGCTGACCGCAGCCGCGCGGGACGGCCTCGCGGAACGGTTCGCGCAGACGTCGGTGGATCTCCTGCGGGGCCAGAACAGCGACGCCGCCGGGCTGGCCGCGCGGGTCGGCTTCGAGGCCCGCCCCGCTGAGTACCGCCGGGTGCTCGTGGACGTCACGGGCCATGGCATCGTGACGGCCAGGTGACCTGACCGCGCCCGGCCGGGCCTCGTTGACGTCCCCTCAGAAAAAGACCCCGCAGCGCAGCAGCACATTCGCGTACGGCCGCGCCTCTCCCGTGCGCACCACCAGGCGGGCGTCCGCCGTGAGCGCCTTGAGGGCGTCATGGGATACGTGGGTGAGCCCCGGGAGGCGCTCGGTCAGGAGGCGTGACGCCTCCGGATTGGCTTCGCGGATCTCCCGCGCCGCAGTCGCGCCCTCCACCACCAGTTCGTCGAGCAGCCCGTCGACTACCTGCGCGAACGACGGGATTCCCGCCAGGAAGGCGAGGTCGACGACACGGGGGCCCGGAGGGATGGGCATGCCGACGTCGCAGATGAGCACGCCGTCGCCGTGGCCCAACTCGGCCAGGGCGCCGGCGAGGTGGCGGTTGAGGATGCCTGACTTCTTCACAGTGCGCCGATCTCTTCCGCTGTGGGGAACGACGCCTGCGCGCCCTGCCTGGTGACCGCGGCCGCGCCGACCCTGACGGCGAGGGCGGTGGCCGCGGGGAGCTCCTCGCCCAGGCCGAGCCGCCAGGCCAGGGCCGCGGTGAACGCGTCGCCCGCGCCCGTCGTGTCGACCGCGTCGACCTCGGGGCTCGGGACCCGTACACAGTCGCCGGTACGGGTGTCGGCCGCCAGCGCACCGCCGGCGCCCAGGGTGATCACCACCGAGCGCGGGCCGAGTGCGGTGAGCGCCCGCGCCCAGGACTCGGGAGTGGCACCCGCGTCCCGGCCCAGGATCGAGCGCGCCTCGTGCTCGTTGACCACCAGGGGGTCGCAGGCCGCCAGCACTTCGGCGGGCAGCGGGGCGGGCGGGGACGGGTTGAGGACGAGGCGGGTTCCGGCGGGCAGGACGCGGGCCGTCTCGGCGACCGTCTCCAGGGGGATCTCCAGCTGGACGGAGACCACCCGGGCGGCGGCGAGGAGGGGGGCCGCCGCCCGGATGTCCTGGGGGGTGAGCCGTGCGTTGGCGCCCGGCGAGACGACGATGCTGTTGTCGCCCGTCGGGTCGACCGTGATCAGGGCGACCCCGGTGGGCGCTCCGCCGACGAGGACTCCGCCGGTGTCGACGCCCGCCGACCGCTGCGATTCGAGCAGCAGCCTGCCGTGGGCGTCGTCACCGACCCGGGCCAGCAGCGCCGTGCGGGCGCCGAGGCGGGCGGCGGCCACCGCCTGGTTGGCGCCCTTGCCGCCCGGGTGGACGGCGAGGTCGGAGCCGAGCACCGTCTCCCCCGGCGCCGGGCGCCGTTCGACGCCGACGACCAGGTCGGCGTTGGCCGAGCCGACGACCAGGAGGTCGTACCGGGCGGGACCGGAGTCCTCGTTCTCGTACATCTGCTGCTACTGCCTTCCTTCCGTGGAGTACGTGGCCGGGGTGTGCCGCCCGGTCAGGAGAAGTCGGCCACGTTCTGCCGGGTGACGACCTTGACCGGCACCTTGACCGTGCCGGCGACCTTCTTGTCGTCGGCCGCCCGGACCGCGTTCTGCACGGCGATCTTCCCGAGCTCCTTGGGCTGCTGGGCGACGGACGCGTACAGGGTGCCCGCACCGACCGCCTTCAGGCCGTCCGGTGTGCCGTCGAAGCCGATCACGGAGACCGACTTCCCGGCCTTGGCACCGAGCGCCTTGACCGCGCCGAGCGCCATCTCGTCGTTCTCGGCGAAGACGCCGGTGATGCCGGGGTGGCCCTGGAGGAGGTTGGTCATGACGTCCAGGCCCTTGGTGCGGTCGAAGTCGGCGGGCTGGGTGGCCACGACCTTGATGCCCGGGTACGCCTTGATGCCGGCGGCGAAGCCCGCCCCGCGCTCACGGCTGGCGGAGGTGCCCGCGGTGCCCTGCAGGACGACGATGCTCCCCTTGCCGCCGAGCTTGTCGGCGAGGGCCTTGGCGGCGAGCTTGCCGCCGGCCACGTTGTCGGAGGCGACGAGCGTCGCCGTCTGCGCCTTGTTGACGCCCCGGTCGGCGGCGACCACGGGGATGTCGGCGTCGTTGGCGCTGCGTACGGCCGGTCCGACCGCGTCGGAGTCCACCGGGTTGACGATGATCGAGTCCACCCCGGAACTGGTGAAGTTCTGGAGCTGGTTGGCCTGCTGCGAGGCGTCGTTCTGCGCGTCGGTGACGGTGAGGTCGATCCCGGCGGCCTTGGCCTCCGCCTGCGCCCCCGCCTTCATCTGGACGAAGAAGGGGTTGTTGAGTGTGGACAGGGACATCCCGACCCGGGTGTTGCCGCCGGAGGAACCGGAGTTGTTGAAGAACGTGACGGCGGCGATGACAGCCGCGACGCAGACCAGTGCGAGACCGGCCTTCATCGCACCCCTGCGTCCCGATCCCGGTGATCCGGGCCCGGCCGCTGAGGAGCCGGCCGAGGACGGGGCTCCCGAACCGGCCTTGCGGCGCAGCGTGTCGAGCAGCACCGCGAGGGCGATGACGACACCGATGACGACCTGCTGCCAGAAGGCGGACACGGACATCAGGTTGAGGCCGTTGCGCAGCACCGCCAGGATCAGCGCACCGATCAGGGTGCCGGACGCCTTGCCGACGCCGCCCGCGAGGCTGGCGCCGCCGATGACGACCGCTGCGATCGCGTCGAGCTCGTACCCCTGCGCGGCCTGCGGCTGGGCGGAGGTCAGCCGGGAGGCTAGGACGATGCCCGCGACGGCGGCGAAGAGGCCGGACAGCGCGTAGATGGCCAGCTTCTGCTTCTTGACCCGCAGCCCGGAGAGCCGGGCCGCCTCCTCGTTGCCGCCGATCGCGTACATCGAGCGGCCGAGGTAGGTGCGGGCCAGGACGAGGGCGGTGATCAGCCCCATGGCGATCATGACGAGGACCGGTACGGGCAGCCAGCCGCCGAGCGTGTCACCGAGTGTGGAGACGGAGTCGGGGAACGCGATCGGGCTGCCCTGGGAGATCACCAGGGACAGGCCTCGCGCGATCGACAGCATGGCCAGCGTCGCGATGAACGAGGGCAGCTTCCCGTACGCGACGAGGGCGCCGTTGACGAAGCCGCAGGCGATGCCGGTGGCGACGGCGAGGAGGACCGCGAGTACGACGGGCATCCCCGCCGACGTCGCCGACCAGGCGAGGACCGTCGCGGAGAGCGCGGCGACCGAGCCGACGGAGAGGTCGATGCCGGCGGAGACGATGACGAAGGTGACGCCGAACGCGAGGATCGCGGTGACCGCGGCCTGTACACCGACGTTCAGCAGGTTCTGGGTGGTGAGGAAGTCGCCGGAGAGCAGCGACATCGCCAGCAGCAGGACGACCAGGGCGGTGAGGGCTCCGTTGTCGAGCAGCAGTCGGCGCAGGCTCGGCCCGGCGGCTCCCGCCCCCGTCTTGCCCGGGTGGGTGTCAGTGGCCACGGGGGCCCTCCTCGTCGTTCTCGGTGGGTTCGGTTGCGGGGGCGGAGCCGACGGCGAGGGCCATCACGGCGTCCTGGGTGGCGCGCTCGGCAGGGAGTTCACCGGCGATCCGGCCCTGGGCCATGACCAGCACCCGGTCGCTCATGCCGAGGACCTCCGGCAGGTCGCTGGAGATCATCAGGACGGCGTGGCCGGAGGCGGTCAGCTCGTTGATGAGCTGGTAGATCTCGACCTTGGCGCCGACGTCGATGCCCCGGGTCGGTTCGTCGAGGATCAGCACGCGGGTGTCCGCGAGCAGCCACTTCCCGATGACGACCTTCTGCTGGTTGCCGCCGGAGAGGGTACGGACGTGCTGGCCGAGGCCCGCCATCCGTACGCCGAGCTGTTCCGCGATCCGGGCTGCGGCCGTGCGCTGGCCCTTGAGGTCGACGAGCCCCGACCGGCTCGCCGCCCGCAGGGTGACGAGGCCGAGGTTCTCCTGCACGGAGGCGTCGAGCACCAGGCCCTGGCCCTTCCGGTCCTCGGGGACGAGGCCGATCCCGGCGTTCATCGCGGCGGTGACGTCGTGCCTGCCGAGCCGCTCGCCCCGTACGTCGACCGTGCCGGCGTCGTACGGGTCGGCGCCGAAGACGGCGCGGGCGACCTCGGTGCGGCCGGCCCCGACGAGTCCGGCGAGGCCGACGACCTCACCGGCGCGCACCTCGAAGGTGATGTCGTGGAAGACGCCTTCGCGGCTGAGCCCGCGCACGGACAGCAACGGTTCTCCGGCGTCGGCACGTTCACGCGGGTACTGCTGGTCGATGCTGCGGCCCACCATCAGCTGGACGAGTTCCGCCTCGGGGGTCGAGGCGGGCACCTGGTCGATGCTGCGGCCGTCACGCAGGACGGTGACGCGGTCGCCGAGGGCGGCGATCTCGTCCAGGTGGTGGGTGATGAAGACGATCCCGACGCCGTCCTCGCGCAGCCTGCGCACGATCCGGAAGAGCTTGTCGACCTCTTCGGAGGTGAGGACCGCGGTCGGCTCGTCCATGATCAGGACGCGCGCCTCCAGGCTGAGGGCCTTGGCGATCTCGACCATCTGCAGCCGGGCGATGCCCAGTTCGCGGATCTTCGCCCGAGGCGAGACGTGCAGGCCGACGCGGTTCAGCAGGACCTCGGCATCGGCTTCCATCCGGCGCCGGTCGATCAGTCCGTAACGGCGCGGCTGGCGGCCGAGGAAGATGTTCTCGGCCACCGTGAGATCGGGGACCAGGTTGAACTCCTGGTAGATCGTGGCGATCTTGAGCTTCTCGGCGTCCTGTGCTCCGTGGATGCGGACTTCCTGACCCCGGGCGAAGATCCGGCCGCTGTCCGGGCGGTAGGCACCGGAGAGCATCTTGATCAGGGTGCTCTTGCCGGCGCCGTTCTCGCCGAGCAGGACGTGCACCTCGCCGCTGCGCAGGTCGAAGTCGACGCTGTCCAGGGCGACCACCCCGGGGAAGGTCTTGCGCACGCCTTCGATGCGCAGCAACTCGACTGACTCGCTCACGCGTTGCTCCTCGGCTCGGTGGCGGACGGGTCCGGTTCGTTCGTGTGCTCACCGCAGGAGCCGCGTACGACGAGCCGGGCGGGCAGGGTGACGGACTGCGGGGGCCGGCCCTCGACGATGTCGACGAGTGCGCGTACGGCCGCGCGGCCGAGTTCGCCGGTGGGCTGGGCGATCGCGGTGATCGGCGGTGCGGTGTGGACGAACCAGGGGATGTCGTCGAAGGCGGCGAGCCCGATGTCCTCGGGGACGCGCAGCCCGTGGGCGCGGATGGCGTCCAGGGCGCCGAGCGCCATGAGGTTGTCCGCCGCGAACACGATCTCGGGCGGTTCTGGGAGAGCGAGGAAGTGCTCGGTGGCGCGCCGTCCGCTGGCCGCCTGGAAGTCGCCCTGGCCGATGTAGGCGTCCGGCAGCGCGAGTCCGTGCGCACTCATCGCCGCCCGGAAGGCCTCGACACGCTCGTCACCGGTGGTGGTGGCCGCGGGCCCGGCGATGATGGCGAGCCTGCGGTGACCGAGTGCGTACAGGTGGGCGACCAGGTCCTGGATGGCCCGGTGGCCGTCGGCGCGCACGACGGGGACGTCCACGCCCGGCATCCAGCGGTCCACGAACACCATCGGGGTGCCGGCGCGCGCGACGTCGTGCAGCAGCGGCGAGTCGCCGTCGGCCGGCGAGACGAGGAGCCCGTCGATCCTGCGGTCCAGGAGGGTGCGGACGTGGTCGTCCTGCTGCTCGGGCCGCTCGTCGGCGTTGCCGATGATCACGCTGTAGCCGAGGGCGCGGGCCTCCTCCTCGACGGAGCGGGCCAGGGCGGTGAAGTACGGGTTGAGCACGTCGCTGATGACGAGACCGAGCGTTCGGGTCTGATCGGTGCGCAGCGAGCGGGCCAGCGTGTTGGGCCGGTAGCCGAGGGCTTCGACGGCGGCGAGGACGCGTCTGCGCGCGTCCGGGCTGACGGAGGGATGGCTGTTGAGGACGCGGGAGACCGTGGCGACAGAGACTCCTGCCTGGGCCGCGACATCCTTGATGCTCGCCATTTCCGGGACCACCTCCTTGTGGTTTCCGTGCGCCTCGAAACCAGCGGCCAGGGCCGTGGAATCGATTACATGGAAGATTGGAATCGATTACATGGCCGAAAACAACCCCCTACCTGCCCTCCGAGACCGGATCGTGACGCGAGGGGGCGGATTGCCCGGGAGATCTCGTCCGCAGGTCACCGGCGGAGGTCACCGAGTGCCCGGGCACCCCCGCAAGCCAAGCCCGGCAGCCGGACCGCCGGCAGTCCCGGCCCGGCCTGCCGGCGGTCCGGTAGATTCGGCTGACAGCTCATCGGTAGAGGGAGCGGCCGGGGGCCGCCGCGTGTGAACTGGAGGCACGGGGGTGCGGAGCGGACAGGGGCAGGGCCACCGCAGGGAAGCACTGCTGGAATCCTGGCGCGCCATCGAGCTGTTCGGTCCGCCGGGCATCCCGGCACTGCCCCGACGGCGCCCCGTCTCGGGGTCCGGTCCGGGAGACGAGTACATCGTCGATCTGACGCCGCAGCCCGGACGCATATCGCCGCGGTTGCCGTGGGATGCCGATCATCCGGAGACGGGCGCGCGCCGGGCGCCGTACGGCCGCGTGTGGCGTCACGAGATCTACTGCGGGGTCTTCGATCTCGAGCTGCTCCGTCAGGCGATGATCGCGGTACTGCCCGCGGGGACCGATCCGGATCCTGGTGTGCCGCAGTCCGAGCTGACGGTGCCGGGCCAGAGCGCGATGTTCGCCCTGATCCTGGACGATGCGGGACGACCGGTCGAGGACACGTCCGTGATCTCCGCCTGCGCCTGGGCGACCGGCCGCCTCTTCGATCCGGGGCCCTCCGCGCCCGGCTGGCTGGACGGCTTCGAGGAGCTCGACGACGCGTTCGGCGCGGCGATCGACGAACTGACGGCCACCGCGATCCCGTACGGGTTCGCCGCCCCGCCCCCCGACTCGGGGTCCGGGCAGGGGCCCGGATCCGGGCGCCGGCCGGGAAGCTCGGCCGGGGGCGACCGCGTGAGCTGGCAGCGACTGCTCGGCGAGATCCTGGGCGGGGCCGCCGTCGGAGCGGTCGAGGCACTGTTCGGCGAGGTCGTCGGCGCCGCCCTCCAGGGCGCGGCCGAACCGCTGGTGAGCCGCGCCGCCGACTGGGCAACGGCACGCCGGGCCGTCGCAGACCAGCCGGGGTCCGGGGATCCGGCGAGCGGCAGCAGCGATCCCGCACCTGCGCGGGCGGGCTCCGCGGACACGTCGCAGGCACCCGAAGCCGGCCCCGGTCCCCGCCCGCTCGGGTTCGCCGACCTCGTCGCCCTGACCGCGCAGATCGCCGACCTGTGCGGGGTGCGGGACCATCTGCGACCCCAGGTGGTCCGGGTGCGGAGCAGGCTGGTCCACCGGCCCAAGGATCCACGGGCGAAGGCCACCGCCGCGGCGCCCTTCCTGAACAGCCTGCTCCCCCCTGATCTCGCCCGGGTGGCCGGGGCGGTAGGCAAGGGGATCGGCCCCGCTCTGGACGCGTATCTGACCGAGCACGACGCCCTCGCCGCGGGGGCGCGGACGGATGTGCGTCAGGAGCGCGGAACCGTCCTGGCCGGGGTTGACCCGGCGCTGGTTCCGTCGGGGCGGTGGCCCGCACCGGCACGATTCCCACTGGCACTGAGCCAGCAGTTCGCGGTCGACCGGATGCTGGCCGACCGCGCGGGCACCGGGGGCGGGATGTTCTCCGTGAACGGCCCGCCGGGCACGGGCAAGACGACGATGCTGCGCGACCTGGTCGCCGCGCTGGTGGTCGAGCGGGCGGCGGTGCTGGCGACGTTCGACCGGCCCGGACAGGCCTTCCCCGGTCCGGCGTGGCGGGGCAGGGACCGGCAGGGCAGTCATCCTCGGTTCGTGTCGCGGCTCGACCCCCGGCTGACCGGCTTCGAGATCGTGGTCGCCTCCTCCAACAACGGCGCGGTCGAGAACGTCACCGCCGAACTGCCGGGCATCGGCGCGCTCGGCGAGCGCTGGCACGACGCCACGGACCACTTCCCGGACCTCGCTTCCGCTCTCCTCGGCGGCCCCGCATGGGGGCTGGTCGCGGCGGTGCTCGGAAACAAGACCAACCGCAAGGAGTTCTGCGACCGGTTCTGGTGGGGCCGGCTGCCCGAGAAGGAGACCGCCGCCCGGTCCGCGGCCGAACAGCCGCCACTGCGCGGTATGCGGGCTGTTCTGAGCGACTGGATCCCGCCGAGGGTTCCGCCCGGCAGCCGGCGCCCCGCCCCCGCAGGCCCGGACGCGGCGGCCGGGCCCGCCGAACCGGTGCCGTCGTGGACCGCCGCCGTCACCGCGTTCCGCACCGCCCGGGCCGAGGTCGAGCGGCTGCGTGCCGAGCGCGCCCGGCTCGCCTCGGCGCTGACAGCCGTCGAGTCCCCGTCGGCCGGGCGGCGGATCGGCGGCCTGGAGGCTGCGGTGTCCCGCGCGGACCAGACGATCAACGCCGCGACGGCCGCCGTCGAGCAGGCCGTCGTCGCTGCCGACGGGGCCCGGCGCGCCACCTCGGCCACCGAGTCCCGGCACCGGGCGGCCACCGAGGACGTGGCACGAGCCCGGCAGGAGTTGGCCACTGCCCGTGCGGATCTGTCGGCCGCTCGTGAACTGGCCGCTCACCACCGCGATTACGTCACCGCGCTCACTGTCCGCCAGGACGCACCGCCCGCAGTCGAGGGGGGTCTGCGAGGCGGGCTGCGGCGGCTGCTTCAGAGCTCCGCGGACCGGCAGGCCGCTCAGCGGCAGCAGGAGCGCACCCAGGCCGAGATCGCGGAATTGCTCGTCGTCCAAAGCGCCGCCCTGGATGACTCCATGGCGCAGGTGGCCGCGGCCGTCCGCGCCGAGTCCCTGGCCGCGGGCAGGACCTCCCAGTACGCCACCGCCGTCGACGAGACGGCCGCCGCCGTCACCGCCGCCCGCGCGCACGAACGGACCGCGCATGCCCGGCAGACCGCGGCGGACACCGCCATGAGCCGGGCCCGTCAGGCCGCCAGCACAGCCCGCCGCGACCTGCGTGCCGCCAGGACCGAGCTGGACGGGCGCCACGCCGGGCTGCGGGACGCGGCCCGGACGCTGCCCTCACTGCCGCTCGGCTGGCTGCTCCTCGACGAAGACGTCCAGGAGCTCGGCTCCCCCTGGTCCGACGAGAAGTGGTCCACCGCACGCAGCGACCTGTTCCTGCGCGCCCTCGACCTGCACCGCGCCTTCGTGGCCGGAGCCGCGAAGAAGGTCCGCGGCAACCTCCAGGTCCTCGTGGAGCTGATGGCGGGAACGAATGGGCCGCTGCCCGACGAAGAGGTCGAGCACGCCTGGCAGACCCTCTTCCTCCTGGTGCCCGTGGTGTCCACCACGTTCTCCTCCGTCGGCAGCATGTTCGCCCGCCTCGGCCGGGAGTCGATCGGCTGGCTGCTCGTGGACGAGGCCGGGCAGGCCACCCCGCAGGCCGCCGTGGGCGCGCTGTGGCGGGCCCGCCGTGCCGTCCTGGTCGGCGATCCCCTCCAGCTGGAGCCGGTCGTCACGATGCCCACGGCTCTGCAGCGCAGGCTGCTGCGCGCCTACGGCGTCGACGAGCGGTGGCTGCCATCGGCCACCTCGGCCCAGGCCGTGGCCGACCGGACCAACCGCTTCGGCACCTACCTGCCGGCCCCGGAGGGGGACGACGAGCACGTCTGGGTGGGTTCGCCGCTGCGCGTCCACCGCCGCTGCGAGGAACCGATGTTCACCGTCAGCAACGAGGTCGCCTACGACGGCCTCATGGTCTACGGCACGGCGCGACAGGACTTCCCCGACGGGGAACGGAACGGGCTGCTGCCCAGCCGCTGGCTCAACACCGATGCCCCCTCCCGCCCGGCCGGAGCCCCGTGGGGCGAACGCGACCGCCGTGCGTTCGAGTTCGTCCTCGACACCCTGGACCGGCACGGCGTCGGCGTCGAACGCATACGCGTCATCGCCCCTTTCCGGGCGCTCGTCGCCGAGTGCAAGAAGGTCTGCCGCAGCCGCGCAGGATGGACTGCCGAACACCTGGACGAACGCTGTGCCACCGTCCACCGGGCACAGGGCAAGGAAGCCGACGTCGTGGTCCTGGTGCTCGGGGGTGGCCGTCGCGGAGCCCGGGAGTGGGCGGCCCGCACCCCGCATCTGCTCAACGTCGCCGCGAGCCGCGCCAAACGCCGCCTCTACGTCATCGGTGAGCGCAGCCTGTGGGCCCCGCTTCCCCATTTCGACGTCCTCGCAGGTGAACTCGATGTATTCGACCACCGCCGTGACCGCACCACCTGGTCGCTCGACGGCGAATAAGCGGCCCGGAGGAGTGCGGCGGCACCGCGATCCGGCGACATCAGGAGACCTCGACAGAACGGCCGCCGCGCCTAGGGGACAGACAAAAGAGCCGGTCAGAGCGATATTGCTTCGCTCTGACCGGCTCTTCTGGGTCGATCGACCTCTGGTGTCCGAGGGGGGACTTGAACCCCCACGCCCGATAAAGGGCACTAGCACCTCAAGCTAGCGCGTCTGCCATTCCGCCACCCGGACCGGGTGTGTCTGCCGCGGTTCCCCGTGGCGACAAAGAAAACAATACCAGGGGTTCGGGGTCCACCTCACCTGCATATTGGGTGGTCAGCGGGGTGCGAGCGGATCGGGCGGGTGTTCCGGGCGGCGCACGCCCACACCTGCGCACGATCCGTCGTCGGACGCGTACGCACGGTGTGTCCGGAGGGTCGGCGGCGACGTCCACGAGGGCGCGGGCGGAGCGGGTTACGTTCGCCGACATGAGTGATCGCGGCTATCGGCCACCCCGCGCGCTGTCACCGCTGCGTGAGCATCTGCGTGAGACGTTCTGGTTCGCTCCGACCCTGACGCTGGTCTGCGCCATCGCGCTCTGGTTCGCCGCCTCGGCGGTCGACGAGCAGCTCATCTCCTACCTCAAGGACGAGCAGGCGTACGACGAGGTCAAGGACCTGGTCTCGGTCGCGGAGGACACGAAGCAGATCGTCGTCACGGTCAGCTCGGCGATGATGACCTTCATCGGTGTGGTCTTCAGCATCTCGCTGGTGGCCGTGCAGATGGCGAGCGGACAGCTCACACCCCGGGTGGTGCGGATCTTCGTACGGAGCCGGATCAGCAAGCTCACGCTGTCGGTGTTCCTGGCGACGTTCGTCTTCTCGCTGCTGGTGCTGAGCTCGTACGAGAGCGAGACGGATCCGCGCCGGATCACGTCCGTGCCGTTCGTCCAGAGTGTGCTGACCGCCGCGCTCGTCGGGCTCAGCCTGCTGCTCTTCATCGCCTACGTGAGCTCCACGCTGCGTCTGATGCAGGTGGGCCCGGTCGTCGACCGCATCACCCGGGATTCGTTCCGGGTACTGGCGCGGATGCCGGGCGGCCGGCCCCAGGAAGGACCGCTCGCCGCCGAGAGCGGGCAGCTCGTGCACGAGGGGCGGGCCGGGGTCCTGCGGGACGTCAACGTGGCACGGCTGGTGCGGGCCGCGCGGCACCAAGGCGTCGTCCTGCGGCTGATCCCCCGGCTCGGGGACTTCGTCGTGCCGGGGACGCCGGTACTGGCGGTGCACGGCGGGGCCTCGCCGCCCCGGAGCGCGCTGCGGTACACGGTGTCCGTCGGGGTCGAGCGCACCCTGCACCAGGACCTCGCGTTCGGGCTGCGCCAGTTGTCGGACATCGCGCTGCGGGCCCTGTCCCCGGCGGTGAACGATCCGACCACCGCCGTGCAGTGCCTGGACCGGATCGTGCAGTTCCTCGCGGCCGTCGTGGACCTGCCCCTCGGCGCCGTCCACCACCGGGACCGCAAGGGGGTCGTGCGGCTGGTGCAGGACGTACCGGAGTGGGCGGACCTGGTGGATCTCGGCTTCGAGGAGGTCCGGCGGTGCGCGGCGAACAGTCCGCAGGTCACCCGGCGGCTGCTGGCCGGGCTGGACGATCTCCTGCTGCTGGCCCCGCCCGGCCGGCAGCAGCCCCTGGTCCGGCACCGTGCGCTGCTGATCCAGGCGGTGGAGCGCACGGTGCCCGACCCGGCCGAGCGGGAGTTCGCGCTGCTCCCCGACCGGCAGGGCATCGGGTGAGCCCCGGACGGCCCCGGCTGTCCCGGCCCGGCTTCACCCCGGTCCTCGGCGGCGCCCGACAGAAGCGGTGCGGAAAATGTCGGGCGGCCGGTGACGGCCTCACCGCACGATGGGCGCATGGATGACACGACCTTGGTATCCCGCTTCCTCCGCGACGGCTTCGTGAAGCTGGAGGGCGCCGTCGCACCACGCGTGGCCGCGGACTGCGCGCACCTGCTGTGGCGCGAGACGGGCTGCGATCCAGAGGATCCGGCGACGTGGACGCAACCGGTGCACTGGGTGCCCGGCATGGCGCAGGGGCCCTTCGCGGCCGCCCCCAACTCCCCTCTTCTGCAGCACGCCTACGACCTTCTCGTCGGCGCGGGACGCTGGGAGCCGCGCTACTCGCTGGGCACGTTCCCCTTGCGCTTCCCGCACGAGGAGGAACCGGAGGACTCGGGCTGGCACATCGAGGGGAGCTACCTGCCGGAGGGTGAGAGCTGGTACTTCACCAATCTGCGCTCCCGGGGCCGGGCGCTGCTGATGCTGTTCCTGTTCAGCGAGGTCGGTGAACAGGACGCCCCCACCCGGATCCGGGCCGGCTCGCACCTCGACGTGCCTAAGGTGCTTGAGAAGTACGGGGAGGAGGGAGCGAGCGGGCTGGTCCTCGCGCCCGATCTGGTCGCGGCATCCGCCCACCGGCCGCTCGCCCTCGCGACCGGGTCCCCGGGCGATGTCTTCCTCTGCCATCCCTTCCTGGTGCACTCGGCGCAACCGCACCACGGGGCGCGGCCGCGCTTCATGGCCCAGCCGCCGCTGATGCCGGCCGCGCCGTACGAACTACAGCGGGCCGACGGCGCCTACTCTCCCGTGGAGCTCGCGATCCGCCGGGGCCTGGGACAGGACACGCCCGGTCCGGAAGGGGCCGGGCACTGACTGCGGCACCGGGCGGAGCGGGGCACTGCTACGGCATCAAGTGGTGGTCCGGGAAGTTGCCCGGCAGGCGCTCGTCCGGCGGGCCGTCCGTCACGGCGCGGACCAGGAGTCCGCCCCCGACGAAGGCGCCGCGCCAGGAGGCGCCGAATCCGCCGAAGAGCTCCTCGCGGTCGCCCCTGGAGCGTGGGGCGCCGTGCCCGACCTTGAACGCGCGGATCTGGGGCTCGAGCCGCGCGTACGTCTGCGGGTCGTCGGTCGAAAGGGTGGCGACCAGGGCCCCGTTGGAGGCGTTCATGGCGGCGAGGAGTTCCGCCTCCGTGTCGACCAGGACGATCGTGTCGACCGGGCCGAAGGGCTCCGCGTGGTGCAGCGGCGAGGACGGCGGCGGGTTGAGGAGGGTGACCGGGTGGAAGTACGCCGAGGTGTCCTGGCCCGGGAGGAAGTGGCCGCCCCCCGGGGTCGCGCCGGCCCGGTGCAGCGGGACCGCGCCCCGGTCGATCGCCTCGGCCACCTGATCGGCCAGCTCCTTGGCCTTGGCCGCGTTGATCAGGGGCCCGAAGTCCATGGCGGGCAGCGGGTCGCCCGGGTCCGCCACTGCGAGGGGATGGCCCACGCGCAGCTTGCGGACCGCCGGGAGGTAGGCGAGGAGGAACGCGTCGAACGCGCTGCGCTGCACGACGAAGCGGGGGTAGGCGGTGCAGCGCTGCTTCCCGTAGTCGAAGAGCTTCGGGATCACGGCCGTGAGGGCGTCCCAGTCCGTGTGGTTCCAGATGCCCCAGGTGTTGAGGCCCTCCTGTTCGAGGATGTGCCGTTTACCCAGGTCCGTCACCGCTGTGGCGATGCGGGCCCCGGTGTCGCGGCCGCCGACGAAGGAGACGCAGCCGATCTCCGGTGAGCGGACCAGGGCCTCGGAGAGTTCGCCGCCACTGCCGCTGACGAGGGTGAGCGGGACGCCCTCGCGGGCGGCCAGCGCACACGCCAGTGTCAGGCATGCGACACCGCCGTCGGTGGGGGCCTTCGCGATCACCGCGTTCCCGGCGAGCGCCTGCACGAGCATCGCGTGGACCAGTACGGACATCGGGTAGTTCCAGCTGGCGATGTTGGAGACGGGGCCCGGGAGCGGGGTGCGGTCGGTGAGCATCCCCTCGATGTTGTCCACGTACCACCGCACCCCGTCGATCGCCCGGTCGACGTCCGCCTGGGCGAGGCGCCAGGGTTTGCCGATCTCCCAGACCAGGAGGAGGGCGAGCAGCTCGCGGTGTTCGGTCAGGGCGTCGAGGGTGGCCGTGACGCGGGCGCTGCGTTCGGGGAGCGGGACGTGGCGCCAGGCGCGGTGCTGGTCGAGGGCAGCGCGGACCGCGTGCGCGGCGGTTGGGGCGTCGAGCCGGGGCGGTCCGGCGATGGGGGTGCCGTCCACGGGGGTGGTGGCGGGGAGCACCCGGCCGTCGCGTTGCCAGCCGGCCGACCAGAGGTTCAGGACGCGGTCGTCCTGGAAGGCCTCGGGGGCGGTGGTCAGGCAGCGGTTCCAGGCGTCCTGCCAGGCGGTGCCGGGTTTGAGGGCGAGGGGGATGGGGGTGGGAGTCGGGGTGGGTGTGGTGTTGGGGGCCATGGGTTCTCCGCTCTCGGTGCACAGTCGGGGCGGGGTGTGGTGCGGTCGGGGTGCGGTGGCGGTGGCGGTGGCGATAGGGACGGGTTGCGGTGGGTGGGGCGCCTGCGGCGGGCCTTGCCCCCTACCCGCCCCTTCCCGTAACCGCGGCTCCGCCCCGGACCCCGCTCCTCAAACGCCGGAGGGGCTGGATGCACACGGGGCGGTGTACCTCGGCAGCCGAAGGAAATGAGCAGGGGGCACTCGGGCCCGACAGAACTCGCAAGGATCACGAAAGCGTGGCGTCCCCGGAAGAGCACGCAGGCTTCACGAGAGCGAGCGCGGCCCGAAGTACGCGCTGGCTTCACGGAAGCAGGCGCGGCCGACCAGTAGGCGCGGGGGCTCTCAGGTGCCGTGTGTTCCTGGCCTCAGTCGGGCTCTCGCCAGGTTCGCTGTCTCCGTGGGGGTCGACCCGACGGAGACTCCCGCCTCTTCCAGCCTACGCTTCTTCGCTTCGGCCGTTCCTGCCGAGCCCGAGACGATCGCGCCCGCGTGGCCCATCGTCCTGCCCTCGGGAGCGGTGAAGCCCGCGATGTAGCCGATCACCGGCTTGGTGATGTGCTGGGCGATGTGGGCGGCGGCGCGCTCCTCCGCGTCCCCGCCTATCTCGCCGATGAGGACGATCAGTTCGGTGTCGGGGTCCTGTTCGAAGGCGGTCAGGCAGTCGATGTGAGTGGTGCCGATGACGGGATCGCCACCGATGCCGACCGCCGACGAGAAGCCGGACTCGCGGAGCTCGTGCATCAGCTGGTAGGTGAGCGTGCCCGACTTGGAGACCAGGCCGATGCGGCCGGGGACGGGGGCGATGTCCGGCGGGATGATGCCCGCGTTGGAGTGGCCGGGGCTTATCAGGCCTGGGCAGTTGGGGCCGATGATGCGGGTGGGGCGGGTCCTGGCGTGGGCATGGAAGGCGACCGCGTCGTGGACGGGGATGCCCTCGGTGATGACGACGGCGAGTCCGATTCCGGCGTCCACCGCCTCGATGACGGCGGCCTTGGCGAAGGGCGGCGGGACGAAGACGACCGTGACGTCCGCGCCCGTCTCCTCCATGCCCTCCTTGACCGAGCCGAAGACCGGCACGGACGTGCCGTCGAAGTCCACGGTCCGGCCCGCCTTGCGGGGGTTCACCCCGCCGACGATCCGGGTGCCGGCGGCGAGCATCCGGCGGGTGTGCTTCATGCCCTCGGCGCCCGTCATGCCCTGGACGAGGACCCTGCTCTCCTTGGTGAGGAAGATGGCCATGTCCGCACTCCTTACGCTGCGTTGGCGAGTTGGGCGGCGCGGCGCGCGGCGCCGTCCATGGTGGTGGCCCGGTGGACCAGGGGATGCGCGCGGGCGTCGAGGATCGCGCGGCCGCGTGCGGCGTTGTTGCCGTCGAGGCGGACGACGAGCGGTTTGGTCAGCCGTACCGACTCAAGCGCTTGGACGATGCCGTCGGCCACCACGTCGCAGGCCGTGATCCCGCCGAACACGTTGACCAGGACCGACCTCACGTCGGGGTCGGAGAGGATGACGGACAGCCCGTCGGCCATCACGCCGGACGAGGCGCCACCGCCGATGTCGAGGAAGTTGGCGGGGCGGGCTCCGCAGCCGGCCACCACGTCGAGGGTGGACATGACGAGGCCCGCGCCGTTGCCGATGATGCCGACCTCGCCGTCGAGCTTGACGTAGTTGAGGCCCCGGGCGGCGGCCTCGGTCTCCAGCGGGTCGCCGTGCGGGTCGTCAGCCTCCGTGCCCCAACGGGGCTGGCGGAAGCGGGCGTTGTCGTCCAGGGTGATCTTGCCGTCCAGGGCGAGGATTCTGCCGTCGATGGTGCGTACAAGCGGGTTCACCTCGACCAGGAGGGCGTCCTCACGGGTGAGGACCTGCCAGAGCCGGTGGAGTACCGGGGCCGCTTCCGGCGGCAGCCCGGCCGCCTCGGCGATCCGCCGCGCCACCGCCTCGGTGACTCCCTCCCTCGGATCGACGGGGATCCGGGCCACCGCCTCCGGGCGGCTCGCGGCCACTTCCTCGATCTCCACGCCGCCCTCGGCCGAGGCCATGGCGAGGAAGGTGCCGGCCGCCCGGTCGAGTACGTAGCCGGCGTAGAACTCCGCCTCGATGTCCACCGGTTCGGCCAGCATCACCGTACGGACGCGGTGGCCCTTGATGTCCATACCGAGGATCCGACCCGCCGTGAGGGCGGCCGCCGCCGCGTCCGCCGCGAGTTTCACCCCGCCCGCCTTGCCGCGCCCACCGGTCTTGACCTGCGCCTTCACGACGACGCGGCCACCGAGCCGACGGGCCGCCCATTCCGCCGCGTCCGCGTCGTCGACCACCTCAGCCCTGGGTACCGCTATGCCGTGTTCCGCGAAGAGTTGCCGTGCCTGGTGCTCGTACAGATCCATAGTCACTCCCGATCGTGCCGATTGCGAAAGTGCCGCACGCCCCCTGGACACCACCCACCGGATGCGGGATAACAAGGTTCATACAGTATTCGCCGACTGTATGCAATGTACTGCGGAGTCGCTGCGCCGAGCGCTTGAGCGGCTCCCGCGCCCCCTACGAAGGGACAGGGATCTTCATGCCCGAGGACAGCCAGGACCTCATTTCCGGTGGGCACTTGGTCGCCAAGGCGTTGAAGGCCGAGGGGGTGGAACGCATCTACACCCTCTGCGGCGGTCACATCATCGATATCTACGACGGCTGCGTCGATGAGGGCATCGAGGTCGTCGACGTGCGCCATGAGCAGGTCGCCGCCCACGCCGCCGACGGGTACGCGCGGATCACCGGCAAGCCCGGCTGCGCCGTCGTCACCGCCGGGCCGGGGACCACGGACGCGGTGACCGGGGTCGCCAACGCCTTCCGTGCCGAGTCACCCATGCTGCTCATCGGCGGTCAGGGGGCGCACAGCCAGCACAAGATGGGGTCCCTCCAGGACCTGCCGCACGTCGAGATGATGTCCCCGATCTCCAAGTTCGCCGCCACCGTGCCGGACA
This sequence comes from Streptomyces sp. NPDC048462, assembly GCF_043200175.1. Taxonomy (NCBI): domain Bacteria; kingdom Bacillati; phylum Actinomycetota; class Actinomycetes; order Kitasatosporales; family Streptomycetaceae; genus Streptomyces; species Streptomyces sp. NPDC048462. The sequence goes on from NZ_JBICXG010000002.1 coordinate 191,254, forward strand.
CCGCACGCGCCGCGGACATGGTGTCGATGGCCTTCCGCGAGTGCTACCACGGGGCGCCCGGCCCGTCCTTCCTGGAGATCCCGCGCGATGTACTGGACGCCAAGGTGCCGGTCGACCGGGCCCGGGTCCCGCAGGCCGGCCAGTACCGGGCCTCGACCCGTACGGCCGGCGACCCCGCGGCCGTCGAGCGGCTCGCCGACCTGCTGGTGCACGCGGAGAAGCCGGCGATCCTGCTGGGCAGTCAGGTGTGGACGACCAGGGCGACGGACAGCGCGGTCGAACTCGTACGGACCCTGAACGTCCCGGCATACATGAACGGGGCGGGGCGCGGCACCCTGCCGCCCAGCGATGCGCACCACTTCCAGCTGTCGCGGCGCTACGCGTTCTCCAACGCCGATCTCATCATCATCGTGGGGACCCCGTTCGACTTCCGCATGGGCTACGGGAAGCGCCTCTCCCCCGACGCCACCGTCGTCCAGATCGACCTGGACTACCGCACGGTGGGCAAGAACCGGGACATCGACCTCGGCATCGTCGGGGACGCCGGGATGGTGTTGAAGGCCGTCACCGAGGCCGCGAGCGGGCGGCTCAACGGGGGTGCGGTCAGGCGCAAGGCCTGGCTGGAGGAGCTGCGCACCGCCGAACAGACCGCGATCGAGAAGCGGCTGCCGAGCCTGCGCTCGGACGCGGCGCCGATCCACCCGTACCGGCTGGTCAGCGAGATCAACGACTTCCTCACCGAGGACTCCATCTACATCGGGGACGGCGGCGACATCGTCACGTTCTCCGGTCAGGTGGTGCAGCCGAAGTCGCCCGGCCACTGGATGGACCCGGGTCCGCTCGGCACGCTCGGGGTCGGGGTGCCGTTCGTGCTGGCCGCCAAGCAGGCCAGGCCGGACAAGGAGGTCGTGGCGCTGTTCGGCGACGGCGCGTTCTCCCTGACCGGCTGGGACTTCGAGACACTGGTGCGCTACAACCTCCCGTTCGTCGGCATCGTCGGCAACAACTCCTCGATGAACCAGATCCGTTACGGCCAGAAGGCCAAGTACGGCGACGCGCGCGAGCGGGTCGGCAACACCCTGGGCGACGTGCACTACGACAAGTTCGCCCAGATGCTCGGGGGTTACGGCGAGGAGGTCCGCGACCCCGCCGACATCGCGCCCGCACTGCGGCGGGCCCGTGAGTCCGGTCTGCCGTCCCTGATCAACGTATGGGTCGATCCGGACGCGTACGCCCCCGGAACCATGAACCAGACCATGTACAAGTAGCAGAGGAGCCGTTGGCATGACCAAAGCTCTTGAGGGCGTGCGCGTCCTCGACATGACACACGTGCAGTCCGGTCCCTCCGCCACCCAGCTGCTCGGCTGGCTCGGTGCGGACGTGGTGAAGCTGGAAGCGCCGAGCGGTGACATCACCCGCAAACAGCTGCGCGACCTCCCCGACGTCGACTCCCTCTACTTCACGATGCTCAACTGCAACAAGCGGAGCATCACGCTCAACACCAAGAGCGAGCGGGGCAAGGAGATCCTCACCGAACTCATCCGCCGCAGCGATGTGATGGTGGAGAACTTCGGCCCCGGGGCCGTGGACCGCATGGGGTTCACCTGGGAACGCATCCAGGAGATCAACCCCCGGATCGTCTACGCCTCCATCAAGGGTTTCGGCGAGGGCCCCTACACCAACTTCAAGGCGTACGAGGTGGTCGCCCAGGCCATGGGCGGCTCGATGTCCACCACCGGCTTCGAGGACGGACCGCCGCTGGCGACCGGGGCGCAGATCGGTGACTCCGGCACCGGGATCCACGCCGTCGCCGGCATCCTGGCCGCGCTCTTCCAGCGCGAGAGCACCGGGCGGGGGCAGCGCGTCAACGTCGCCATGCAGCACGCCGTGCTCAACCTGTGCCGGGTGAAGCTGCGCGACCAACAGCGCCTGTCGCACGGGCCGTTGACCGAGTACCCGAACGAGGACTTCGGCGACGAGGTGCCCCGCAGCGGCAACGCCAGCGGCGGCGGGCAGCCCGGCTGGGCGGTGCGGTGCGCGCCCGGCGGCCCCAACGACTACGTGTACGTGATCGTGCAGCCCGTCGGCTGGAGCCCGCTCGCCTCGCTCATCGGCCGTCCGGAGCTGGTGGACGACCCCGAGTGGGCGACGCCGGAGTCCCGGCTGCCGAAGCTCGGCAAGATGTTCCAGCTCATCGAGGAGTGGTCCTCCGCCCTCCCCAAGTGGGACGTCCTGGAGCAGCTGAACGCGCACAACATCCCGTGCGGACCGATCCTCTCCACCAAGGAGATCGTGGAGGACGAGTCGCTGGCCGCCAACGAGATGATCGTTCGGGTCGAGCACCCCGAGCGCGGGACGTTCACCACCGTCGGGAGCCCGCTGAAGCTGTCCGACTCCCCCGTCGATGTGGTGACTTCACCGCTGCTCGGTCAGCACAACGAAGAGGTGTACGCCGGTGAGCTGGGCCTCGCTGACGAGGAACTGCGGCTGCTGAAGACGAGCGGAGTCATCTGAGCATGGTCGAATCACAGGATCGCGAACAGATCGGGCGGTTGCTCGAATCCGTCCGGGCCGCCGGACGCACCGCCCTCACCGCCCCCGAGGGCAAGATCGTGGCGGACGTCTACGGGATCGCCGTGCCGGGCGAGGAGCTGGCCCGGGACGTGGACGAGGCGGTGGCCCATGCCGACCGGCTCGGCGGGCAGGTCGTCCTGAAGATCGTCTCCCCCGATGTGCTGCACAAGACGGATGCCGGCGGCGTCGTCGTGGGGGTGTCGGGCGCCCCGGCCGTACGGGAGGCCTTCTGCCGCATCGTCGAGAACGTCCGGGCGTACGCGCCGGACGCGCGGATCGACGGCGTTCAGGTGCAGCAGCTGGTGCCGCCGGGCCAGGAGGTCATCATCGGCGCGGTCACCGACCCGACGTTCGGGAAGGTGGTCGCCTTCGGCCTGGGCGGCGTGCTCGTGGAGGTGCTGAAGGACATCACGTTCCGGCTGGCACCGGTCACCGCCGACGAGGCGTGCTCGATGCTCGACTCGATCGGCGCGGCCGAGGTCCTGCGCGGTGTGCGCGGCGCCCCGCCGGTGGACCGGTGGGCGCTGGCCGAGCAGATCCGGCGGGTCTCCCAGCTGGTCACGGACTTCCCGGAGATCGCGGAGGTCGACCTGAACCCGGTGATCGCGGCCCCGGACGGGGCGGTCGCAGCCGACATCCGGATCCTGCTGGCCACCGAGCCCGTGAAGGAGCGCCGCAAGTACGGCCGCGAGGAGATCCTCGCCTCGATGCGCAGGCTGATGGAGCCGCGCTCGGTCGCGGTGATCGGTGCCTCCAACGAGGCCGGGAAGATCGGCAATTCGGTGATGCGCAACCTCATCGACGGCGGGTTCGCCGGGGAGATCCACCCGGTGAACCCGCGGGCCGATGACATTCTGGGCCGCAAGGCGTACAAGAGCGTCACGGACGTTCCCGGTGAGGTGGATGTGGCGGTCTTCGCGATCCCGGCCAAGTTCGTCGCGTCGGCGCTGGAGGAGGTGGGCCGCAAGGGCATCGCGAACGCGGTCCTGATCCCGTCCGGCTTCGCGGAGACCGGTGAACAGGCCCTCCAGGACGAGATCGTGGCGATCGGTGAGCGGTACGGGGTGCGGTTGCTCGGGCCGAACATCTACGGCTACTACTCGACGTGGCAGGATCTGTGCGCCACCTTCTGCACCCCGTACGACGTGAAGGGCGGGGTGGCGCTGACCTCCCAGTCCGGCGGCATCGGTATGGCGATCCTCGGCTTCGCCCGTTCGACGAAGACCGGTGTCTCCGCGATCGTCGGGCTCGGCAACAAGTCGGACCTCGACGAGGACGATCTGCTGACCTGGTTCGGTGAGGACCCGCACACCGAGTGCATCGCGATGCACCTGGAGGACCTCAAGGACGGGCGCGCCTTCGTGGCGGCGGCGCGGGCGACCGTGCCGAAGAAGCCGATCGTGGTCCTGAAGGCGGGCCGGACGAGCGCGGGCGCGAAGGCGGCCGGTTCGCACACCGGCGCGCTGGCCGGCGACGACGCCGTGTACGACGACATCCTGCGCCAGGCCGGGGTGATCCGGGCGCCGGGGCTGAACGAGATGCTGGAGTACGCGCGGGCGCTCCCGGTACTGCCCGCGCCCAAGGGTGACAACGTCGTCATCATCACCGGGGCGGGCGGTTCGGGCGTGCTGCTCTCCGACGCGATCGTGGACAACGGCCTTTCCCTGATGGAGATCCCGCCGGATCTGGACTCCGCGTTCAAGGCTTTCATCCCGCCGTTCGGCGCGGCCGGCAACCCGATCGACATCACGGGTGGTGAGCCGCCCTCGACGTACGAGGCGACGATCCGGCTCGGCATGGAGGACCCGCGCATCCACGCGCTGGTGCTGGGCTACTGGCACACGATCGTCACCCCGCCGATGGTCTTCGCGGAGCTGACCGCCCGGGTGGTCCAGGAGTTCCGGGACCGCGGGATCGAGAAGCCGGTGGTGGCGTCGCTGGCCGGGGACACCGAGGTCGAGGAGGCCTGCGCGTATCTCTTCGAGCGCGGCGTCGTGGCCTACCCCTATACCACCGAGAAGCCGGTCGCGGCGCTCGGTGCGAAGTACCGCTGGGCAAGGGCCGCGGGGCTGCTGACCTGACCCTTCCCAGGCACGAGGAGTTTGGACAGGGGGCGCTGGCCAGGTTCTTTCGAAGCCAAGGGGAGTTTCATGAGCACAGAAGGACAACCGGGCGCGTCAGCCGTCGCGTACCGGGAAGTGACGGACGGCAAGGGCCGCGTCTACCGGGTCGGTGAGACGGACCGCGGCATTCTCGGCCACAGCCGCAAGATCATGGTGTATCTGCCGTGGATCGCGATGATGGCCATCAGTGTGTCCGAGTACGCGTACGGCTCGGCGGAGGACACCCTCTCCGAGGCGCACGGCTGGACACAGAGCAACACCTTCTGGATTCTCAGCGTGTGGGTCTTCTTCCAGGCCGGGATAGCCTTCCCGGCCGGGTGGCTGCGTGAGAAGGGCGTACTCACCGCGCGCCGGGCGATGTATATCGGCGCCGCGCTCTGTCTCGTCGGCTTCCTCGCGCTCTCGCACCTCGACAACGTCTTCGCCGCGATCTGCGGCTTCGGCGTCATCGGCGGTCTGGGGTCCGGGCTGATCTACGCCACCTGCATCAACATGGTCGGCAAGTGGTTCCCGGAACGGCGCGGCGCGAAGACGGGCTTTGTCAACGGAGGCTTCGCCTATGGTGCGTTGCCCTTCATCTTCATCTTCAACTACGCCTTCGACACCGGTAACTACAACGAGGTGCTCGACCTCATCGGTGTCTACGTCCTGATCGTCGTGGCGATATGCGCCTGGTTCTTCAAGGACCCGCCGCAGAACTGGTGGCCGGCGGAGGTGGACCCGCTGAACCACTCCGGGAACACGAAGAGTTCCGCGAGTCTGGCGAAGAATCCTCCGGCGTCCAAGCAGTACACGCCGAAGGAGGCCATCAGGACCGGGATGCTGCCGCTCATGTGGATCACCATCGTCCTGACGGCCGGGGTGTCCATCTTCGGGATCTCCTTCCAGGTGGACTACGCCAAGGAGGTCGGCTTCGGCCCCCTGGTCGCGGCGTCCTCCATGGGGGTCATGGCGGTCATCAACGGGGTCGGGCGTGCCGTCGTGGGATGGCTGTCCGACATCTGGGGCCGCAAGCTGACCCTGGTGTTCGTCATCGTCGTGCTGGGCCTCGCCCAGTTCGGTGTGATCTGGGCCGGCAACCTGCACAGCGAGTGGCTGTTCCTGTTCTTCGCCTTCCTCTCCGGCTTCGGCGGCGGCGCCTTCTACCCGATGTTCGCCGCTCTGACCCCGGACTACTTCGGGGAGAACTACAACGCCACCAACTACGGTCTCGTCTACAGCGGCAAGCTGGTCAGCGGGCTGTTCGGCGGTGGGCTCGGCTCGATGGTGGTCGACTCCTGGGGCTACGACGGCGCCTACGCGCTGGCCGGGGCGATCTCCATGGTGGCGGCGTGCATCGCGCTGATGCTGAGGCAGCCGGGACGGCCCCGGATACGGGACATCGCGCCGAATCCACAGCCGATCAGCCGGGAAGTCGTCTAGGAGCAGCGCTTTTCCCATCACGGCCTCGGGCCTCCCCGCACAGTGTGCGGGGAGGCCCGACGTACGAGGCACAGCGGGGACGGGCCCCCGCCGGCGGTGCTACTTGCGCAGCGCCGCGATGCCCTGGTAGCTGGTCCGCGCCTGGTCCAGCGACTGCCCGAGGTCGGTCGAGCTCGGTGCGTTGTCCTGCTCGATCATCGGGTTGCGGTAGTTCGCCTCACCGACCCGGCTGAAGAAGGTCCGGTAGTCGATGATCCCGTTGCCGAAGGCGACCATGTCGTAGCCCTCGCCACTGGTCTCGTTGGCGACGCCGTCCTTGGCGTGGAACAGCGGGTAGCGCTTGTTGTTGCGGCGGACCAGTGCCGCGGGGTCGAAGACGTTCTCCCGCTGCGATCCGTCGAGCGCGGTGTAGGTGTGGAACTTGTACTGGGCGACGTGCGCCCAGAAGACGTCCATCTCCAGCCATACGGTCTTGGGGTCGGTGACCTTGAGGAAGTACTCCAGCTTGCGGATGCCGGAGCTGCGGGTGGGACGCCCCTGATCGTCCAGGGGACCGCCGTCGAGCAGGAAGCCGTAGGCCGCGTCGTGGTTGTGGGTGTACAGCTTGATCCCCGCGCGGTGGGCGATCTGCCCCATCGCGTTCCACTGGTCGGCCGCCACGTCCCAGTCGGCACGGTAGGCGCTGCCGGTGGGGTCGCCACCGGTGCCCATGTGGTCCATGCCGAGGATGTTCGCTATTTCGAGGTGCCGCTTGAACGTGTCCAGGTCGCTCTGGCTCAGCGGCCAGGACGAGGGGATGAAGCCGTGGTTGCCCTGGGCGCGCAGGCCGTAGTCGTCCAGCCACGAGCGCAGCAGCTTCGCACCCGCCACCGTCTCGAGGTTGTTGCCGCCGGGTGCGTTGGCGTGCTGGCCGTACCCGGCGAACTCGACCTGCTTGTAGCCGTAGCGGGCGAGCTCCTTGAAGACTTCGCGGAAGCCCGAGGGAAGGCTGGTGCTCAGCGGATCGCGGCCCGTCGCGTCGCGCACCGTGTACAGGATGATTCCCCGCTTGGCCGCGGGGACCAGCGCCTGACCGTGGCCGTGGCCGTGGTCATGCCCGTGGTCATGCCCGTGGTCATGGCCGTGCCCCTTCCCGTGGTGGGAGGAGTGGGCGAAGGCCGGCGACGCGCCGAGTACGGGTGCGGCGATCGCCGTCGCCGCGGCGGCGGTGCAGGTGCTGAGGAAGCGGCGGCGGTTGACGCCCAGGGTGCGGCGCAGGGCGCTGTCGGTTCCGGATTCGTCGTTGTACTCGGTCACGGTCTCTCTCTTTCTCGAAGACGCGCACAGGGCTGCGCGCGGACCGATCTCATGCGAGGCCGGCAAGCGTGAGGAGCAGGGACTTCACTTCGGTGGCCCGGACCGGGCCGCTGAAGGCGTGGGGGGTGGAGCAGAGGATGAGCGGCCCTTCTTCGTCGCTCAGGGGGAGGCGGCCGTGGCTGCCGCGGATCGGTGACGGGTCGAGCGGGACGACCGCCATGCGGTAGCGCATGCCGAGCTTCTTGCGGGCGACGGCGGTCGCGGCCTTTACCCTGACGTACGGGTCCCGGGGGTCCAGGAAGAGTTCGACGGGGTCGTAGCCGGGTTTGCGGTGGATCTCGACGAGCTGGGCGAAGTCGGGCGCGCGGGCGTCGTCGAGCCAGTAGTAGTACGTGAACCAGGCGTCCGGCTCCGCGACGGCGACCAGCTCGCCGGAGCGCGGATGGTCGAGGCCGTGCGCCTTCTTGCCCTCGTCGTCCAGGAGCTGCTCGATGCCCGGCAGTCCGGCGAGCGCCTCGCGGGCCGCTTCGAGGTCCTCGGGGCGGCGTACGTAGACGTGCGCGATCTGGTGGTCGGCGACGGCGAAGGCCCGGGAGGTCATCGGGTCGAGGTACTCCATGCCGTCCTGGGTGTGGACCTCCAGGAGTCCGGCGCGGCGCAGGGCGCGGTTGATGTCGACGGGCCGGTCCACCCGGGTGATCCCGTACTCGGAGAGGGCGACGACGGTGCGGCCCTCTCGGCGGGCGTCGTCCAGGAGCGGGGCGACGGCCCGGTCGAGGTCGGCTGCGGCCTTGAAGGCGCGCGGGTCGTCGGGACCGTAGCGCTGGAGGTCGTAGTCGAGGTGCGGGAGGTAGCAGAGGGCGAGGTCGGGGTGGCGGGTGTCGATGACGTGCCGGGTCGCGTCGATGATCCACTGCGAGGAGACGAGGTCGGCGCCGGGTCCCCAGAAGTGGAAGAGGGGGAAGGTGCCGAGCTTCTCGGTGAGCTCGTCGTGGAGGGCCGGCGGGCGGGTGTAGCAGTCGGGCTCCTTGCGGCCGTCGGCGTAGTAGACGGGTCGCGGGGTGACGGTGAAGTCGGTGTCGGCGCCCATCGCGTACCACCAGCAGATGTTGGCGACGGTGTAGCCGGGGTGGGCGCGGCGGGCCGCGTCCCAGAGCTTGTCGCCCTCGACCAGTCCGTTGTGCTGACGCCACAGGAGGACGTCACCGAGTTCACGGAAGTACCAGCCGTTGGCGACGATCCCGTGCTCGGCGGGCATGGTGCCGGTGAGGAAGGTGGACTGGGCGGCACACGTCACGGCGGGGAGCACGGTGCCGAGCGGGGCGTGGGTGCCGCTCCCGCCGAGAGCCTTGAGGTTCGGCATGTGTTCGAGGAGCCGGGGGGTGAGCCCGACGACGTCGAGGACGAGGAGGGGCGTGGGTGAGCCCTCGGTGGTCATGGCAGCTCCTTGAGGCCGAGGTCGACCAGGAGGTCGCGGGCGAGGGTGAGTTCGGCGGCGATGCCGTCCGCCAGCTGGGCACGCGTCCTGGGGCGCAGCTCCGCCGGGAGCGCCTGCCAGGTGTACGTCTCGACCTCCAGGTGCCGGGTGAGCGGCCGCGGACCGCCGACCAGCCGGGTCAGGGTGGACCGGAGCACGGGGAGGGTGGAGGTGAGCGGTGGCGCGGGTGGCGCGTGCAGGGGTACGTGGAAGTGGGCGCGCCACGGGGCGCTGTCGGGCAGGGCCTCGCCGGTGACCGCCTCGTCGAGGTCGTCGGTGCCGCGCAGCCCGGCGGCGGTGGCGACGCGGGTCTGGTGGAGGAAGCGGGGTTCGGCGAAGGCGGCGAGCGCGGTGCGTACCTCGGGGAGGTGGGGGTGCTCGGCGTGCAGGGCGGCGGAGAGCTGTGCCTTGACGGCGGGGATGCCCGCGGCGGCGAGCGCGTCGAGTGCGGTGTCCGGGTCCTCGAAGGAGGTGGCGAGGTGGCAGGTGTCGACGCAGATGCCGATGCGTTCGTGGGCGATGGCGGTGAGCGGTGCGATGGCGTCGGCGGTGGTCTCGACGGTGCAGCCGGGTTCGGGTTCGAGGCCGATCCGGATGGATTTGCCGGTGAGTTCGGCCAGCGCGTCCAGGCGTTCCCCGAGGGTGGTGAGCGCGGCCAGGGCGGTGCGGGCCGCCTCGGGGTCGCCGGTGTACGGGGTGCGCCAGGCGATGGGCAGGGTGGAGATGGTGCCGTCGGTGACGTCGTCGGGCAGGAGCGTGGCGAGGAGCCGGGCGAGGTCGGTGGTGTGGGCGAGGCGTTCGGGGTCCGTCCAGTCCGGTTTGTACACCCGGTACTTGACCTCTTCGGCGCCGAAGCCCTCGTACGGGAAGCCGTTGAGGGTGACGACCTCCAGCCCCCGGCGGTCGAGCTCGGCGCGCAGGGAGCGCAGTTGGGCGGGGTCGTTGACCAGGGTGCGGGCGGCGTCCCTGGCGAGCCAGAGGCCGATGCCGAGGCGGTCGCGGCCGAGCCGTCTGCGTACGGGTTCGCAGTGGTCGCGCAGTTGGGCGCGGACGCCTTCGAGGGTCTCGGCGGGGTGGACGTTGGTGCAGTACGCGAGGTGGACGACGGATCCGTCGGGGTGGCGGAAGCGCATGGCCTCACTCGCCGCCGCGGAGGATGGAGTTGCCCTCGTGGAGCTGTTGCGGGGCCGGGGTGTCCAGGTGGAGGCGGCCGCTCTGGCCGTAGAAGGCGACGGGGTTGCGCCACAGCACCTGGTCGACGTCGTCCTCGGTGAAGCCGGCGGCCAGCATCGCGTCGGCCACGCCGCGGGTCTTCAGCGGGTCGCTCTTGCCCCAGTCCGCGGCGGAGTTGACGAGGATGCGCTCGGTGCCGTGCAGCTTGAGGACGGCGATCATGCGGTCCTCGTCCATCTTGGTGTCGGGGTAGATGGAGAAGCCGGCCCAGCAGCCGCTGTCCAGGGCGTCCTTCACCGTCGTCTCGTTGAGGTGGTCGAGCACGACCAGCTCCGGGGCGAGGTGGGATTCGCGTACGACGTCGATGGTGCGGCGCAGACCGGCGAGCTTGTCGCGGTGCGGGGTGTGGACGAGTGCGGGCAGCCCGTGGTCGGCGGCGAGCTGGAGCTGGGCGGCCAGCGCGGTGTCCTCGGCCGGGGTCATGGAGTCGTAGCCGATCTCGCCGACGGCGACGACGGAGTCCTTGACGAGGTAGCGCGGCAGGGCGTCCAGCACCGGGGTACAGCGCGGGTCGTTGGCCTCTTTGGGGTTGAGGGCGAGTGTGCAGTGGTGCGCGATGCCGTACTGGGCGGCGCGGAAGGGCTCCCAGCCGAGCAGGGCGTCGAAGTAGTCGAAGAAGCTGCTCGGCGAGGTGCGGGGCTGGCCGAGCCAGAAGGAGGGTTCGACGAGCGCCCGGACCCCGGCGTCGTACATCGCCTGATAGTCGTCCGTGGTGCGGGACGTCATGTGGATGTGGGGGTCGAAGATGCGCATCAGGACTCCTCGGATGGGGCCGTTGAGGCCGTGGGGGCGGCGGGACCGGGGGCTGCGGGGCCGGTGGTGGCGGGGCCGGGGGCCGTGAGGGCGAGTACGTGGTGCAGGTCGGCGGGGACGGGGCGGCCCGCCGCGATGCGCTCGGCCGCGTAGTCACCCAGCATCCGGGCGAGTTCCGCGTCGCCCCGGGCGCGCCGGGCCAGCTGGTCGACGGCGTCGACGGGGACGCCGGTGAAGAGGCATTTGAGAACGGCGTGGCGCCAGTTGTGCGGGTCGAGGTGCTCGCCGGCGTACGGGCCGACAGCGGCGGCGATCAGCGTGGTGTCGTTGGCGCGCAGGGCGTCCTCGACGAGGGCGACGGCGGTGGCGCCGAGGCTCAGAGCGGGCAGCGCGAGCAGCACGGCGCGCCGTTCGGCGGCGGTGCCCTGTTCGTAGAGCCGGGTCACGGCGTCGAGGCCGGCACGGGCCCCGGTGAGCAGCAGGACGCGTACGGAGTCGCCGCGTTCGAGTCCGCAGTGCCGGCCGGCCGCGGCGTAGCGCAGTTCCCACGGGGGGACGGTGTAGGCGTTGGCGGTGGGTTCGGTGTCCGGGTGCGCGGCGGCGTGGGCGGCCTCGGCGAGGGCTTCGTCGAGCCAGGCGCGGGCGGCGCCCCCGAGCTGTGCGTCGAGTTCCCTGCGGGTCAGCAGCGGGGCGCCCGGCCGGTTCTTCGGCGGGGTCTTCGGCATGGCGTGGCTCCCTTCGGCGGGCTAGCGGCTCGGCGGACCGTACTTGCGCAGGAACTCGATGGAGGTCCGGGCGAGTTCGGGGCCCGCGTGGGAGTGGCGGGGCAGTTCGACGACGGTGAGCCCCTGGTATCCGTTGTCGCCAAGGGCGTCGAGGGCGGCGAGTACGGGCGGGAAGTCGATCTCGCCCTCGCCGAAGGGCAGGTGTTCGTGGACGCCGCGGCGCATGTCCTCGATCTGGACGTGCCGCAGCCAGGGGGCCGCGTCGCGTACGCAGTCCACGGGCGAGGCCTGCTCAAGGCACTGGCAGTGGCCGATGTCGAGGGTGAGCCCGAGCGGCTCCGGTTCACCGCACAGTGCGCGCAGGTGGTGGAAGTCGGAGAGGTGGCTGAGGAGGTGTCCTGGTTCGGGCTCGATGGCCAGCGGCACCCCGGCCCGCTGCGCCGCGTCGATGACCGGGGTGAGCGCGCCGGTCAGCCGGTCCCAGCCGGTCCCGGCATCGGTACCCGGAGGCATGACCCCGCTGAAGCAGTGCACGGCGTGGGCGCCGAGTTCGGCGGCGACGCCCACGGCCCGCACGAGCAGCCCGGTTCTGGCCGCCCTGGCCTCGGGGTCCGGGTCGAGCAGGGACGGGCCGTGCTTGCGGCGCGGGTCCAGGACGTAGCGGGCCCCGGTCTCCACGGTGACGCCGAGCCCCAGCTCCTGGAGCCGGCCGGCGACCCGCCGGGTGCGGGCGAGGAGGTCCGGGCCCATCGGGTCGAGGTGCATGTGGTCGAGGGTGAGGCCGACGCCGTCGTACCCGAGGTCCGCGAGGAGGCCGAGCGCGTCGCCCAGACGGAGGTCGGTGAGTCCGTTGGTGCCGTAGCCGAGGCGGATCGTCATGTGGGGCTCACCTTCCGGGCGAGGCTGCGGGCGAGCGGGACGAGGCCCATCACGGCGAGCGCGGTGCCGGAGGCTCCGGCCCGGGTGGCGAGGGCGGCCTGGAGCGGGATCATCGCCCGGATGCCGCCGCCGACGGCGCGCTGGGTGAGCGGCGGCGACGGGTTGAGCGCGGCGTGGACGAGCGGGCGGCCGGCGGTGCGCAGGTAGGCGCCGGTGAGCGCGGTGAGCAGGAGCCGGGCGGGGGCCGACGCCCGCTCCCCCTTCCCCGGCCGCTCCCGCACGGTCACGGCGCCGAGCGCGGCGACCGCGGTGAGGGCGGCGAGGGGTGCGGTGGTGGAGCCGCCCTGTGCCTCGTGGCGCGAGACGGCGGTGACCGCGTAGGTGTGGGCCGTCAGCAGGGCGGCTGCGGGGAGCGCGGCGGGCACGGCGGTGCGGGCCGTGGGCGGGGCCGGGGGCGCGGAATCGGTGGCGGCGGAGGTCTCAAGGGCCGTCGCGGAGGCGGTCCCGGTGGCCTTCGCCGTCGCCGTCGCCGTCGCGCCGAGGAGGAGGTCCAGGCCGCGCGCCGCCGCCATCGCCGCCGGGCCCGCCGGGGTGTGCTTCAGCCGCAGGTCGTACGCCCAGACCGTCGCCGCGAGGCCGGTGGCCACCGTCAGGGCCGGGCGGCCCGCGCGGGCGGCCAGAGCCAGGCCCGCCGCGGTCAGCGCACCGGCGGCGGTGAGCGCCGCGCGGGGGGTGATCCGGCCCGAGGGGATCGGCCGGTGCGGGCGGTCCACGGCGTCCTCTTCGCGGTCGGCCCAGTCGTTGAGGGCCATGCCCGCCTCGTACAGACAGAGCGAGGCGCCGACGGCGAGGGCGGTGGAACGGCCGGGGCGGCGCCCGACGGCTGCCGCGCCCGCCAGCGCGTCGCCCGGCACGGTGAACAGCGCGGAGACCCTGAGCAGTTCCGCCCAGGCGCGTACCGTCACTTCTCGCCCCGCAGCCGCTCCGCGAAGGAGAGCAGCGCCAGGTACTGGGCGGACAGGGCGGCGGGGCCGCCGTCCGGGTCCTTGAAGTAGAAGCCGAGTTCGGGACGTGGCCCGGTCAGGCCGACCTCCTGGGCGCGGGCCAGCAGCCGTGCCAGGTCGAGGACCAGGGGCGCGGCGAGTGCCGAGTCGCAGCCCTGCCAGGTGGTCTGGAGGACCATGCGGGCGCCGAGGAACCCGTCGAACGCGATGTGGTCCCAGGCCGTCTTCCAGTCCCCGAGCGCCGGCACGTCGTCGATGTGGACCTCGCCCTCGGGGGCGGCGCCGAGCGTGTCGGCCAGGACGCGTTCCTTGCCGGCGTTCTTCGCGGCGGCCGCCGCCGGGTCGGCCAGTGCCGCCCCGTCGCCGCCGCCGAGCAGGTTGGTGCCGGACCAGGCCCGTACCGGCAGGGCCCGCTGCACGAACATCGGGGCGAGCACGGAGCGCAGCAGGGTCTGGCCGGTCTTGCCGTCGCGGCCCGCGTGAGGAAGTCCGCACGCCGCGACGGCGGCTTGGAGGGCGGGGGTGCGCAGCCCGGTGGAGGGGGTGAAGTTGACATAGGGGCAGCCGGCGCGGAGGGCGGCGGCGGCGTAGAGGGAGCTGGCGGGCAGCCGCCGGGCGCCGGGCTCGGGGGCCGGCTCGGTGGAGGCGACGTTGATGACGACGGTCCTGGCCAGGCCGCCCCGGCGGGTGAAGTCGGTGAGGTCGGCGGCAAACGCCGTGACGAGTTCCTCGTCCGTGCGGGTGTCGCCGGGGAGCGGTCCGCCGGGGCGGATCTCGGCGTCGGCCTTGGCGAGTTCGGATTCCACCGCGGAGGGCAGGCCGTGCGGCAGCACTCCCCCGGCGGCGAGTACTTCGGCCCGTTTGGGAAGTGGGCAGTCCAGGGTGTCGTGCCCGCCGAAGACGAGTGAGCCGACGGGTGGCAGACCGCTCTCGGCGAACGGTGCGGTCTCGGTGACCATGCCGGCGGCCGGGTGGAGACCCGCCGCGACCGCTGCGCACCCCGCCGTGGCGGTGGTGGCGACGGAGCCGCGTGCTCCGATGAACCAGACTCCGGTACGAACGGCGTGTGCTGACACGGGCTGCCTCCCTGGCTGGGGGTCCTGGCGGTGCAGAGCTGGTGGCGCTGTGCCTGAGGGGATGGGGGGTATGGGGGTGCGGACGGCGGGTGGGGTGTGGTGTCCCGCCCGCCCGCCGTCCGGACGGTGGCCCTATGCGGAGGGCAGTTCCTTCAGCTGGATGTTGCGGAAGGACACCTGGTCGTCGGCCCCGTGGTTCTGGAGGCCGATGTAGCCGTCCTTGAGGCTGCGGGCCGGGTCGGTGTTGGTGAAGTCGTTGATCTTCACTCCGTTGAGGAAGATCTGGAGCCGTTCACCCTGGACCTTGATCTCGTAGCTGTTCCACTGGCCGGGCGGCCGCAGCACCTGGTCGCGGGCCTTGATGTTGGCCGACTTGAAGGTGTAGACGGCGCCGGTGGTGCGGTCGGGGGCGTCGGTGGCGTCGATCTGGACCTCGTAGCCGTTGTCGACCGCGGACCAGGGGTCGTCGGACTCCGGGAAGCCGACGAAGACTCCGGAGTTGTCGTCGCCCGCCAGCTTCCAGTCGAGCTTCAGGGAGTACGACTTCAGCTCCTTGGCCTGGTAGGTGAGCAGGCCCATGCCGCCCTCGGAGCGCAGCTCGCCGTCGACGACGTCGAACGTGCCGGGTCCGGCCTGCTTCCAGCCTTCGAGCGTCTTGCCGTTGAAGATCGAGCGGTAGCCGGTGTCCGGCTTGCAGTCGGCCTTCACCTGGCCGGCCGCGTAGCGCAGCCCGCCCGAGAGGACCTTGCGGAAGTCGGGGTCGGCGTACGACTCCTTGGTGTGACCGAGGCCGGTGTAGAAGGACCGGCCGCCCTGGTAGCTCTGGCACCAGGTGATCGGGTGGTCGCCCTTCATGTTGCCGCCGGTGTAGGTCGTCTCGTCGAGGGTGGCGAGGACCTTGACCTTGCCGCGCGGGTTGGTGCGGTAGTTGTACAGCTCGTCGGTGCGGTCCCAGGCCTCGCCCAGGTGCGCGGTGGCCGGGTTCTTGTGGTCCTCGACCCGGACGGTGACGGGCTGGATGGCGGGGTGGCTGTCGAAGTACGCGCCGACGAGTCCGCCGTAGAACGGCCAGTCGTACTCGGTGTCGGCGGCGGCGTGCACGCCGACGTATCCGCCGCCGGTGGTCACGAAGTTCTCGAACGCCTTCTGCTGGTCGGCGTTGAGGACGTCACCCGTGGTCGACATGAAGACCACGGCGTCGTAGCGGGCCAGGTTGGAGGTGGTGAACTGGCCGGCCTCCTCCGTCGCGTCGACCGTGATGTTGCTGTCCTTGCCGAGTTCCTTCAGTGCGGCGATGCCCTCGGGGATCGCGTCGTGGCGGAAGCCGGCGGTCTTGGAGAAGACCAGGACCCGCTTGGCGGTCTTGTCGGGCGCGGTGTTGGAGAGCTCGAAGTCATCGAGGTCGTAGAGCGCTCCGTCGCCTCCCTTGAAGACCAGGAAGAGCTCGGTGGACTTCTTCGGGACGCCGCGCAGTGGTACGTCGATGTCCTGGAAGACCTCCCAGCCGCCGGTCACCGGGACGGGTGCGGAGCCGAGGATCTTACCGTCGGCCGAGCCGGAGCGGACTTCGAGGAAGCCGCCGGCTCCGCCGGAGGCGATCCGGGCGGTGAGCTTGGTGGAGTCCCCGAGCATGTACGGCTTGAAGGAGATCCAGTCGCCGTTGTCGATGTCGCCGACGGTCTTGCCGCCCTCGGCGTTCGCCTTGTCGTAGGTCTTGATGCCGGACGAGTCGCTGAAGTGCTCGGCCTGGCGGTGGCGCGGCTGGAGCTCGGACTGGTCGTGACCGGACAGTGCGGCCTGGCCGCCGCCCCCGCCGTCGGTGTACGAGGCGTCGATGACCCCGAAGATGTTGGCGTTGGGGTCGTGCCCGCCGTCCATCTCGGTCTTGATGGTGCCGGTGCAGCCGTGGGCCGAGGTGATGGGGTGGCCGTGGGCGTCGTGGCCGAGGATGAAGCGGACCTCGACCTTGGAGCAGTCGATGGCCTCGTCCTCGGGATCGGTGACGGTCACCTTGAACGGGATCTCGTCGCCGAAGCTGAACAGCTGCCCGTCACCGGGGAGTTCCAGCTTCACGACCGGAGCGGTGTTGCCGACGGTCACGTGGACGTTGGCCGTTCCGGTGCGGCCGGTGGGGTCCGTGGCGGTGACGGTGGCGGTGTAGGTGCCGTTCTTCTTGTACGTGTAGGCGGGGTTGGCGGCGGTGGACTTACCGCCGTCACCGAAGTCCCAGCTGTAGGTGAGCGCGTCCCCGTCGCCGTCGGTGGTGCCGGCGGAGGAGAAGGCGACCTTGAGCGGTGCCGTGCCAGAGGTCTTGTTCGCGGTGGCCTCGGCGATCGGTGAGCGTCCGCCGGTGGCGTTCTCGATCCGGTAGAGGGCGGAGTTCTCGTCGCCGCCGAAGTAGCCGGTGCCGTAGTCCAGGACGTACAGCGCGCCGTCGGGCCCGAAGGCCATGTCCATGATCTGGGTGCCGGACCACGGCACGTCGTTGATGGACTGCACCTTGCCGTCGGCGTCCTGTTCGATGCGCTTGATCCACTGCCGGCCGAACTCACCGGCGAAGAAGTCGCCGTCGTAGCTCTCCGGGAACTTCACGGGCGAGTCGAGGTCGGCGTCGTAGTGGTAGACGGGTCCGCCCATCGGGGACTCCGAGCCGGTGCCGAACTCGGGCACGGACCCGTTGTCGTACGGGATCCAGGCGGGCTGGGCCGGCGGCAGGTCGACCAGCCCGGTGTTGTACCGGGAGGTGTTCTTGGGGGCGGCGCAGTCGAAGGCCTCACCGGAGGTCTTCGTCGCGAAGTCGTAGTCGATGAACGGGTCGTTGTTGCCCGTGCAGTACGGCCATCCGAAGTTGCCGGGCTTGGTGACGCGGGCGAACTCCACCTGTCCGGCGGGGCCGCGCTTCGGGTCGGCCGCACCGGCGTCGGGGCCGTAGTCACCGACGTACAGGATGCCGGTGGTCTTGTCGACGGTGAAGCGGAAGGGGTTGCGGAAGCCCATCGCGTAGATCTCGGGACGGGTCTTGTCCGTGCCCGGCGCGAAGAGGTTCCCGTCCGGGACGGTGTACGTGCCGTCCTCGGCGACCTTGATGCGGATGATCTTGCCGCGCAGGTCGTTGGTGTTGCCGGCCGAGCGGCGGGCGTCGAACGCCGGGTTGCGGTCCGGCCGTTCATCGATCGGGGAGTAGCCGTCGGAGGCGAACGGGTTGGAGTCGTCGCCGGTCGACATGTACAGGTTGCCCTGTGCGTCGAAGTCGATGTCCCCGCCGACGTGGCAGCACATGCCGCGCGAGGTCGGGATGTCGAGGACCTTCTTCTCGCTGGCCATGTCGAGCGTGCCGTCCTCCTTGAGGACGAAGCGCGAGAGCCGGTTGACCCCGTCGAACTTGGCGAAGTCGGCGGCGGTGCCGTTCTCGGGGGCGTCGCCGGCCGGGGTGTCGAGCGGCGGCGCGTAGTAGAGGTAGATCGCCCGGTTCTTCTCGAAGTCCGGGTCGACGCCGACGCCCTGGAGGCCTTCCTCGTCATGCGAGTAGACGGGGAGGGTGCCCGCGAGGGTGGTGTCGCCGCCGCTGTCGGTGAGCCACAGCTCGCCGCCCCGGGCGGTGTGCAGGACGCCGCGGTCCGGGAGCACCGCCAGCGTCATGGGCTCGCCGGTCTCGGCCACCCCCTTGGCGAGGGTCACCTGCTGGAAGTCCTCGGCGGCCGGGGCCGGGGCGGGCTCCTCGTGGGCGGCGGCGATGCCCGATGTGCCCAGGCTGAGGGTGGCGGCGGCGAGCAGGGCGCCGGTGAACAGGGCGAGGGACTTACGGACGCGGAGCCGTGATCCGGTCCTGCTTCGGGTTCTGTGCACGAGTTGTCCTCCGGAGAGTGCCGGTTGTACGGGCGGGTGCGGGTGCTGCCGTGCCGTTCCGCGCGGGGACTGCCGCGCAGGTCAGTCGGGGCCTGTGCGGCCCCGGTGACGAGAGTCATGTCGTGTACACGTTCTGGACGGTAGACCTGTTCGTCCTGGCTGGAAAGCCCTTGTGCAGCGGTCTTGTTGAACTTTTTCCTTGGTCAGGACAAAGCAGGGTGAGGACAGGACGGAGCGGCCCGACGGCGTACCGCGTGCCGCCGGACACGGTTCAGCTCCTCCCGCGATCGTGGCGCGGGGGTCCGGGAGCGCGGCCCCGGGCAGGGGGCCGCGCTCCCGGAGGCGTCCGTCAGTCGTTGCCGCCGAACGCCGCGTCGAACGACGTGCTCGGCGGGTCGAAGTCGAACCGCTTCAGCGAGGCCAGCGCCTCCGGCGCGCCCGTGAGGCGGTCCATGCCGGCGTCCTCCCACTCCACGGAGACCGGTCCGTCGTACTCGATGGACCGCAGCATCCGGAACACGTCCTCCCACGGCACATCGCCGTGCCCGGCCGAGACGAAGTCCCAGCCGCGCCGCGGGTCACCCCACGGCAGATGGGAGCCCAGCCGGCCGTTGCGGCCGTCCAGCCGCTTGCGGGCCTCCTTGCAGTCCACGTGGTAGATCCGGTCCCGGAAGTCGTAGAGGAAACCGACCGGGTCCAGGTCCTGCCAGACGAAGTGGCTGGGGTCGAAATTCAGCCCGAAGGCCGGCCGGTGGCCGACGGCCTCCAGCGCGCGGTGCGTGGTCCAGTAGTCGTACGCGATCTCGCTCGGGTGCACCTCGTGGGCGAACCGCACCCCCTCCGCGTCGAACACGTCCAGGATCGGGTTCCAGCGCTCGGCGAAGTCCTCGTAGCCCCGTTCGATCATGTGCGGCGGGACCGGCGGGAACATCGCCACCAGGTGCCAGATCGACGAGCCGGTGAAGCCGATGACCGTGTCGACCCCGAACGCGGCGGCCGCCCTCGCGGTGTTCTTGATCTCCTCGGCGGCCCGGCGGCGCACCCCTTCGGGCTCCCCGTCCCCCCAGATCCGGGCGGGCAGGATGCCCTGGTGGCGCTCGTCGATCGGGCTGTCGCAGACGGCCTGGCCGACCAGGTGGTTGGAGACCGCCCAGCACTTCAGCCCGTACTTGTCGAGCAGCTGGTGACGGCTCTCCAGGTAGCCGGGGTCGGCCAGAGCCTTGTCCACCTCGAAGTGGTCGCCCCAGCAGGCCAGTTCGAGGCCGTCGTAGCCGAAGTCACGGGCGTGCCGGCAGACCTCCTCCAGTGGCAGATCGGCCCACTGACCGGTGAAGAGGGTGAAGGGACGGGGCATGCGCAGGACCTCCTAGAGCTGTGCGGTCGGTTGTACGGGGGTGTGCACGGAGTTCTTCGCGGCGCTCTCCTCCACCGCCGCCAGCACCCGCTGCACCTGGAGCCCGTCCGCGAAGGACGGTGTGGGCGCGCCGTTCTCCGCGATGGTGCGGACCACGTCGCGGGCCTGGTGGATGAAGGTGTGCTCGTACCCGAGGGCGTGGCCCGGCGGCCACCAGGCCTCCAGGTAGGGATGCTCGGGCTCGGTGACCAGGATCCGCCGGAAGCCGGCCGTGGTGGCGGGCTCGGTGTGGTCGTGGAAGGACAGCTCGTTGAGCCGTTCCAGGTCGAAGGCGAGCGAGCCCAGCTCCCCGTTGATCTCCAGGCGCAGCGCGTTCTTCCGGCCGGCCGCCATCCGCGTCGCCTCGAAGGAGGCCACCGCGCCGGAGGCGAGCCGACCGGTGAAGAGCGCGGCGTCGTCCACCGTGACCGCCCCTCGCGCGCCGGTGTCCGCGATCCCGGCCAGGCCGTTCGACGAGCCGGTCCGCAGGGGCCGTTCGCGTACGAAGGTCTCGGTGACCGCGGACACCCCGACCAGCAGCTCCCCCGCGAGGAACTGGGCGAGGTCGACGATGTGCGCCCCGAGGTCGCCGAGCGCGCCCGAGCCCGCGTGTTCCCGCTCCAGCCGCCAGGTGAGCGGCGAGGCGGGGTCGACCAGCCAGTCCTGGAGGTAGGTGGCGCGTACGTGCCGCAGGGTGCCGAGCCGCCCCTCCGCGATCAGCTTCCGGGCATAGGTGATGGCGGGTACCTTGCGGTAGTTGAAGCCGACCACCGCCACCTGACCCCGGGCGGCTGCGCGCGCCGCAGCCTCGGTCATGGCCTCGGCCTCCGCGACCGTGTTGGCGAGCGGCTTCTCGCACAGCACGTGCTTGCCCGCCTCCAGGGCCGCGATGGCGATCTCCGCATGGCTGTCGCCCGGGGTGCAGATGTCGACGAGCTGCACGTCGTCCCGGGCGATCAGGGCCCGCCAGTCGGTCTCGGCCGCCGCCCAGCCGTGCCGGTCGGCGGCGGCCTCGACCGCCTTGCGGTCGCGTCCGCAGATCGCGGCGAGAGCGGGCCGCATCGGCAGCTCGAAGACATGGCCGGCCGTACGCCACCCCTGCGAGTGCGCGGCGCCCATGAACGCGTATCCGACCATGCCGACCCCGAGCGTGGGCACGCTCGCCATCGGCCGGTACGTCGGCGGCGCCGCCGCCTCCTGCTCCGTCTCTTCCCTACGGGCCATCCGGACTTCCTCCTCATCGGTGGTTCGGTGGGTGCGGCGGGAGGGTCAGCACCCTCCCGCGGGGCCTCAGCCCGACCGGCCCTTGGGGGGCGGCGTCGCGGGGCTGGATACGCACATCTGCCGCGTTGTCGTCAATCACCATGGCTCCGCCATGCCTCAATCCTCCGCCTTGCAGCTGCACGCACCCAGCCCCGCTCCTTCTCCCACCCCCCAAGGGCCGGTCGGGCTCAGTTGAAGCCCGTCGGCAGGTACTGATCGATGTTCTCCTTGGTGACCACCGCGGAGTAGAGCGTGAGGTTGGTCGGGATCTCCATCTCGGAGAGGCCGGCCACACCCTTGCCCTGGCCGAGCGCGCGGGCCAGGTCGACGGCCGAGGCGGCCATCGTCGGCGGGTAGAGCACGGTGGCCTTCAGGACACTGTTGCCGGCCTTGATGGCGTCCATCGCGGACTTGGCCCCGGCCCCGCCGACCATCAGGAACTCGTCCCGGCCCGCCTGCTCGATGGCGCGCAGCGCGCCCACGCCCTGGTCGTCGTCGTGGTTCCACAGAGCGTCGAACTTCTTCTGCGCCTGGAGGAGCTGCGCCATCTTCGCCTGGCCGGACTCGACGGTGAAGTCGGCTGCCTGACGGGCCACCAGCTTGATGTTGGAGTAGTTCTTCAGCGCGTCCGCGAAGCCCTGGCTGCGCTGCTTGGTGAGCTCCAGGCTGTCGATGCCGGCCAGCTCGACGACCTTGGCGTTCGGCTTGTCCTTGAGCTGCTCGCCGATGTAGGTCCCGGCGTTGAGCCCCATGCCGTAGCTGTCACCGCCGACGTAGCAGCGGTAGGCCTGCGGGGAGGCGAAGATACGGTCCAGGTTGACGACGGGAATACCCGCCCGCATCGCCTCCAGGCCGACCTGGGTGAGCGCCTTGCCGTCGGCCGGCAGGATGATGAGGACGTCGACCTTCTTGTTGATGAGGGTCTTGACCTGGCCGATCTGGGCGGCGGTGTCGTTGGAGCCCTCGGTGGTCTCCAGCGTGATCTCGGAGTACTTCTTCGCCCGCGACTTCGCGTTCTCGTTGATCGCGTTGAGCCAGCCGTGGTCGGCCTGCGGACCGGCGAATCCGATGGTGAGGGGCTTGCCCGGCTTGTCGTCGGCGGCGGGCGCGTTGCTCTGCGCCGCGGTGTCCTTCTCCTTGGGGTCGTTGCTGGTGCAGGCGCTGAGGAGGGCACCCGCTGAGACCGCCGCAGTCCCGAAAAGCAGTCCTCTTCGGCTGGTTTCTGGCATGGCTGTCAAACCCTTCATCCGTGCGTGGACATGCGGAACAGGCAGGAAATGATGGGGAGTTGACTAAAAGTCAGGTATCCCGGTGGGCCGACGTGCGGCTCTGGACCAGTACGGCGGCGACGATGATCGCGCCCTTGGCGATCTGCTGGACGTCGCTCTGCAGGTTGTTGAGCGCGAAGATGTTGGTGATGGTGGTGAAGACGAGGACACCCAGCACGGAGCCGACGATGGTGCCCCGGCCGCCGGTGAGCAGGGTGCCGCCGATGATCGCGGCGGCGATGGCGTCCAGCTCGTACAGGTTGCCGTTGGTGTTCTGACCCGAGCCGGACAGGATGATCAGCATGAAGGCGGCGATGCCGCAGCAGAGTCCGGACAGCAGGTAGAGGTAGAGGCGCTGGCGCCGTACGTCGATGCCCGCCAGCCGGGCCGCCTCCGCGTTGCCGCCGACGGCGACGGTGCGGCGGCCGAAGGTCGTACGGTTCAGCAGCAGCCAGCCGATGACGGTGACCACCGCGAACATGATGACCAGTGGCGGGATGCCCAGGACGTAGGAGCCGGGCAGGCCGAGGTCCAGGACCGACTTGACGGTGACGATCTGGGTCTTGCCGTCGGTGATCAGCAGGGCCATGCCCCGGGCGGAGGCGAGCATCGCCAGTGTCGCGATGAACGGCACCAGCCGGCCGTACGCGATGAGCACACCGTTGATCAGGCCGGCCCCCAGGCCGACGAGCATCGCGGTGAACAGGATGCCCACGAAGCCGTATTCCTGGGTGGCCAGGGTGGTCGCCCAGACCGAGGCGAGGGCGACCATGGCGCCGACGGACAGGTCGATGCCGCCGCTGGTGATGACGAAGGTCACCCCGACGGTCACCACGCCGATGACCGATGCCTGGGTCAGGATCAGCTGAAGGTTCCCGGTGTCCAGGAAGGCGTCGGGCTCGGTGATCGCGCCGACGACGATCAGTGCGGCGAGAACGCCCAGCAGCGAGAGGCTGCGCAGGTCGACGCGCAGCCCGAAGGCTCGCGGGGACCTGTCCTTCTTCGACGGGGGCGCGGGGACGGATACGGGCGCGGCGCCCTTGTCCGGCCCGCTCTGCTGTGCCGAGGAGACGGGCTGCGTCATGACGTCGGGCTCCCTTCCATCACGAGGTCGAGTACGCGGTGCTCGTCGAGCTCCGTGGCGGCCGCCGTATGCACGACATGACCCTCACGGAGCACCAGCACCCGGTCGGCGAGGCCCAGGACTTCGGGCACTTCGCTGGAGACGAGCAGTACGGCGAGGCCTTCGTCGGCCAGCCGGCGGATCACGGCGTAGAGCTCGGCGCGGGCGCCGACGTCCACTCCGCGGGTCGGTTCATCGAGCAGCAGCACCCGGCAGCCGCGCAGCAGCCAGCGGGCCAGGACCGCCTTCTGCTGGTTGCCCCCGGAGAGCGTGCGGACGGGGGCGTCCGGGTTGTCGGGGCGCAGCGAGAGCTCGCGGGTGGCGGCGCGGGCCGCCTTGCGCTCGGCCCCCCGGTCGAGCCAACCACCCCTGGAGAAACGGGACATGGTCGACACGGAGACATTGCGGGTGACGGATTCGAGCATCAGCAGGGCCTGCGCCTTGCGTTCCTCGGGGGCGAGGCCGATGCCGGCCGCGACGGCGGCGCGGACACTGCCGGTCCGCAGGGGCTTGCCGGCGACGGTGACCTGTCCGGCGGTGGCGCGGCGGGCTCCGTAGATGGTCTCCAGGATCTCGGAGCGCCCGGAGCCGACGAGCCCGGCCAGGCCGACGATCTCGCCGGGCCTGAGTTCCAGGTCGACCGGGGCGAACTCGCCCTTCCTGGTGAGGCCTTCGACCCTGAGCACCGGTTCGGCCACGCTGCCCGCGGGCGCGGTGTCCGGCCTCGGCGGGAAGACGTACTCGACATTGCGGCCGGTCATCATGGCAACGATGTCGCGCGTGGGTGTGGACTCGGCGGGCAGGCCGACCGCGACGGTCCTGCCGTCCTTGATCACGGTCACCCGGTCGCCGATCCGGCGGATCTCCTCCAGCCGGTGGGAGATGTAGACGACCGCGACCCCGTCGGCGGTCAGGGAGGCGACGATGCGGAAGAGGTTGGCCACCTCGTCGGGGTCCAGGGCCGCGGACGGTTCGTCCATCACGATGAGCCGTACGTCGTGGGAGAGCGCGCGGGCCATCGAGACGATCTGCTGCTGGGCCGCGGAGAGTTCACCGACCGGACGGGCCGGGTCGATCTCCGGGTGCCCGAGGCGCTTCAGCAGCGCGGCGGCGGCGGTGCGGCCGTCACGGGTGCGGACGACGAAGCCCGCGGTGGTCGGCTCGTGGCCGAGGAAGACGTTCTCGGCGACCGACAGCCCCTCCACCAGGTCGAGTTCCTGGTAGATGGTGGCGATCCCGAGGCGCATCGCGGTGATGGGCGTCTTGAGCACGGCGGGTGATCCGCGCCAGATGATCTCACCGTCGTCGGGCTGGTGGGCCCCGGCGAGCACCTTGATGAGGGTGGATTTGCCCGCCCCGTTCTGGCCGAGCAGACAGTGGACCTCGCCGGCCTGGACTTCCAGGTCGACGCCGTCCAGGGCGCGCACGCCGGGGAAGGACTTGGTGATGCCGGACATGGTGAGCAGGGGTGGTTCTGGAGCCATGACAAATCCCCTCGGCGGGTGCCGGTGAGCGGGCAGGGCGAAGTACGGTCCCGGGGTTCACCCGGACCCCGGCCGCTGGCGCGGGGTGGTGCCTTTCTTGCCGGCCGGCCGAGGATCGGTCCGGCGGGAGGCGGATCGGACGGGAGAGCGATCAGGCGGGAGAGCGATCGTGCGGGTGGTGCGCGGCTCTTGCACGTGCTGTGGCCCGGTGAGCAGGCCGGTGGTGCCGGTTTCGGGCCGGTGCTGCCGGGGTCAGGCCGGTGAGAAGAGGTGGTCGCTGATGAGCCTGGCCGCGCCGATCACTCCGGCGGCGGGTCCCAGCTCGCCCAGCACGATGGGGAGGTTGCCGGTGGCCAGTGGCAGTGACTGCCGGTAGACCTGGGTCCGGACGCTGGCCAGCAGCGTGTGACCCAGTCCGGTCACCCCGCCGCCGATCACCACCAGACCGGGGTTGAAGAAGCTGACGAGTCCCGCGATGACCTGCCCGACCCGGTTTCCGCCTTCGCGGATCAGGTCGAGCGAGGTGGCGTCGCCCGCGGCCGCGGCGGCGGCGACGTCGACGGCGGTGAGTTTCCCGGACGCCGACAGCCTGGCCGCGAGCTCCGTCGACTGCCCGGCACGGGCGGCGTCCTCGGCGTCGCGGGCCAGTGCGGCGCCGCTGAAGTGCGCTTCCAGGCAGCCCCGGTTGCCACAGGCGCAGGGGCGCCCGTCCGGTTCGACCTGGATGTGGCCGATGTCGCCCGCACTGCCCGTCGTACCCCGGTGGACCTCGCCGCCGACGACGATGCCGCAGCCGATACCGGTGCCGATCTTGACGCAGAGGAAGTCGCCCACGGAGCGTGCGACGCCCGCGTGCTGCTCCCCCATCGCCATCAGGTTCACGTCGTTGTCGACCATCACGGGGCAGCCCAGCTCCTGGCTGAGCGCCTCGCGGACCGGGAAGCCGTCCCAGCCGGGCATGATCGGCGGTGCGACCGGGATTCCCTCGGGGAAGCGGACCGGCCCCGGTACGCCGATCCCCGCGCCGTCGAACCCTTCGGCGAGCCCGGAGGCCCGGAGCTTGGCCGCCATGGACAGCACCTGCTCGAAGATGGCGACGGGGCCCTCGCGTACGTCCATGGGGTGGTTGAGGTGACCCAGGACCTCCAGCTCCGCGTTGGTGACCGCCACGTCGACCGAGGTGGCGCCGATGTCGACGCCGAGGAAGCGCAGTGCCGGGGCGAGCCGGATGTTGTGCGAGCGACGCCCGCCGCGGGATGCGGCGAGTCCGTCGGCCACCACAAGGCCGGTCTCCAGCAGTCTGTCCACCTCGACGGCGAGCTTGGAGCGGGAGAGATCGACCTGATCCCCCAGCTGTGCCCGTGAGTTGGGCCCGCCGTCGCGCAACAGCCGAAGCAGTCGCGCCTGATGCGCATTCGCGGGTCGTGCCGTCATACGTCTCACGCGCCCCTCCCCGCCACATCGGCCTGTCCGTCGGGCTTTGGAGGGGAACGTAGCAGCGCTTGCCCGGAGTGGGAAGAAGTTGCGCAGGAATCCACCACAACTTTCTCCACCCTGAGGACAAAGAGGTGTGGGCGCCGGCCTCGGAGGGGGCCGCCGGCCGCCGTCGGCGACGGGCACGACGATGCCCCCGATCGCCGGGCGGGCTGATTCCTCAGCCGGCGTTCGAGGGCATGGGAAGCGGGGAGGTCAGCCCTCCTGGCGCTGGTGGTAGCTCTGGCGGGTGTGTTCCGTGTGGGAGCGCATGACGGCCGTGGCCTGCTGCTCGTCGCGCGAGGAGATCGCGGCGATCAGCGCGCGGTGCTCGGTCCAGGACCGGATGCCCCGCTGACGGGCGACGGGGGTGTAGTACCAGCGGACCCGGCGGTCCACCTGGCCGGCCAGCTCGGCGAGGACGACATTGCCGGCCAGCTCCATGACCTTGGCGTGGAAGGCGGCGTTGGTCGCGACCGCCAGGTCCACGTCGTCGTCGGCGACGGCCCGCTCGCCCCTGGCGCACAGCTCCTCCAGGGCGGCGATGCCCGCGCTGCCGGAGTTGGCGGCGGCGAGCCGGGCGGCCTCGGCCTCCAGGAGCGTACGGACCGACAGCAGCTGGTCCGCCTCGTCCTCCGTGGGCTCATGGACGAACGCGCCCTGGGCGGGCCGCAGATCGACCCAGCCCTCGGTGTTGAGCCGCTGCAGGGCCTCGCGCACCGGCTGCCGGGACACCCCGAGATGGCCGGCCAGCTCGCTCTCGACCAGGTGCTGACCGGGACGCAGCGCACGGGTGGTGATGAGTTCGAGCAGCGCCTCGTAGACCCGCTCACGCAGCGGACCGGGGCGTTCCAGCTTCGGCACGGTCCCTTGCGGCAGTCCTGCGGACAACATTGCGGTCCCCCTCCGAGCGACGAGCAATTGCTTATCGTCTACAGTCTACCGAGCACAAGTCCCCTCAGGGACAGCGGATCACCTGACCCGCGTAGCTGAGGTTCCCGCCGAAGCCGAAGAGCAGCGCCGGAGCGCCGGTGGCGACCTCGCCCCGTTCCACCAGCTTGGACAGGGCCATCGGGATCGAGGCTGCGGACGTGTTGCCGGAGTCCACCACGTCCCGGGCGATGACCGCGTTGACGGCGCCGATCTTCCTGGCGACCGGTTCGATGATCCGCAGGTTGGCCTGATGCAGGACCACCGCGGCGAGATCCTCGGGGGTGAGCCCGGCCTTCTCGCACACCTTGCGGGCGATGGGCGGCAGCTGGGTGGTCGCCCAGCGGTAGACCGACTGCCCTTCCTGGGCGAAGCGCGGCGGCGTCCCCTCGATCCGTACCGCGTCCCCCATGCCGGGCACCGAACCCCACAGCACCGGCCCGATGCCCGGCCGGGCGGCCGAGCCGGAGTCGGCGACCACGACCGCGGCCCCGGCGCCGTCCCCCATCAGCACGCAGCTGGTGCGGTCGGTCCAGTCGACGATGTCGCCCATCTTGTCGGCGCCGATCACGAGCGCGCGGGTGGCCGCTCCGGCGCGCACGGCGTGGTCGGCGGTGGCGAGGGCGTGGGTGAAACCGGAACAGACCACGTTGATGTCCATCACCGCGGGTGACGTCATGCCGAGGCGGGCGGCCACGCGGGCCGACATGCTCGGTGACCGGTCGATCGCGGTGGAGGTGGCGACCAGCACCAGATCGATGTCCGAGGGCTGGAGCCCGGCGGTGGCGAGCGCCTTGGCCGCAGCGTGTGCGGCCAGCTCGTCCACCGGCTCGTCGGGGCCACCGAGGTGACGGGTCTTGATGCCGACGCGGCTGGTGATCCACTCGTCACTGGTGTCCACCATGGCGGCCAGGTCATGGTTGGTGAGCACCTTGGCGGGCTGATAGTGGCCGAGCGCCACGACGCGTGAGCCGGTCATATTCAGGTTCCCCTCGCTACATATGGCAGGAACCATCCAGTCTTGGTCGCTACCGACCGGTACAGAGACACGTGATCCCACAGGAATACCGCTCGACGATTGGAGGCTTGACAACAGCCTTGACCCGGTAGACCGCATACTGTAGACAATATTCTGTCGACTTGACAGCGTCTCCTGTTCCAGTCACGTGCTTCCCGACGTGCCCCGCCTTCCCGCCACACCCCCTCCGCCCCGCTGTCCCGCTCCTTCCTGCTGTACCCCCTCGCACTGCTTCCCCCGCTCCCGCCTCGCTCGGTCCCTACCGAACGGAGAGCCCCGTGAAAGTCGCAGTTGTCGGTGCCGGCGCGATCGGCGCCTATGTCGGGGCCGCGCTCCACCGCGCCGGCGCCGAGGTCCATCTCATCGCCCGCGGGCCCCATCTGGCCGCCATGCGCCGTGACGGCGTATGCGTCCTCAGCCCCCGCGGCGACTTCACCGCACACCCGTCGGCCACCGACGACCCCTCGGAGGTCGGGCCCGTCGACTTCGTGTTCCTCGGACTGAAGGCCAACTCGTACGCCGCGTCGGGCCCCCTGGTCCACCCCCTGCTGCACGACCGCACGGCAGTCGTCGCCGCACAGAACGGCATCCCCTGGTGGTACTTCCACGGGCTCACGGGCCCGCACGCCGGCCGCCGTATCAACAGCGTCGATCCGGCCGGCACGGTCAGCTCCACGCTGCCGCCCGAGCGGGCGATCGGCTGCGTCGTCTACGCGGCGACGGAGATCGAGGCACCCGGTGTCGTCCGCCATCTCGAAGGGACCAGGTTCTCCATCGGCGAGCCCGACCGGACCGTGTCCCGCCGCTGCCGGGAGTTCAGCGAGGCCATGGTCGCCGGCGGGCTCAAATGCCCGGTGGAACCCGATCTGCGCAAGGACATCTGGATCAAGCTGCTCGGCAACATCTCGTTCAACCCGATCAGCGCGCTGGCCAGAGCCACCATGGGCCAGATCTGCCGCCACCCGGACACCCGCGCACTCGTCGGTTCGATGATGCGCGAGACCCTCGACGTCGCGGCCGCGGTCGGCTGCCGGCCCGAGATCTCCGTGGAGCGGCGCCTCGCGGGCGCCGAGCGCGTCGGCGACCACAAGACCTCCACCCTCCAGGACCTGGAGAAGGGCAAGCCCCTGGAACTCGACGTACTGCTCGCGGCCGTCGTCGAACTGGCGGCCCTGGCCGGTGTCCCCGTACCGACGCTGCGCGCCGTGCACGCACTCGCCGATCTCCTCGCCACCACCTCCTCGCCCGCCCCGGCCCCAGCAGGGAGCGCACCGTGAACAACAACCGCAAGCGACGTGAGCGCAAGCAGTACGAACGGCTGACGCACCCGCTGGTCCGGGACCCGGACGGCACCCTGCGCCGGGCCGGCTGGGACGAGGCGCTGGCCCGCGCGGCTGCCGGGTTCCGGCAGACCCGGCAGGAGTACGGGCCCGACGCCTTCGCGATGCTCTCCTGCGCCCGCGCCACGAACGAGATGAACTACGTGGCGCAGAAGTTCACCCGGGTGGTGATGGGCACCAACAACGTGGACTCCTGCAACCGGACCTGTCACGCCCCCAGCGTCGCCGGCCTCTCGGCGGCGTTCGGCTCGGGCGGCGGCACCTCCTCCTACGAGGAGGTCGAGCACACCGATCTCATCGTGATGTGGGGATCCAACGCCCGCTTCGCGCACCCGATCTTCTTCCAGCACGTGCTGAAGGGCATCCGCAACGGCGCCCGCATGCACGCCGTCGACCCGCGCCGCACCTCCACAGCGGAGTGGGCGGAGAGCTGGCTCGGCCTGAACGTCGGTACGGACATCGCGCTCGCCCACGCGATCGGCCGCGAGATCATCCACGCCGGGCTGGTCAACCGGGCGTTCGTGGCCCGCGCGACCACCGGCTTCGAGCAGTACGCGGCGCTCGTCGAGCCGTGGACGCTCTCGGCGGCCGAGCAGGTGACCGGGGTGCCGGCCGAGGCGATCCGCGATCTGGCCCACGCCTACGCCACCGCCGAACGGGCCCAGCTGTGCTGGACGCTGGGCATCACCGAGCACCACAACGGCACCGACAACGTCCGCGCCCTGATCAACCTGTCGATGCTCACCGGCCACGTCGGCAGGTACGGCTCCGGCGTCCAGCCCCTGCGCGGGCAGAACAACGTGCAGGGCGGCGGCGACATGGGCGCCATCCCCGACAAGCTGCCCGGCTTCCAGGACATCCTCGACCCGCACTCCCGGCAGAAGTTCGAGCGGAGCTGGGACACGGTCATCCAGCCCCGGTACGGAATGACGCTCACCGAGATGTTCGAGTCGATGGAGAGCGGCGCACTGCGTGCGGTGTACTGCATCGGCGAGAACCCGGCCCAGTCGGAGGCCGACAGCGAACAGGCCGTACGGCGGCTGAAGGCCCTGGACCACCTGGTGGTGCAGGACATCTTCCTGACGAGGACCGCGGAGCTGGCGGACGTGGTGCTGCCCGCGACCGCCGCCTGGGCCGAGACCGACGGGACCACCACCAACAGCGAGCGCCGGGTGCAGCGGGTACGGGCGGCGCTGGTGCCGCCCGGCGAGGCCCGGGAGGACATCGACATCATCTGCGCGCTCGCCGGGCTCCTGGGCCACGACTGGAAGTTCACCGACGCCGAGACGGTGTGGAACGAGCTGCGCTCGCTCTCCCCCGACCACTTCGGGATGACGTATGACCGGCTGGCGGAACACCAGGGGCTCCAGTGGCCCTGCCCCGACACGGACCGGCTCCCGTCGAGCTTCCTGCACGCCCGGCTCTGGGAGACCGATCCGTTACGCCGCGGCCCTGCCGCCCCCTTCGGTCTCGTCCGGCACGATCCGCCGGTCGACCTCACCGACGAGGAGTACCCGCTGCGACTGACCACGGGGCGACGGCTGGACTCGTACAACACCGGCGTGCAGAGCGGTGGTTACGCCTCCCCGCTGCGGCGCGGCGAGTACATCGAGCTCTGCCCGGAGGACGCTGCCGCCTACGGGGTCACGGCCGGCGAGGAGGTCCGGGTGTCGTCCCGGCGGGGCAGCGTCACCGCACCGGTGTGGATCGAGGCCGGGCTGCGGCCCGGACTCGCCTTCATGACGATGCACTTCCCCGACGAGGTCGACACCAACGTGCTGACGATCGAGGCGAACTGTCCGATCGCCGGCACCGCCGAGTTCAAGGCCTCCGCGATCCGGATCGAGAAGCTGGTGCCCGCATGGACCTGAAATTCACCGGCGCCGCCCCCACGGACACCGAACGGCAGGCCGTGGACGCCCTGCTGGGCCCGCCGCCGTCCGGCTGGGAGGGAGCGGCCACCCGCAGCGATGAGGACCTGCGGTGGGCCAGGGGCGGCGCGGCGGCCGCCAAGGACCGGCGCGACCGGTTGCTGCCGGCGCTGCACGCGGTGAACGACCGGGTGGGCTGGATCAGCGAGGGCGCCCTGGACTACATCTGCCGCCGGCTGACGGTGGCCCCGGCCGAGGCGTACGGCGTCGCCACGTTCTACGCGATGTTCTCGCTGCGCCCCCGCCCGGCGAAGGTCCTCCACGTCTGCACGGACCTGGCCTGTGCGGCCCGGGGCTCGGCCGCGCTGTGCGCGGAGCTGACGGCGTCCCTGGCCCCGGCGGGCACACCGGTGGAGGGTGCGGTCTGGCAGGAGAGCCCCTGTCTGGGCCTGTGCGAAAGGGCCCCGGCTGCGCTGCTGCTCCGGGCGGGCGCCCCGCACACCTCCTCGGTCATCGCCCCCGCCACCGCCCAAACCCTCACCGCCGGAACCCTCACGGCCGACACGCTCACCGGCTCGGCCCGCGCCCCGGAAGCCTTCCCCGCCGAACCCCCGGCCGAAGCCGCCGTCCCCCAGGCCGGCGACCCCGGCCTCGTACTCCTCAGGCGCATCGGCACCACGGACCCCACTTCCCTCGACGACTACCGTGCGAGCGGCGGCTACACCGCGCTGCGCCGTGCCTTCGCCCTCGGCCCCGCCGGCGTCATCCGGGAGGTGCTCGACGCGGGGCTCGTCGGCCGGGGCGGCGCCGCCTTCCCGACCGGCCGCAAGTGGGAGGCCACGGCGCGGCAGCCCGACACCCCGCACTACCTCGTCTGCAACGCCGACGAGAGCGAGCCGGGCACCTTCAAGGACCGGGTGCTGATGGAGGGCGACCCGTACGCCCTCGTCGAGGCGATGACCGTGGCCGGCTACGCGACCGGTGCCCGGCAGGGGTTCGTCTACCTGCGCGGCGAGTACCCCCGGGCGTACGAGCGGCTGAGCCACGCCCTGGACAGTGCCCGCGCACGCGGACTGCTGGGTCCCGACGTGCTGGGCCAGGGGTACGCCTTCGACATCGAGATCCGGCGGGGCGCGGGGGCGTACGTCTGCGGCGAGGAGACCGCGATCTTCAACTCGATCGAGGGGCAGCGCGGGGAGCCGCGCTCCAAACCGCCGTTCCCGGTCGAGAAGGGCCTGTTCGGGAAGCCGACGGCCGTGAACAACGTCGAGACGCTGGTCAACGTGCTGGCGATCCTGGAACACGGCGCCGCCGCCTACGCGGCCACCGGCACCGGCTCGTCCACCGGCACCAAGCTGTTCTGCGTATCGGGACAGGTGGCCCGGCCCGGGGTCTACGAGCTGCCGTTCGGCGCGAGCCTGCGGGAGCTGCTGGAGCTCGCGGGCCCGCCGCCGGATCTGCGCGCGGTGCTCCTGGGCGGGGCTGCGGGCGGGTTCGTCCGCCCCGGCGAGCTGGACATCCCGCTCACCTTCGAGGGGACCCGGGCCGCCGGCACCACGCTCGGCTCGGGCGTCGTACTGGTTCTGGACGGTTCGGTGGAGCTGCCGCGCGTCCTGCTGCGGATCGCGGAGTTCTTCCGGGACGAGTCGTGCGGCCAGTGCGTGCCCTGCCGAGTCGGCACGGTGCGCCAGGAGGAGGCGCTGCACCGGATCAAGGACCGTACCGGCGCCGCGGCCGCCGATGACATCGCCCTGCTGAGAGAGGTGGGGCAGGCCATGCGCGACGCCTCGATCTGCGGTCTGGGCCAGACCGCGTGGAATGCCGTCGAGTCCGCCATCGACCGTCTGGGGGTCTACAAGTGACCGCTGTTCCGTTGCGACTGCCGCGCCGGCTGATCGAGTTCACCCTCGACGGCCGGGAGACCCGGGTGCCCGAGGGGTCGACGATCCTGGAGGCGTGCCGGGCCGCCGGCACGGACGTACCGACGCTCTGCCAGGGCGACACGCTCACCCCGAAGAACGCCTGCCGGGTGTGCGTCGTCGAGGTGGAGGGGGCCCGCACCCTCACCCCGGCGTGCTCGCGCCGGGCCGAGGCGGGGATGACGGTGCGTACCGACAGCGAGCGGGCCCGGCACAGCCGCAAGGTCGTGCTGGAGCTGCTCGCCTCGTCCACCGACCTGTCGACGACGCCCGGGGCCGCCGGGTGGATCAAGGAGTACGGGGCGGAGCCGGGCCGCTTCGGCGCCGACGCGGCCCGGGTCAACGAGGAGCCGAAGGTCGACAACGACCTCTACGTCCGGGACTACGACAAGTGCATCCAGTGCTACAAGTGCGTCGACGCGTGCGGCGAGCAGTGGCAGAACACGTTCGCCATCGCCATCGCGGGCCGCGGTTTCGACGCCCGCGTCTCCACCGAGCACGGGGTGCCGCTCACCGATTCGGCCTGTGTCTACTGCGGCAACTGCATCGAGGTCTGCCCGACCGGGGCACTGTCGTTCAAGTCGGAATTCGACATGCGGGCGGCCGGGACCTGGGACGAACCGGCACAGACGGAGACCACCACCGTCTGCGCCTACTGCGGGGTGGGCTGCAACATCACGCTCCATGTGCAGGACAATGAGATCGTGAAGGTCACCTCGCCGCACGACAACCCGGTGACCCACGGCAACCTCTGCATCAAGGGCCGCTTCGGCTTCCAACACGTACAGAATCGGGTCTAACGGTCATGGGACGGGTCACCGAACGCCGCCGCACCATCCGCATCCGGGACGGGGCCGTGTCCACGCGCCCCGACACCCTCGTCGCCGAGGAGCCCCTGGAGATCCGGCTGAACGGCAAGCCGCTCGCCATCACCATGCGCACCCCGGGTGACGACTTCGCGCTGGCGGCCGGCTTCCTGGTGAGCGAGGGCGTGATCGGCGAGGGCCACGAGGTGCAGTCGATCGTGTACTGCGCCGGGGCGACGGCCGACGGGGTCAACACGTACAACGTGGTGGACGTGCGGCTCGCGCCCGGCGTCGTGGTCCCGGACATCACGCTGGAGCGCAACGTCTACACGACGTCCTCCTGCGGGCTGTGCGGCAAGGCCAGCCTGGACGCGGTCCGCACCACGACCCGGCACCCCGTCGCCGATACTCCCCCGGTCCGGGTGGAGCCCTCGCTGCTGGCCGCCCTCCCCGACCGGTTGCGCGCCTCGCAGCAGGTCTTCGACCGGACCGGGGGCCTGCACGCGGCGGCGCTGTTCTCCGAGACGGGCGAGCTGATGGACATACGCGAGGACGTGGGCCGGCACAACGCGGTCGACAAACTGGTCGGGCGGGCCCTCACCGACCACCGGCTGCCGCTGTCCCGGTCGATCCTGCTGGTCTCGGGGCGGGCCTCGTTCGAGCTGGCGCAGAAGGCGGTGATGGCGGGCATCCCGATGCTGGCGGCCGTCTCGGCGCCGTCCTCCCTCGCCGTCGACCTGGCGGCCGAGACCGGTCTGACCCTGGTCGGCTTCCTGCGTGGCCCTTCCATGAACGTGTACGCGGGTGAGCACCGCATCGCTCTGGAGGCGACGGCCGTCCAAAGCCGCTGAGGCGCCCCGCCCGCTGCACGGGTGCGGGGCCGGCCGGCGGGGAGCGCCCCCTGCGCCGGCCGGCCCCGGTCCACCTGGGCGGTCCCCGTCAGGTCGCCGGAACGGGCTCCCGCTCCGCCACCGCGGCGTCCGCGCCCGCTTCCAGCGGGTCCCTGGCGCGCCGCTTCGCGAGTACCGCGCACACCATCAGCTGCATCTGGTGGAAGAGCATCAGCGGCAGCACGGCGAGGCTCGCCTGCGCGCCGAACAGGACGCTGGCCATGGGCAGACCTGAGGCCAGGCTCTTCTTCGAGCCGGCGAACTGGATGGTGATGCGGTCCTCCCGGCCGAAGCCGAGCCGCTTCGCCCCGTACCAGCTCAGCATGAGCATCAGCGCGAGGAGTACGGCCTCGGCGCCGAGCAGCGCCCCGAGCCTGGCCGGGGTGACCTGGTGCCAGATGCCGGCGACCATGCCCTCGCTGAACGCGGTGTAGACGACGAGCAGGATCGAGCCCCGGTCGACATAGCCGAGGACCTTCTTGTGCCGGGCGATGAAGCCGCCGATCCAGCGGCGCAGCAGCTGTCCCGCGACGAACGGCAGCAGCAGCTGGACGCCGATCTTCAGCAGGGCGTCCGCGGAGAAGCCGCCGCCGCTGTTGCCGAGCAGCGCGGCCGCGAGCAGCGGGGTGACGAAGATGCCCGCTATCGAGGAGAAGGAGCCCGCGCAGATCGCTGCGGGGACGTTGCCCCGGGCGATCGAGGTGAAGGCGATCGACGACTGGATGGTCGAGGGGACCAGGCAGAGGAACAGGAAACCGCTCTGGAGCTGGGGCGTCAGTACGTAGGGGACCAGCCCCTTGCTCGCCAGCCCCAGTACCGGGAACGCGAGGAACGTGCAGGCCAGGACGGTGAGGTGGAGGCGCCAGTGCCTGACCCCGTCGAGCGCCTCGGCGGTGGACAGACGTGCGCCGTAGAGGAAGAAGAGGAAGGCGACCGCCCCTGTCGAGGCCCCGCCCGCGACATCGGCCGCCCCTCCGGAGGCCGGCAGCAGCGCCGCGAGTACGACGGTGCCGATCAACGCCAGGATGTACGGGTCGATCGGCAGCCAGGACGGCAACTGCGGCTTGCGGCGGCTCATGTGCTCCACGTGTTCTCTCGTTCAGGGTCGTGCCCTTCCCATCGTGCTCCTGATCACCGACATCGGGAATCCCGTATACCGCTCTGACTGTCATCACGGTTCGCGATAGCGTGTCGGCATGTACGACCCCGCGCAGTTGCGCACCTTTCTCGCCGTCGCGCAGACACTGAGCTTCACCCGGGCCGCCCGCCGGCTCGGGGTGCGCCAGTCCACGGTGAGCCAGCACGTGCGGCGGCTGGAGGAGGCCGCCGGCCGGCAGCTGTTCACCCGGGACACCCACCGGGTCGACCTCACCGTGGACGGTGAGGCGATGCTGGGTTTCGCCCGGACGATCCTGGAGGCCCACGAGCGCGCGTCGGCGTTCTTCACCGGCACCCGGCTGCGCGGGCGGCTGCGGTTCGGAGCCTCGGAGGACTTCGTGCTGACGCGGCTGCCGGAGATCCTGCAGGCGTTCCGCCGCGACCATCCGGAGGTCGAGCTGGAGCTGACCGTGGAGCTGTCGGGCATCCTGCACCAGCAGCTGGCGGCGGGCCGGCTCGATCTGGTGCTGGCCAAGCGGCGGACCGGTGACACGCACGGGGAGCTGGTGTGGCAGGACGCGCTGATCTGGATCGGTGCGCCGGGGTTGCGCCTCGACCCGGACCGGCCGGTGCCGCTGGTCCTCTTCCCGCCGCCGGGCATCACCCGGGCCCGCGCCCTGGAGGTGCTGGAGGGCCAGGGCCGTTCCTGGCGGGTGGCGTGCACCAGCGGCAGCCTCAGCGGGCTGATCGCGGCCGCCCACGCGGGGCTCGGCGTGATGGCTCACAGCCGGGGTCTGGTCCCGCCCGGTCTGGTCCCGCTGCCGGCCAGGGCGGGGCTGCCGGAGCTCGGCGAGGTGGACTTCGTCCTGCTGCACGGCCGCCGCCGGGACGGTGCGCAGCAGGCGGCGGACGCACTCGCGGCGGCGATCCTGGCGGGCGGCGACCGGCTGATCCGCCGGCCGGGGATTGGGGAGCCGCCCTGAGGGGGACAATGAACGGCATGCGGCGGTCTCCGCCGGGCGGCCCAACCCGGTCAGGTCCGGCAGCTGCGGACCAACCCCCCGTATCCGCACGGAACGGCAGTGATCGCGGCGTACAGATTCGGTGGAGATTCCCGCGCGAGCCACTTACTCCTTGGTCGGAAGCGTGCCCGAGCCTTGCCCATCTGGCCGGATTTCAGCCCCTGACCAGTGCAGACGCCACGTTTCACGGGCCGCTTCGGGCTCTCCCGCGGCGGCGTCCGGTGGGGTAGCGTCACGGCGCTGTGCGGAGCGCCACAAGGAGCAGGTCATTGCGCGAGTTCACTGTCCCACCCATGGCGGCCGCGCCCCACGTGGGCGGGCTCGCTGATGTGGTTTTCGACTACGCCGAGGAGGATCCGCACCGGATCGCCCTGGGCCGCAAGGACGCGTCCGGACGCTGGCTCGATATCACCTCCGCGACGTTCCGCGACGAGGTGCTCGCGCTGGCCAAGGGGCTGATCGCGCACGGCGTGCGGTTCGGTGACCGGGTCGCCCTGATGTCGCGCACCCGCTACGAGTGGACGCTCTTCGACTTCGCCCTGTGGGCGGTCGGCGCGCAGTCCGTTCCGGTCTATCCGACGTCCTCGGCCGAGCAGGTCCTGTGGATGCTCCACGACGCCGAGGTCTCGGCGGTGATGGTCGAGCACGAGGACCACGCGATGACGATCGCCTCGGTGATCGACCAGCTGCCCCGGCTGAAGCGGCTGTGGCAGCTGGACACCGACGCGGTGTCCGAGCTGGTGGCCGCGGGCGCCCACGTCGAGGACGAGGTGGTGCACCGCCACCGGCGTGCGGTGACGCCCGACTCGGTGGCGACCGTCATCTACACGTCGGGCACCACGGGGCGGCCCAAGGGCTGTGTGATCACGCACGCCAACTTCATGTTCGAGACGGACACGATGGCCTCGCGCTGGGAGTCGGTCTTCCACTCCCGGCCGGGCGACGAGGCCGCGACCCTGCTGTTCCTGCCGCTGGCGCACGTCTTCGGGCGGATGGTGGAGGTCACGGCGATCCGGGGCCGGGTGAAGCTGGGCCACCAGCCGGAGCTGTCGGCGAAGGCGCTGATGCCGGACCTGGTGACGTTTCGCCCCACGTTCATCCTGGCGGTGCCGTACATCTTCGAGAAGGTGTTCAACGGGGCCCGCCGCAAGGCCGAGACCGAGGGCCGGGTGGGTCCCTTCGACAAGGCCGTGGACATCGCGGTGAAGTACGCGGAGGCGATGGAGGCGCGGGCCTTCGGGACAGGTCCCGGCCCGTCCGCCGGGCTGCGGATGCAGCACCAGTTCTTCGACAAGGTCGTGTACAAGAAGGTGCGCGAGGCGATGGGCGGCCGGATCCGGCACGCCATGTCAGGCGGCTCGGGGATGGAACGGCAGCTCGGCCTGTTCTTCGCGGGCGCCGGTGTCACGGTGTACGAGGGGTACGGGCTGACCGAGACGACCGCCGCGGCCACCGCCAATCCGCCGGAGCGCACCCGGTACGGCACGGTCGGGCAGCCGATCCCCGGGACCACGGTGCACATCGCCGCCGACGGCGAGATCTGGGTGTACGGCAGCAATGTGTTCTCCGGGTACCTGGGCGACCCGAAGTCCACCGACGCGGTGCTGAACGACGGCTGGCTGGCCACCGGCGATCTGGGCGCGCTGGACGAGGACGGCTATCTCACGATCACCGGGCGGAAGAAGGAGATCCTGGTGACGTCCGGCGGCAAGAGCGTCTCACCGGCCGGCCTGGAGGAACGGGTGCGGGCGCATCCGCTGGTGGCGCAGTGCATCGTGGTCGGCAACGACCGGCCGTACATCGCGGCCCTGGTCACCGTGGACCAGGAGTCCGTGGAGCACTGGCTCGCGATGCAGGGGCGCCAGCGGCTGTCACCGGGCGAGCTGGTGCGGGACCCGGATCTGGAGATGGAGGTCCGGCGGGCGGTGGTGGCCGCGAACACGGCCGTGTCGCAGGCCGAGTCGATCCGGACGTTCCGGATCCTGGCGCACCAGTTCACCGAGGAGCACGGGCTGCTGACACCGTCGCTGAAGCTGAAGCGCAAGGCGATCGAGGCGGCGTACGCGGCCGAGGTGGACGCCCTCTACCGCTGAACGGGTGAGGGGCGCTACCGCCCGGCCGGGAAGAATCGGCCGGAACGGGAATGTGCGGGCCGTCTTGATCGTTGAAGCTTCGAGTCCCACCCCCCAACGTAAGGATCGACCGCTCGTGAGCCACGTCCCCGCCCTCACCCTCAACAACGGCGTCGAGATGCCCCAGCTCGGTTTCGGAGTCTGGCAGGTGCCGGACGACGAGGCCGCGAAGGCGGTCGCCACGGCCATCGAGTCCGGGTACCGCAGCATCGACACCGCCGCCGTCTACCGGAACGAGGGCGGCACCGGCAGGGCCATCTCCGCCTCCGGTGTCGCCCGCGACGAGCTGTTCGTGACCACGAAGCTGTGGAACAGCGAGCAGGGCTACGACTCGACGCTGCGCGCGTTCGACGCCTCGCTGGACAAGCTCGGTCTCGACTACGTCGACCTGTACCTGATCCACTGGCCGGTCCCCGCCAAGGACGCGTACGTGGACACCTACCGCGCGTTCGAGAAGATCTACGCGGACGGCCGCGCACGGGCGATCGGCGTGTCGAACTTCCTCCCCGAGCACCTGGAGCGACTGCTCGGCGAGAGCTCCGTCGTGCCCGCGCTCAACCAGATCGAGCTGCACCCGCAGCTCCAGCAGACCGAGTCCCGCGCGCTGCACGCCAAGCACGGCATCGTGACCGAGGCCTGGTCGCCGCTGGGTTCGGGCAAGGGCCTCCTGGAGGTCCCGACGGTTGTCGCGGTCGCGCAGAAGCACGGCCGCACCCCCGCCCAGGCGGTGCTCCGCTGGCACCTCCAGACCGGTCACGTGGTGATCCCGAAGTCCGTGACCCCGTCGCGGATCGCGGAGAACATCGATGTGTTCGGCTTCGAGCTGGACGAGGACGACCTGGCCGCGTTCGCGGCGCTGGACGAGGGCAAGCGGCTGGGCTCGCACCCGGCCGAGTTCAACCTCGGGGCCTGAGCCGTGGCGTCAGCCGTGACGTCGCGCCACTGATCGGCACAGCGAGAATCCGCCGCCCGGCTGCCGGGCGGCGGATTCTCGCTGTTCGGGCTCTCGCGGCCGTGTTCAGGCCCTGACGCGTTCAGGCCTTGCGGTCGTGCTCAGCCCTTGCGGCCGAGATGGAACGTCCGGGCCATCAGCAGGAAGGTGTCGGTGCGCCGGTGCAGCCCGGCCGGGTCCTCGGGGTCGGTCAGCCGGTCGAGCACCGCACCGTCCTCGGCGTCGAGCCGCTCGCCCAGGCTCTCGCGGCGGCGGGTGAAGTTGTCGATGACGTGGTCACGTGCCACGTCGGTGAGCGGCGCGGGCAGGTCGAGCAGGAAGCTCCGGGTGCCCTGCGGGCCGAGGCCGACCGCGCTGAACAGGGCGGCCCAGTTCTCGGTCTCCCGCTTGGTGCCGGGCAGGTCCGCCCGCATCTGCTCGAAGGTCTCGGCCTGGATCACGTCGAGCCGCTCCTCCAGACCGGGCCGGCCGAAGCCGATGTCGCGCGGGAGGTGGCGCGGCTGCAGTCCGCCCTCGACGAGGGCGACGGTGCCGCCGGGACGCAGCAGCCCGGCGAACCCGGCCAGTGCGGCGCGCTGGTCGCCCATGTGGTGCAGCGCGTTGCCCGCCCAGATCAGGTCCGCTTCACCGGCGCGGTCCAGTTCGCCGGGCAGGTCGGCGTGCAGGGTGGTGACCCGGTCACCGAGCCCGAGCCGCTGGGCACGAGCTCGGGTGCGCTCCAGCAGCGCCGGGGTACCGTCCACGGCGACGACCTCGGCCTCCGGGAACACCTCGGCGAGCAGACAGGCCACGACGCCCGGTCCGCTGCCGATGTCCAGGACCCGGCGGACCTTGGGGGCGTCGGGCAGACCGGCGATCCAGCGGGCCGCCTCCGTGTAGTGACCGGAGCTGAGTTCGGCGTTCATCTCCAGCAGCGGACCGATGGCGTCCCAGTCGAGATCGGACCCGTGATGGTGGGCATGGCCGCTTTCGTGCCGGTGGCCGCCGTGGCCGCCTTCGTGCCCGTGGCCGTGGCTGCTGTCGTGGTGAGGACCGTGACCGGTGTCGTTGCTCATGGGGACAGCGTCACCACAGATCAGGCCACAGGCAAACTTTGTTGCCGGTCCGGCAAGCCCCGGCCGTTGCGGTAGTCCTGCGGGCCGACCCCGCGGACCCGCTTGAAGGCGGTGCTGAAGGCGAACGCCTGGCTGTAGCCGACCTTGCGGGCCACCGCCTCGACCGTCGCGTCCGTCTCCCGCAGCAGATCCGCCGCGACAGCGAGCCGCCAGCCCGTCAGGTACGCCATCGGGGGCTCCCCCACCAGCTCGGTGAACCGCCGGGCGAGCCCGGCCCGGGAGACTCCGGTCCGCTCGGCCAGGGCGGCGACCGTCCACGGGTGGGCCGGCTCGTTCTGCAGCAGCCGCAGCGCATGGCCGACGACCGGGTCACCCATGGCCCGGTACCAGGCGGGGGCCTCGGCACCCGGCCGGGAGAACCAGGTGCGCAGCGCGTCGATCAGCAGCAGGTCGAGCAGCCGGTCCAGCACCACGCTCTGCCCCGGATCGTCCCTGGCGATCTCGCTGTCGAGCAGCGTCAGCAGGGGGCCGCCCGGACCGTCGCCGGGGAGGACGAGCAGGGTGGGCAGCGCGTCCAGGAGCCGCCTGCTGATCTCGCCCTCCAGCAGATAGGTGCCGATGAGCATGGTCGCCGTGCCGTCCGGGGCATTGCCCCAGGTGCGTACGCCCAGGTGCATGGACCGGGAGAGCGGCTCGCCGCGCAGAGTGGTGCAGGTGCCGCCCGGGCCGATCCGGGTCCGGGGCTCGGTGCCGGGCAGATCCGCGACGGTGTACGGCTGCGGGCCGCGCGCGATGGCCAGGTCGCCGGGGCGCAGCAGTACGGGTTCGGCGCCTGCGGCGGGCACGATCCAGGCCTCGCCCTCGGTCATCGACATCAGGCAGAGCG
Organism: Streptomyces sp. NPDC048462; assembly: GCF_043200175.1. Classification (NCBI taxonomy): domain Bacteria; kingdom Bacillati; phylum Actinomycetota; class Actinomycetes; order Kitasatosporales; family Streptomycetaceae; genus Streptomyces; species Streptomyces sp. NPDC048462. The sequence continues at coordinate 233,585 of NZ_JBICXG010000002.1, forward strand.
GGGCCCGGTCCTCGATCCGTACGGACCACGGAGGTTCCATCACCATCCGCAGCAGGAAGGCCCCTCTGGCCCGCGGCCCGTCCAGAAGTCCGGCAAGTGCGTCCATGGGCAGCAGAGTAGACGTTCGCGTAGGGAGCTGAGCGGCTGAGGCATGGCCGGGGGCGGGGCCACGCGGCGAGCCTTGAGACATGACAAACGACATGGCGAACCAGCAGCAGGAGACCCGCCCGGCCGGACCGGTTCTGGTGACGAGCGGGACGGGCAAGACGGGCCGCCGGGTGGTGGAGCGCCTCGCCGCGCGCGGGGTGCCGGTGCGGACCGGGTCGCGCACCGGTGAGGTGGTCTTCGACTGGACGGACGAGTCGGGCTGGGAGGATGCGTTGCGGGGCGCGGAAGCGGCGTACATCGCGTACTACCCCGATCTGGCGGCGCCCGGCGCCCCGGAGGCGATGTCGGCCTTCGGGCGGATCGCGCGGGGCTGCGGGGTGCGGCGGCTCGTGCTGCTGTCGGGGCGGGGCGAGCCGCAGGCCGTGGTCGCGGAGGAGGCGCTGCGGTCGGCGGCCGTGGGGATCGAACTCACCGTGGTGCGCTCGGCGTTCTTCGCGCAGAACTTCAGCGAGGGCGCGCTGCTCGACGGGGTGCTGGGCGGCGAACTGGTGTTCCCGGCCGGTTCCACCGCCGAGCCGTTCGTGGATGCCGGGGACCTCGCCGACGTGGTGGTCGCGGCGCTGTGCGGGGAGAGTGTCCCGGGCCAGGTGCACGAGCTGACCGGGCCCCGGCTGCTGACCTTCGCCGAGGCGGCCGCCGAGATCACCCGGGCGACCGGGCGCGAGGTGCGATATGTGTCGGTGACGGGACCTCAGTATGCGGCGATGCTCGTCGAGTTCGGGGTCCCGGAGGCCGAAGCGGGTTTCCTTGCCGAGCTGTTCGCGATGCTGCTGGACGGGCACAACGCCACGGTCACGGAGGGCGTCAAGCAGGCCCTGGAGCGTGACGCGTCGCCGTTCACCGCGTTCGCCGCCGAGGCCGCGCGGAGCGGGGCCTGGGACGCGTAGCGCGGGGCCTGGGACGCGTAGCGCGGGGCCGAAGGATCCCCGGGGCCTACGCGCCGGCCCGGCCCGGTCGGCGGCGGAACGCCAGCAGCCGGTACTCCGGTTCGGCACGGCGCCGCTCCTGGCCGGGCAGCGCGGCCAGGGCCTCGGCGAGGCGGTCGGCCGCCGCGCCCGGCAGTTCCAGGCGCGAGGCGTAGTAGCCGCGGCGCACCGCGCGTGCCGCGCTCATCGGTGTCCGGCCCTGCCCGTGCCCACGGAAGCCGGCGCTCCCCACCAGGTCGAGGCCGCACTCGGCCCCGTACCCGGTCACGCGGTCGGTGGCGTCGGACGGGGTGGCCGCCAGGTACGGGGCGAACGCGGCGTCGATATCGCCGGCCACGTCGTGCGCGGCATCCTTGTCGACGGTGGTGACGAACACGCCCCCGGGCCGCAGCACTCGGGCCGCCTGCGCCACCACGGCCCGGACGTCACCGTCCCCGCGCAGCAGGTGCAGCAGCCAGACGGCCGTCACCGCATCGACGGCACCGTCCCGCACGGGCAGCCGGCGCGCGTCGGCGAGTGCCACACCACCGATGCGCTGCTTCGCGACCCGGGCCATGCCGAGGGCGGCGTCGGTGCCGGACACCCGCAGAGCGGGACGCCCGGCCGCGATCCGTTCGGTGACCAGTCCGGTCCCGCAGCCGATGTCGAGCAGCGACCGGGCGCCGGGAGGGATCAGACCGAGCACCGCGGTGGCGGCCGCCTCCGCCCGGGGCACGCCACCGCGCGTGGAGTCGTAGATGGCCGCCTCGTCGTTGTAGTCCAGCATTCGAGTGACTCTAGGACACCCCAACGGCCTTGCGGAGCAAGGCTGCTGCCGCCCGCACCGGTGGGCCGGCGGCCCTTGCGCACGCGTCTCTCCCGCCCTACTATCCGAACATGTTCAGTGAACGCGTTCAGTCACGCGTGGCGCAGCGGGAGGCGACCCGGCTCAAGGTGTTGTCCTCGGCCGAACGGCTCTTCCGCGAGCAGGGGTTCGGCTCCAGCACCATCCGCCAGATCGCCACCGACGCCGGGGTGAGCACCGGCACCGTCATGTCGGTCGGCGACAAGGACGCGCTGCTCGTCGCCATCTTCGACACCTGGATCGCCGCCGTGCACCACGGCCGGGAGGCCGAGCACGGGCCGGGCGGGATGACGCCGCTGTCCCCCGGCGCGGCGGCCGGGGCGGTCCTGGATCTCGTCGAACCCTTCATCAGCTACTTCGCACTCGACCTCGAACTGTCCCGTCAATACGCCGCGGTCATCGTCCGAGGCACCCACGAGTCCGAGATCTTCCAGACCCTCGCCGGGGCCCTGATCGCCGAACTCGAAGCCCTCCTGGCCCGCACCCCGCTCACCGCGACCGGGGCGGCAGGCGGCGCACGCACCCTCTACTTCGCCTACCTGGGCATCCTCATGACCGTGGGCTACGGCGCTCTCGACCAACGGGGCGCGGTCACCCAGTTCCAGGAAGTCATCCATTTCGTCGTCGACCGCGAAGGAAGCCAACGATGATCAGCACCCCCGACCCCTGGTGGCCGACCGCACTGCTCGCCCTGGCGCTCCTCTCCGACGCGATCATGTCGGTGCGCCCCCCGGTGTTCATCCAGCAGTGCCTGGAAGGCGTGCGCTTCCCGCGCGACTGGTGGTGGGTGCTGGTGGTCGTCAAGTTCCTGGCCGCGGCGGGGCTCGCCGCCGGTCTGCGGTACGAGGGCGTCGCCGTGACGACCAACGCCGCGGTGATCGCCTATTTCCTGTGCGCCACCTACGCCCACTACCGGGCGCGCTTCTTCAAGCGGATGTTCTGGCTGAACTGCCTGGGAATGCTCACGCTGTCGACGGCCGTCCTGTTCCTGTCCCACCTGTCCACGCTCTGACCGGGCCGGCCCGCCGCTGGGTCCCGGGGCGTTGAAACCACGGTGAAAGCGCGTTGAAGGCGCCGTGCCGCAGTCTCCGCGGCATGACCACAACGAGACTTCTCGCTCCGTCGCCATTGAGGCCAGGGGTCTGCGCGAGGCCTACGGGGACAGGTCGGTCCTCCTCGCCCGCCGCGAGGGCCGCGCCGCCGCCGCCGAACTGCGGCCGCGCCTCGACCTGACGGAGGCGGCGGGGAAGCCCGCCACCTACTCCGGCGGCATGAAGCGCCGCCTCGAGGTCAGATCGGTCGTCACACGTGCAGAATAGCCAAGGCCCGGCCAACGGAGCCCGCCCCGCCGCTCCGCACGATTGCCAGCAGCCCACCGGGGCCATAACTTTCGCTTATGGAGCTGGAGTTGCGCCATCTGCGTACGGTACGTGCCATTGCCGACACCGGAAGTCTCACCAAGGCGGCCGCCGCGCTCGGGCTCGCGCAGCCCGCGTTGAGCGCGCAGTTGCGGCGGATCGAGAAGGCGCTGGGGGGCCCGCTGTTCGACCGGGACCACACGGGTGCGCGGCCGACGCCCCTGGGTGAGCTGGTGCTCGAACGGGCCCGGGTGGTACTGCCCGCCGTCAGCGAACTCCAGGCGGAGGCGGTGCGGTTCGCCAACGCGCGCGGGGCCATGGAGCGGTTCCGGCTGGGCGGCACGCACGGTCCGTTGCTCGGCGGTCTCGTCGACCGGCTGGCCGAGGCGCACCCGGCCGCGCCGGTGTCCACGTACACCAGCTGGTCGGTGTCCGAGATCTCGGCCCAGCTGATCGACGGACGGCTCGACTTCGCTCTCATCGGCGCCTGCGGTGAGAGCCCGCCGCCGGACGCGGACCGGCTGACGTGGCAGGTCGTGGGGATCGATCCGGTCTTCGTGATGCTGCCGGAGGACCATCCGCTGGCCGGGGAACCCGAGCTGGAGCTCTCCGCGCTGGCGGACGAGTGCTGGGCCGACGTGCCGGGCGACGGCTGCTTCGCGGACTGCTTCGTGGCGGCCTGCGCGCGGGCGGGCTTCAGCCCGGTGTCGGTGTACGAGACGGACACCGTGTCCGTGGTCCATCTGGTGCGGGTGGGGCGCGCCGTCGGGCTGTGCCGGGCGACGTTCCCGCCGACGCCCGGCGTGGTGACCCGTCCGATCACCGGTTCACCGCTGAGCTGGCGCCATCTGCTGGGCTGGCATCCGCGCTCGGCGGCCGCGTCGGCGGCGGCCTCGGCGGTGAGCGGACACACCCGGGCGTCGTACGCCGAGGCGGTGGAGCGCAGCGAGAGCTGCGCGCGCTGGCTGGCCGCACATCCCCGCTTCGGCGCGACGCCCTGACGGCGCGGGCCCGGGGACCTACCGCGCCCCGTGGCCCGGGGCGACGGCCGCGACCCTGGCGGCGAGCGCGAGATCCTTCTCGGTGACCTTTCCGCCCGCGTCGTGGGAGTTCACCGAGAGCGCGACGGTGTCGTACCCGAGCGTCAGATCGGAGTGGTGGTTCAGCTCGTCCTGGATCTGGGCGACATGGACGGTGAGCCCGGCGGCGGCGAAGTGCGACGGGAGCCGGTAGGTGCGGGTAATCCGGTCCCCCTCCAGCGTCCAGCCGGGCAGTTCGCCCAGCCGGTTGTCGATCTCGTTCCGCGGCAGCGGTTCGGCGGGCATACGGTTGCTCCCTCACTCGTGGTCGGTGCCGGTCGGCGGTGCCGGTGACGTTACGGTCTCGCTATGACAACTGTCGCGCTTGACACGGGGGTAGGGCCGCTGCTGCGCAGCTGGCGGGAGCGGAGCCGGATCAGCCAGCTGGAGCTCGCGCTGCGGGCCGACTCCTCGGCCCGGCACATCTCCTTCATCGAGACGGGCCGCGCCCGCCCCAGCGAAGATATGGTCCTGCGACTGGCGGAGCACCTGGACGTACCCGTTCGGGAACGCAACGCGCTTCTGGTGGTGGCCGGTTACGCGCCCCGCTACACGGAGACCGCGCTCGACGACCCGGCGATGGGCGCGCTGCGCGAGGGCATGGACCGGCTGCTCCAGGGGTACGACCCGTATCCGGCGCTCGTCGTGGACGGCATGTACGACGTGGTGGCCGCCAACCAGGGCATCGCCCGGCTGACGGCCGGGGTGGCGGAGCACCTGCTCGCCCCGCCGCTGAACGCGATGCGGCTGACCCTGCACCCGGAGGGGCTGGCCCCTCGGATCCGCAATCTGCGCGAGTGGCGGGCCGATCTGCTGGCGCAGATGGAGCGTCAGATCGCCCTGGTCCGTTCGGCGGAGCTGCGTGCGCTGTACGAGGAGGTCGCGGGCTATCCGGTGGGCCCGGGGCCGGACGGTCAGGAGTGGGACGAGCCCTCGGCGTCGGTGCCGTTCGCGCTGCCTCTGCTGATCGAGCAGGACGGCCGGCTGCTCTCGTTCGTCGCGTCCATCGCCACGTTCAACACACCGATGGACGTGACGGTCTCGGAACTGGCCATCGAGACGTTCCTGCCCGCCGACGCCGGGACCGCGGCGTATCTGCGCTCGCTCGAGTCCTGACGGGTGAGGTGGCGTGCCGGGCGCGTCCCGGCGGGTCACTTCTTGACGACGGGCCGGGTCCACGGGCCGTCGTCGCGCGCCAGGACCCGCGCGGCCAGGCACACCACCGCGAGGATCGCCACGGCCAGGACCAGCGGCAGGACCGGGTGCCCGTGCAGCACGGCCACCGCTCCGACCAGGGCACCGGCCAGCATGGCGACGGCCGAGAGGATCCGGCGGCCGGCCCGGCTGCCGCCGCCCCCGGCGAGCCGGCCGTCGGAGGCGATGCCGGTGATGGTCAGCGTGAGCACGGTGGTGGTGAGGTCGGGTACGGCGAGCGCCCGCGAGACGGCGTTCTGCACTCCGAGGCCCAGGGCGAGCAGGACGATGAGTGCGAACCGCACGCCGCCGTCGTACGGGCTGCCCGAGGCCAGCGTGAGGACCAGGGCGGCCAGTACGCACAGGGTCTCGACACACAGCGCGTGCAGCAGCATGCGGCCGCGGTGGGCGTGGGAGTGGTGGACGAGCAGGCCGCCGGCCAGTGCCCCGGCCGCGAAGGCGGCGAGCGCGACGAGCGAGGCGGCCAGCGAGAAGCCCGGGGCGCCGGCGAAGGCGAAGCCGGAGAAGACCACGTTGCCGGTCATGTTCGCGACGAAGACCCGGCCCAGTTGCAGATAACTGACGGCGTCGACAAGCCCGGTGACGACGGTCAGGGCGAGCATCAGCGGCGGCAGCGGCCCGTGCCGGTCGGTCATGTCCGGTACGAGGGTGGTCCATGCCTCACGCAGCACGACGGGCACGGGCTCGCTCCGATCACTGGGTGGTCGATCGTGATTGTGCCGTCGCGCCCGGCAGGAATGCCACGACCGACGCGCCTCGCCCCCGCGCCGATGGAGCGGCGCGGGGGCGAGGCAGGGGAACCGGCCGGGGCTACACGCGTGCCCCGTTGTCGAGCCGGTCCCGGCGCCCGGCACCCGGCCTGCCGCGCGGGGCATCCTTGCGGACCGGCGGCGGCGCCTTGCTGCCGCGTTCCAGGAGCAGCGCGGCCGGCACCGCGGTCATGACCGAGGAGTACGTCCCGACGACGATGCCGATCAGCAGGGCGAGGGCGAAGTCCGCGAGCGAGTCGCCGCCCAGGACGGCCAGCGCGACGAGGATGAACAGGGCGCCCATCCCGGTGTTGACGGTTCTGGGCACCGTCTGCAGGACGGCCCGGTTCGCCACGCTCCCCAGCGGCTCACGGCGGGCCCTGGCCCACAGCTCCCGCACCCGGTCGAAGACCACCACCGAGTCGTTGACGGAGTAGCCGATGACGGTGAGGAGCGCCGCCAGGAAGATGCCGTCCACGGTGCGTCCCAGCCAGGCGAAGGCGCCGACCAGAATGATCACGTCGTGGACCAGGGCCCCGACCGAGGCCACCGCGAACGTCCAGCGGAACCGGACCGCCAGATAGACGAGTTGGACGAGTACGGCGATGGCCAGCGCGATCAACGCGTTGCGCCGCAGTTCGTCGCCCAGGCTGGGACCGATGAGCTCGTCCCGGACCTTGGTGGTCTCGCCGCCCTCCTCGGCCAGGGCCGCGCGCAGCGTGTGTTCGCCGGCGTTGTCGAGCGCTCCGGTCCGCACCGAGATGTCGCCCGCGCCCGCCGTGGTGACCTCGGCGTCGGCGAATCCCGCGCCGGCCAGCGCGGAACGGGCCGTCTCCACGTCGACCGGGCGGCTGGTCGCGTACTCGACTAGGCGGCCTCCGGTGAACTCGACGCCGAGGTTGACCCCACGCACCAGGATGCCGGTCACGGCGACGGCGACCAGCACCGCGGAGACCAAAAGCCAGCGGCGCGGGGAGCGCATCAGCTGCGGATCGCGGCGGTTCAGCCAGGTCCGTACCCGGCCGGGGCTCGCGATGCCGTTGACGCCCCGGTAGTCACCGACGAACGTGGAGCCCGCGGCGATCTCGGTGAGGGCGCGGGCGATGACCAGTGCGGAGAACATCGACGCGAGGACCCCGATGCCGAGGGTGACACCGAAGCCCCTGACCGGTCCCGAGCCGAGGAAGAAGAGCAGCCCCGCAGCGATCAGCGTCGTCACGTTGGAGTCCGCGACGGCGCTCCGGGCATGCCGGAATCCGGCGGTCAGCGAGGTACGCAGGGACCGGCCCGGATGCTGTGCGTGTTCCTCCCTGGCCCGTTCGAAGACAAGTACGTTGGCGTCGACCGCCATTCCGATGGCCAGGACGAATCCGGCGAGTCCGGGCAGGGTGAGCGTGACGCCGAGTGCGACGAGCGCCGCGTACGAGATCACTCCGTAGGCGCCGAGCGCGACGGCGGCGAGGGCGCCGAACAGCCGGTAGACGACGGTGATGAACAGCGCCGTGGCCGCGGCGCCGATGAGCGCGGCGCGGGCGCTGGCGTCGATGGCGGCGGCGCCGAGCGTCGGGCCGACGGTCCGCTGTTCGACGATCTCGACGGGCACCGGCAGTGCGCCGCCCTGGATCAGCAGCGCGAGTTCGCGGGCCTCGTCGGCGCTGAAGGAGCCGGTGATCCGGGTGGAACCGGAGGGCAGACCGGTGTCGCAGCCGACGGTCGGGGAGACCTGCGGCGAGGAGATCACCTGCTTGTCCAGGACGATGGCGACCCGGCGCCGCTCGTCGGCGACCGGGTGGCACGCCGCCTCGCCGGTCAGCCGGGTCCAGTCCCGCCCGGCGTCCTTGTGGAAGTCGAGCGAGACGGACCAGCCGGCGCCCTGCTGGGCGTCGAACGAGGCGGCGGCGTCCTTCACGCCCGCGCCGGAGAGCGCGGCAGGGCCGAGCGCGAGGCGGCGGCCCTGCTCGTCGGGGAGCACCGTCGTGTCCTTTGCCCCGGGGCCGTCGGGTGCTCCGGGGCCCTGTACGGCGTGGAAGGTCAGCTGGGCGGTTCTGCCGATGACCTCGGCGGCCTTGCGCGGGTCCTGGACGTCCGGGAGTTCGACGATGATCCGGTCCTCGCCGGAGCGGGTCAGGGTCGGTTCCGCGACGCCGAGCGAGTCGATGCGCTTGCGCAGCACCTCCAGGGTGCGGTCGGTGCTCTCGCGGTCCGCCTTCGCGGTGCCGGAGTCCTTGGCCTGGAGCACCATTCTAGTGCCGCCCTGGAGATCGAGGCCGAGTCTGGGGGACATGGTCAGCGTGATGAGCACGGCGACGAGCAGTACGGCCGCAGCCAGAACCGCCCGCACCGTGGTGGCGCGAGTCATGGGTTTCCTCCGAGGGGCGCCGGGCCCCTCGGTCAGGGTGCCGCGGCAGGGGTACGGGACGGGACCGGTGGCAGGTCCCACGGCCGGTGAACGGCCCTGCCCGGAGGCCCGCGCACACCGGGCAGCGCGGCGCGGAAGCGGTTGGCGGCGGCGGCCGGGGGTGCGGCCGGGAGGCTTGCGGGGACGGGGTGCGGCGGCAGGAGACCGGGCGGGCGCGGGAGCGGGGCGCCGGGGCCGGGCGGCGGAAGGTGCTGAGGGGGACGGGGGTGTTCGGCGGCGGCCCACGGCCGGGGCGCGGTCACGGGGCCCGGCCGAAGCCCTTCGGCAACGGCGCCGGCCCGGGTACGGGTATGCGTATGCGCACCGGTACGGGTGGCGGCGGTGCCGGGATCGTGGCTGATGCGACTGCCGGGGTTGAGCCCGGGGCGCGGACTCGGGCCGGGCGCGGCGCCGGTGCCGAGCCCGGTGCCTGTGCCGAGCCTGGCGCTGGTGCTGAGCCCGGCGCCGAGCCCGGTGCCGGTGCCGGTGCCGAGTCCGGTGCCGCCCCCGGTGAGGAGCACCGGACCGGCCGAGGTCCGGGCGGACAGCCCGGCTCCGACGGCGGCGGGCGCACCGCCCGCGACAGCGAGGACGGCGAGGAGCAGCGCGGCGAGGTACCGCCGCGCCGAAGCCGCGCGGCGGCGGCACTGCGGGGTGTCCGGCCGGTCCCGCGGGTGCGCGTCGCCCCGGGACGCCCCCGGGAGGGGGGTCACCCGGCTCGGCCGGGCAGGACCGGCGCGACCGCTCCGTGGCGGAGCACGGAGGCGAGGAACAGCCCGGCCCCGCGCACGACGGTGGTCGCCGGGTCGTCCGGGAGCCGGACCGCGACGCCGAGGCGGACCGCGATCCGGTTGGTGACGTCCGGGCGCAGCGCGCCGCCTCCGGCGAGCAACGGGCCCTTGCGGAGGGCGCCGAGCACCGCGCCGTGCCGGTCCTGCTGCCACATCGCCATGACCATGTCCAGGACGGCCCGGACGACGGCGGTGGGCGGTTCGCCGGGGCCCAGGTCGCTGAGCCCGGTCTCGGCCAGCCGGGCATCGCGGACCCGCCCGTCCACCAGGAGTGTCGCCTCGGTCAGTTCGGCGCCGATGTCGACGACGAGCAGCGGCCCGCCGTCCTGCGGCCCCGCGCACGCGGCGGCGGCCCTGGCGCTGTCCAGCACGATGACGCTCGAAGGGCCGAGCGCGCCGAGGATCTCCCGCGCGGCGGCGCGGTGTTCGGAGCCCGCGAGTACGGGGTGGCTGAGGACGATCACGGTGTCGTCGCGGTGGGCGCCCAGTGCCGTGTCCGCGATACGGCCGAGCAGCCGCCCGCACGACTCGGTGTCGACGATGCGTCCGCGCCGGACCGGGCCGCCCCGGCCGTACTCACCGCCGGGCCCGTTTCCCGTGTCGGACACGAGACCCTGTCCGGGGATCCAGGCACGGGTCCGGGAGCTGCCGAGGTCGAGCGCGAGCCCCCGGGTCGCTCCCCGGTGCTGCCGGTGAGCGGAGCGGACATATCGCTGTCCGTCGCGCAAAGAACGCATCGCCCCTCACCCCCGGCCCGCAGACGCAGCCGTTCGCACACCCATTGACCCGCTGATAGCGAGGCATGACCGAGCCCTCACTATGCAATAGGCAGGCAAAGAAAGCCACTCCCACGCAAAATCCAAGGATCGCTCCCGTCACACCTGGGACGGCAGGAATCCCCCGACCAGCCCGGCGAACTCCTCGGGGGCGGCGATCCGGATGCCCAGGTCCTCGGCTTTGGTCCGCTTGGACCCGGCCTTCTCACCGGCCACCAGGAGCGTGGTGCGCTTGGAGACGCTGGAGGAGGCCTTGCCGCCCGCCCGCTCGATCAGCTCGTTCATCTCGTTGCGCGAGAGCTTCTCCAGCGCGCCCGTCATGGCCCCGGTGACCACCACGGTCATCCCGTCGAGCGGCCGCTTGTCCGCACCCTCGCCGTCCGCACCTTCCCCGTCCGCGCCCCCGCCCTCCGCGTCGGCCTCCTGACCCGGCTCCGGGGGCGGGGTCGCGCCCGGCTCCGTCATGTTGACCCCGGCGGCGACGAGCTTCTCGATCAGCGGCGCGAGCTCCACCAGCTCCGCGACCACTCCCCCGGCCTTCTCCTTGCCGATGCCGTCGACGAGTTGGAGCGTCTCGGCGTCGGCCGCTCTGATGCGGTCCATGTCCGCGAAGTACCGGGCGATCCGCCGCGACATGGAACGTCCGGTGCCGCGTACCCCCAGCGCGCAGAACACCCGTGAGAGCGGCTGGGCGCGCGCCGCGTCGATCGCGGCCAGCAGATTGTCCGTGCTGGTGTCGCCCATCCGCTCCAGCGCCAGCAGCTGCTCGCGCTCCAGGACGAACAGATCCGCGAAGTCCGAGACCAGTCCGGCGTCGACGAGCTGGACGACCCGGGTCGCACCGAGCCCCTCGATATCGAGCTGGTCGCGCCCGGCCGCGTACGAGACGGAGGCGACGAGGCGGCAGTTCCGGCCTCGGACACAGCGCCAGCGCTGCTCGCTCGTGTCGATCTCGGAGCCGCACTGCGGGCAGGCCGCGGGGAACTCGACCGGCTGTTCCCCGCCGGTCCGCAGGTGGGCGACCGGGGCCTCGATCCGGGGGATGATGTCGCCCGCCTTGTAGACCATCACGTGGTCGCCCAGGCGCAGATCGCGGCGCGTGATGTCGGCCGGGTTGTGCAGCGTGGCGTAGCTGACGGTCGATCCGTCGATCTCGACCGGCTCCAGCACCGCCCTCGGCGCGATGATGCCGGTCCGGCCCACGTTCCACTCGACGCCCAGGAGCCGGGTGACCTTCTCGACGGCCGGCAGCTTGTACGCGATGGCCCAGCGCGGGGCGCGGGTGCCCGAGCCGGCCTCGCGCTGGTCCGCCGCGAGGTCGGCCTTGATCACGATGCCGTCGATCCCGAAGGGCAAAGAGGCGCGCAGCGCGGCGATTTCCTCGACCCGCAGCTGGACGTCCTCGGCGGTGCCGACGGTGCGCGGCGCCACGTCCGTGTCCGCCGCGGTGTGCACGCCGAGCTCCGCGGCGTATGCCAGGACCTCACTGTGGGGCAGCTCGGCCAGCGTGGCGGTCAGCTCGCCGGATTCGGGCAGCGGCAGGGCGCCGTACGCGAAGAACGTCATCTCCACGGTGTAGGGGCGGTCCTTGGCGCGCAGGGTGCCCGCCGCGCCGTTGCGCGCGTTGGCGAAGGGTGCGCCGCCGTGCTCGGTGCGGATCGCGTTGGCCTGTTCGAACTGCTCGGCCGTCATCAGGATCTCGCCGCGCATCTCGATCGTGACCGGCTCGGTGAGCCGTGCGGGGAGACCGGCGACGGTGCCGATGGCGTGCGAGACGTCCTCACCGGCCGTGCCGTCGCCACGTGTGATCAGCTGCTCCAGCCGGCCCTCGCGGTAACGGGCGGCGACCGCGAGGCCGTCGAGCTTCGGCTCGACGCTCCAGGCGGCGACCGGCCTGCCTATCCGGCGCTCCAGCGAGGCGGTCCAGGTGACGAACTGCTCGGCCGAGAACACGTTGTCCAGGGAGAGCATCGGCACGGTGTGCGGGACATCCCCGACGGCCGTGCCGCCCGCCACCTTGCCGGTCGGCGAATCCGCCAGCACCTCCTGCGGATGGGCCTGTTCGTACGCGGCGATCGCACGCGCCAACCGGTCGTACGCATCGTCGTCGAGCGTGCTCTCGCCCGTGGCGTAGTACGCGGCGGCGGCCTGCGACGCCTCTTCCACCGCGACGGCGTAGGCAGCGGTATCGGCGAGCACAACAGCTGAGTTCGTCATGCCCTCCATACTGCCGCCCACCACTGACAACGCCCCTGTGGCGAAGTGCCGCAGGGGCTCCGCGGCCCTCCTCGGACCGCCGCCCGCCCCGGTGCGTGCCGACCGTCCGGGAAGTCGGATCCGAAAGAATGTTGAGAGAGCGCTCTCCCACTCATCGATGCCCTCAACAAGCTTCAAACAGCAGCCAGTTGAGGGCCTGCGTGGTCTGTTGACATGTCTAGGGCGTCACTTTACGTTCCTTTGAGAGAGCGCTCTCTCTCGCGCTCAAGGAATCCCCCACTTCCTCCGAACAGGAGTGCCGTGCTCTTCTTCCGTCATCGACTCCGCGACCACCGGCCCGCCGGCCGACAGAGCCACCGGGCGTCCCTGCCGCGCCGGCGGTACCGCATCGCGGGGCTCGTCGCCGCCGCTCTCACCGTGTCCTTCCTCCAGTCCGCCACCGGCAGCGCGTCCGCCGGTGGGGGCACGAGCGCCGTACCGGCCGCCAAGGCCGCCGCGGACGTCGTCCGGGTGGCCGAGTTCCTGGCCGAATGCCCGTACACCCACCGGGCGCCCGATGACCCGATCGTGTTCCCCGGTCTGCCCGGCGCCTCGCACATGCACAGCTTCTTCGGCAACGACTCGACGAACGGCAACTCCGACCTCGCCTCGCTGGAGAAGGCCAGGAGCAGTTGCTCGCCCGACACGGACCTGTCGTCGTACTGGGTGCCGACCCTGTACGACGGCGACAAGGAGGTCGAACCCACCGGCACCACGTTCTACTACCTGGGCGAAGGGGTCCGGGACGATGTCATCCAGCGGATCCAGCCCTTCCCGCGCGGGCTGCGCATCGTCGCCGGGAACGCCAAGGCGACCGGTCCCGACGACAACACGATCTCCCGCTGGTCGTGCCTTCACCACGGGGAGGTCAACCCCTCGCACGACTTCGTGAACTGCCCGGCGGACGCGATGCTGGAGTCGTACCTGGACTTCCCGCAGTGCTGGAACGGCAAGGACCTCGACTCCGCCGACCACAAGAGCCACATGGCGTACCCGGTCAACGGCGAATGCCCCTCGACCCACCCGGTCCCGGTGCCCAAGCTGCGTCAGGTGCTCCGCTACCCGGTCAACGGCGACCCGGCCCGGTTCCGGCTGGCGTCCGGCCCCGGCTACACCATGCACGGTGACTTCTTCAACGTGTGGCCCGAGGCCGAGATGGCCCAGCGCGTCCGCGACTGCATCAACGCCATCGTGAAGTGCGGGGCCGACGGCACCCCCTGACCGGCCGACGGCCACCACCCCCGGCCACCGGCTGAACCGCCGCCGTCCGTCCGACTCCCGCCCGGGGCCCCACGCCCCGGGCGGGCCCTTCCCCCCGAGGATCTCGTCATGAAGGCGGCCCGCAGCACCGCGGCACTGTCCCTGCTCCTCCTCCTGGCCGGATGCTCGGCCCCGGCCGGCACCGGGCCCGAGGCCGCACCGCCCGCACCGGCCTCCTCGGGCTCCGCCACCACCGCGACCGGGGCCCCGGCCGATCCGACGGACGCCGCCTGGGCCCAGCTGATGACCCCGATGAACGAGCAGGCCGTGGTGCTGCTCACGCTCGCCGGGCAGCGCGCCGCCGATCCGCGGGTACGACGCTGGGCGGCCGGACTCCGTGCCGCGCAGAGCGGCGAACTCGCCCGGCTGCGACCGCTGCTGGCCAGGATGGGACTGCCGGACACCAATGTGCACGAGGGGCACGACATGCCCGGGATGGTGACGGAGCCCGACCTCGAACGGGCCCGCGCCGTCGAGGGCCGGGCGTTCGACCGCGTTCTCATGACGTTGGTCCGCGAGCATCTGAGCCAGTCCGCCCAGGTGTCACGCTCCGAGGCGAAGTCCGGGACCAGACCCGACGCCAGACGGCTGGCCACTGCCCTGGTGTCGGCGCGCAAGGCCGAACTCGCCGAACTCGACCTGCTTCCGGGCCCGTCCGAGGCGGCCGGCTGACGCCCCGCGCCGGGCGGACGCGGCGCCCCGTACGCGTTTCCGGACCGCTCGTACCGCCCGGTATAAAGGGCTGCATGACTGCCGACGCACCGCTGCCCGCGCGCCCCGCCACTCTGGAGGACGTGGCCGCCGTGGCGGGAGTTTCACGGGCCACCGTCTCCCGGGTGATCAACGGCGCGACCACCGTGGACCCGGCGCTGCGCCGGCTGGTCGAGGAGGCTGTGGACGCCACCGGATACGTGCCCAACCGCGCCGCCCGCTCGCTGGTGACCCGGCGCACGGACTCGGTCGCGCTCGTCGTCTCGGAACGGGAGCGGCGCCCGGTCTCCGAGCCCTTCATAGGCCGGATGTTCTCCGATCCGTACTTCGGGCGGGTGGTCAGCGGGCTGCTCGAAGTCCTGCGCCCGGCCGGTATCCAGCTGGTGCTGATGCTGGCCGACGACCAGTCCTCCCGCGACCAGTTGCTGTCCTACCTGCGCCACGGCCACGTCGACGGGGTGGTGCTCATCTCCTCGCACGCGGACGACCCGCTGCCGGGGCTGCTGCACGACACCCGGCTGCCCGCCGTGCTCGCGGGAGAGCCGCGCCGGCCAACGCCGCTCACCTATGTCGAGGCCGACCAGCGGGCGGGGGCGCAACTGGCCGCCGATCACCTGGTCTCGCTGGGCCGCCGCCGGATCGGCACGGTGTCGGGCCCGCAGGACATGCCGGCCGGTCAGGCGCGGCTGACGGGTTTCCTGGACGCGCTGGCGGTGCACGGCATCCGGGACGTGACGGCTTCGGAGGGCGATTTCACGCACACGGGCGGCGCCCACGCGATGAAGCGGCTGCTCGACGAGCGTCCGGACCTGGACGCGGTGTTCATCGCCTCGGACCTGATGGCGCTGGGCGCCCTTCCGGTGCTGCTGCGGGCCCGCAAGGAGATTCCCGACGACATCGCCCTCGTCGGGTTCGACGACAGCAGTGCGGCCACGGCCTGCGATCCGCCGCTCACGACGGTCCGGCAGCCGGTGGAGGAGATGTCCGTGGAGATGGCCCGGCTGCTGCTGAAGCAGATCGGCAGCCCGGGCGAGCCGGTCCCGTCGGTGATCTTCCACCCGACCCTGGTGCGGCGCCGGTCGTCCTGACGCCCCCGGGCTACGCGGCTCAGCCCCGCGCGCCGGTGTCCGCGTCGGCGTCGCCCGCCCGGTCCGGCTGCCCCAGAGGCACCTGCGGCCCCGAGACCTCGTTCAGCCAGCGCCTCAGGACCCGGTGCACGGCCTCCGCGCCGACCAGTTCGGCCGGCCGTCGCGCCCCCTCGGCGGCGACCGCGTCGAGCGGGTCCGTCATCCCGCGCGGCCAGAGCAGGAAGGGCCGGGACTGTTCGCCGCCCAGGCCCCCGTGCGAACCGATCTGCTCCTCGAAGGCGTGCACGGTGCCCGATTCCGGGTCGTACATCGAGTTGACCATGACGTCCGCGACGTGCGGGAAGGTGTCGGTGCGCCGGACCGCGGCCGCCGCTCCCGGGCCGAAGGGGGCAAGCGGCCCGTCCCCGTCGCGCAGTTCCGCCACCGGGATGCTGATCCCGCCGCGCGCCAGCACCACCGATCCGTGGGCCTCGCCGCGCACCAGCAGGAAGCCGATGCCGGGGTGGTTGGCGAGCGTGCTGAGCAGCGCGGGGTGGCGGCTCTCCAGCTGCTCGAGCGAGGCGCGTCCCGCTATGTCGGGGAAGGAGATCAGACCGAGGTTGCCGGAGGCGAGGACGACCGGGTCCGAGGGGTTCGCCAGGTTCTCCTGCCGGCCCCCCTCGACCGGGCGGTGCAGCGCGATCCGTACCGCGTCACGCGCCTCGGAGCCGCTGCGGGTGCGCTGCGCCCGGCGGGGCACCGGTAGTCCGCTGCCCGCCCGCACCAGGTCCTTCAGGGTCAGCCCGTACACCCCCGCGAAGGTCTCCCCCGGGCTCTGGCCGTGGTCGGACAGGAGCACGATCCGGTAGGTGCGCGGGGATTGTTCGGCGACCTCGACGATCAACGCGAGGGACCGGTCCAGCCGGGCGAGGACCTTCTCGGCGTCCCGGCTGCGCGGCCCGGAGTGGTGGGCGACCTCGTCGTACGCGACCAGGTCGGCGTAGACGGCGGTCCGTCCCGCGAACATGTCGCCCATGACGGCGGCGACCACCACATCGCGTTCGACGACTGTCGCGAAGGCCCGGATGAAGGGGTAGAGCCCGCCGCGCTTGATCCGGGGGGTCTCCTTGCGGATGCGGGCCCGGGTCGACTGGCCGATCTCCCGGCCGACCTCGGCGACGAACGACAGCGCGGTACGGACGGCGTTGGCCGGGTCCGCGAAGTAGGCGAAGTACCCGGCCCGGGAGCGGCGTCCCTTGCCGCGTCTGGCGGCCATGGACAGGACGAGCGCGAGCTGGTCGGCGCCGCCGCTGAAGAGGTTGCCCCGGCCGGCCCCGTCCAGCGTGAGCAGTCCGCCGTCCCGGGTGCGTACGACGGCCCGGCGCTGCATTTCGAGGGCGCTGGCCGGTCTGCTGGAGACCATGACGTCGCCGGTCTCCTTCTCGTACCACCGGAAGGCCGGGACGTCGAAGTTGGTGCCGTGCAGGATGCCGAGCTGGCTGGCACCGGTCTGGCTGGACCAGTCGGTGCGCCACGGGGTGAGCCGGTGGCCGTCTCCGTCGGCCAGCCAGTGCGCGACGGTCGGCATCAGTCCGTCGGCGGCGGCCTGCGCGAGGACGTCGTGGCCGACTCCGTCGAGCTGGATGAAGACCGTGCCGGGCGGTCCCCCGTCCGTGCCGTCACCGCTGCCGCTGCGGCGGCGCCGGCGGTCGGCGAGGCGCGACAGCCGGCGGCGGTAGGCGTTGTCGTCACGGACGGCGAGGGCGGTGGAGGTGGCCGAGGCGACGGCGGACATCACGGCCGCGACGACGACGGCCATCTGCGGGTCGGCCGCGCCGCGCCCGTCCGGGATGAGGCGCAGCGCTATCAGCAGCAGCGAACCGTTGAGGAAGAAGACCAGCATGCCCAGGACCAGGGCCGGCACGATGAGCAGGGCCCGTACCAGCACCGGCCAGACCAGTGCGGAGAGCAGGCCGAACGCGCCGGCGCCCCACGCCGCGGTGAACGCGGTCTTGGTGATGCTGTCGCCGTCGCTCGACTGGAGCTGGAAGTCCGGCAGAATCCCGGCGAGCACAAGCATCGTGAGCGTCGAGACCGCCCACACCACAATCACTCGCATCAGGGCGCTTCCGGCTCTCCGCCATCGCCCGTCACCCACGCCGCCGCCACCTCACGTCCGGGCCCCGCTGTTCCGGGCCCCGGTCCAGCTTTTCACAGCGGGACGGCCCCTTCCGCCGACGGTCTGCGGCCGGGCCGCTCAGGAGCCGTCGTATCCGGCGGTCGGCATGGACAGCCTGCGGTGCACGCCGGCCTTCGTCCGGGAGCTGTAGAGCGGCTCGTCGAGACCGGCGATCTCCAGGCGTACGCCGCGCCGCTCGCACTCCTCGGTGAAGCGCGGCACCGATGCGACGGCCCGTGCGAGCACCCGGTCGTTGGGGGCGACGAAGAGTTCGACCTCGCCGTCCTCGACGTCGGCCCAGAGTGCCTGGTGGTCGGGGCGCAGTCCGTAGAGGCGCAGCTGCCGGGTGACGACGTAACCCTTGTCGGCGGCCCAGCGGGCGCACATGTCGTGCTGGCTGCGGGTGTCCACGAGGAACGGGTCGCTGTCGAGTTCCTCCAGCGGCGTGAGACTGGCGATGGCCGCCACCCGTACGTCCCCCATGGCCGTTCTCCCCGTGCTAGGCGTCCTGCGACCCTACGCCCCGGCCTGCCGTACAAGAAGGCGCGTGGCAGGGCGGGCGGGAGCGCACGGGAGCGGGCGCGCCTGCCGCCGGGCGGCGGGCGCGCCTGTCCCCGGGGTCAGCCGTCGAGGGAGGTCATGACGTGCTTGATCCGGGTGTAGTCCTCGAAACCGTAGGCGGAGAGGTCCTTGCCGTAGCCGGACTTCTTGAACCCGCCGTGCGGCATCTCCGCGACCAGTGCCATGTGGGTGTTGATCCACACGCAGCCGAAGTCGAGGTTCTTGGACATCCGCATGGCGCGGGCGTGGTCCCTGGTCCACACCGAGGAGGCCAGGGCGTAGTCGACGCCGTTGGCGTACGCGACTGCCTGGGCCTCGTCCGTGAACGACTGGACGGTCATCACGGGGCCGAAGACCTCGTTCTGGACGATCTCGTCGTCCTGCCTGAGACCCGAGACGACGGTCGGGGCGTAGAAGTAGCCCCTCTCGCCGACACGGTGGCCGCCCGCCTCGACCCTGGCGTGCTCGGGGAGGCGCTCGACGAAACCGCTGACCTGGGCGAGCTGGTTGGCGTTGTTGAGCGGGCCGTAGAGCACGTCCTCGTCGCCCGGCTGTCCGGTCCTCGTGTCGGCGGCGGCCTTGGCCAGCGCGGTGACGAACTCGTCGTGGACGGACTCGTGGACCAGGATCCGGGTGGCGGCGGTGCAGTCCTGGCCCGCGTTGAAGAAGCCGCCGACGATCAGGTCGTCGACCGCCTTCGCCAGGTCCGCGTCCTCGAAGACGACGGCGGGCGCCTTGCCGCCGAGCTCCAGGTGGACCCGCTTGACATCCTTCGCGGCGGACTCGGCGACCTGGATGCCGGCCCGGACCGAACCGGTGATGGAGGCCATCGCGGGGGCCGGGTGCTCGACCATCAGCCGGCCGGTCTCGCGGTCGCCGCAGACCACGTTGAAGATGCCGCGCGGCAGCTCCAGCGAGTCCAGTACCCCGCCGATGATCTCGGCGGTCAGGACGGTGGAGGCCGGGGTGGTGTCGGACGGCTTGATGACCACGGCGTTGCCCGCGGCGAGCGCCGGGGCGAACTTCCAGACGGCCATCATGAGGGGGTAGTTCCACGGAGCGACCTGGGCGCAGACCCCGACCGGCTCGCGGCGGATGATCGAGGTCATGCCGTCCATGTACTCCCCGGCCGAGCGGCCCTCCAGCATCCTGGCCGCGCCCGCGAAGAAGCGGATCTGGTCGATGGCGGGGGCCAGCTCCTCACTGCGGGTGAGGTGCAGCGGCTTGCCGGTGTCCCGGCTCTCGGCGGCCACCAGCTCGTCGGCCCGCGCCTCCATGGCGTCCGCGATCCGCAGGAGGGCCAGCTGGCGCACGGCGGGGGTGGTGTCGCGCCAGACGGGGAAGGCCGCCGCGGCGGCGGCCATCGCCGCGTCGACGTCGGCCGGTCCGGAGAGCGGGGAGGTCGCGTAGACCTCACCGGTCACCGGGTCCACGACGTCGAGCGTGCGGCCGTCCGAGGCGTCGGAGGGGACACCGTCGATGGAGTTGCGGAACGTGAGGGGCATGCGGGGTAGACCGGTTTCTCTCGTGGTCGGGCGGCGTGGGAGCCATGGGCGGGGCCGCTGTGGGCCGGAGGCCGGAGCCGGGTCAGCCGGCCGTCCGGGCGGACAGGTGCTCGTGGACGGCGGGCCAGCCGCCGTCGTCGGTACGGGCGAAGACGATCGTCTCGCGCTCGTGGACCGTCTCCACGCCGCCCTTGGTGGAGAGCGTGGTCTCCACGTCGTGGCTGAAGACGGCGGTGGAGCCGAAGTGCTGGATCAGCTGCCCGGTGGAGGTGCAGCCGAGGATGCGGAAGTCGTCCTGGTCCACCCACTCCTGCCAGAGCGCGCGGTACTCGGCGGTGGAGCCGAGCCGCCGCGGGGTGGAGTGGAAGACGAAGGTCGCGTCGGGGGCGAAGGCGCCGAAGTAGTCGTCGAGGCGGCCCTCGGCGAAGGCGGCGACGAGCGCGTCGGCGGCGGCGCGGACCTGCTCGGTGTCCCGGACGGGCGTGCTCATGAAACGGCTCCTGGGTGCGGGGGCTGAGAAGGAGGCGGGGAGGTCAGAGTGCGGCGGCCGGTGCGGGGGCGGGCTCCGCCCCGGCGCCGGTGATCGGCGGGACCGGGGTGTCGGAGGCCCGGACGAACCGGGGCCCGTCCGGCCCGTACACCGCACGCGGTTCGGGGAAGAGCGTCAGCAGGCCGAGGTAGAGCACCGCGGCGAGGGCCAGGCCGACCGGCAGCGAGATGTCCGTACCGTTCGCGAGGTCGCCGAGCGGGCCGACGAACTGGCCGGGCAGGTTGGTGAAGAGGAGCGCGACCCCGGCGGAGAGCAGCCAGGTGGACAGGCCGCGCCAGTTCCAGCCGTGGTTGAACCAGTAGCGGCCGCCGGTCTGCCTGCGGTTGAAGACCTGGAGGGCGTCCGTGTCGTACCAGCCGCGCCGGGTGACGTAGCCGAGAGCCATCACGATCATCCAGGGGGCGGTGCAGGTGATGATCAGGGTGGCGAACGTGGAGATGGACTGGGCGAGGTTGAGCGCGAAGCGGCCGACGAAGATGAAGGTGATCGACAGGGCGCCGATGAGATACGTCGACTGCACGCGGCTGAAGCGGGTGAACACGCTGGAGACGTCGAGCCCGGTGCCGTACAGCGCGGTCGTGCCGGTGGAGAGTCCGCCGATCAGGGCGATCAGGCAGAGCGGCAGGAAGTACCAGCCGGGCGAGATCGCGAGCAGCCCGCCGACGTAGTTGGGGGCTGCCGGGTCGACGTACTTCGCGGCCTTGGTGGCGATGATCGACGCGGTGGCGAGGCCGAAGACAAAAGGCAGCAGCGTGGCGATCTGGGCGAGGAACGCCGCGCCCATGACACGGCGGCGCGGGGTGTCGGCCGGGATGTAGCGCGACCAGTCACCGAGGAACGCGCCGAACGAGACCGGGTTGGACAGCACGATCAGCGCGGCGCCGACGAAGGACGGCCAGAACAGCGGGTCGGCGGTGGAGGCGAAGGAGCCCGCGTACCCGGCGTCGAAGTCCCCGCCGAAGGCGAAGGCCCCCAGGACGAAGAGGGCGGAGGCCGCCACCACCGCGATCTTGTTGACCATCAGCATGAAGCGGAAGCCGTAGACGCAGACCACCAGGACGAGCCCGGCGAATACCGCGTAGGCGACGCCGTAGGTGAGGTCGGACTCGGGGACGTCCACCAGCCGGTGCGCGCCGCCCACGAGTGCGTCGCCGGACGACCAGACCGAGATGGAGAAGAACGCGACGGCGGTGAGCAGCGAGAGGAACGAGCCGACGACCCTGCCGTGCACACCGAGGTGGGCGGAGGAGGAGACGGCGTTGTTGGTGCCGTTGCGCGGGCCGAACAGCGACATGGGGGCGAGCAGCAGCGCGCCCGCGACGAGGCCGAGGACGGTCGCGGCGAGGCCCTGCCAGAAGGAGAGGCCGAACAGGATCGGGAAGGCGCCGAGCACGCAGGTGGCGAAGGTGTTGGCGCCGCCGAAGGCGAGCCGGAAGAGGTCGACGGGGCGGGCGGTGCGGTCCGCGTCGGGAATCCGCTCCACTCCATTGGTCTCGACTTCGGTGATCGAGGTAGTCACGGGCGCTCCACCTGCTGTTCGTGCTGTTCATGCGCGGGGACTGGCCCCTCAGTGTGTGGGCCGCGACGACGGCGGGCAATTGTGAAAGTCACAGAGGGATACCCTCCTTTCTGTGGCCACCAACAAACTGACGGTCGAGGATCTCCTCTCGTACCCGGCGCTCCAGCTCACCGTGCGGGCGGGCAGCGGCGGTCTCGGCCGGTCCGTCTCCTGGGCGCACGCCAGTGAGCTCGCCGATCCGACGCCCTGGCTGCTGGGCGCCGAGGTGATCATGACGGCGGGGCTCGCGGTGCCCCGTACGGCGGCGGGGCAGCGGGCCTATCTGGAGCGGCTGGACGACGCCGGCGTCTCCGCGCTGGCGCTCTCGGCGCAGCTGCACATGCCGCCGCTGCACGACGCGTTCTTCAGGGCGGCGGAGGAGCGCGGGTTCCCGGTCCTGGAGGTGCCGCTCGCGGTGCCCTTCATCGCCGTCTCCCAGGAGGTGGCCGCCTCGGTGCAGGAGGACGCGCGCCACCGGCTGGGCGCCCAGCTCCAGGTGTTCGGCTCGCTGCGCTGGCTGGTGGCCGAGGACCTGGACACCCCCACGCTGCTGCGCCGGCTGGAGCGCCTGTCGGGGTACGACGTCTATCTCTGCACCCCGCAGGGGCGTCCGCTGCTGCCCGGGGTGCCGGTACCCGGGGCGGGGGTGCTGCCCGCGTCGGCGGACGCGCCGCCGACGATTCCGGGCGGCTTCGTGCTGCCGGTGCCGGCGCCGGGCGGTCCGGCGGGGTTCCTGGTGGCGTACGAGCGGGAGGGCGCCCAGCCCGCCGGGCTCGCCGTCGTCCAGCACATCGCCACGGTGGCGGCGCTGCGGGTCGCGATGGTGCGCACCGAGCGCGAGACGCTGCGGCGCGAGGGCGCGGAGACGCTGGCCGAGCTGTTGCAGGAGGTGCTCGACCCCGAGACGGCGCGGCGCCGGCTGGCGCGGCACGCGATCGAGGGCGACACCGTGCTGATCGTGGTGCGCGGCGCCACGGACGAGGCGCTGCTGCGCTGCCTCCAGGACCAGCCGCATCTGCTGCTGACCTGGGGCGAGGACCGCTATGTGCTGGGCTCCGGTGAGCTGGCCGAGGAGATCGGCGGGCTGCCGGGGGTGGCGGCCGGGATGAGCCGGACCTTCCTGCCGGGCGCCGCGCTGCGGGTGGCGGAGCGGGAGGCGCTGTGGGCGGTGTCCAAGGCCGTGGAGTCCGGCCGGCCCGTGGTCCGCTACGGCGACGACTCGACGGGGCGCTGGCTGCCCGACGATCCGGCGGTGCTGACGGCGCTGGTCGAGCACGTGCTCGGCGAGGTGCTGCGCTACGACGCCGCCCATGACTCGCAGCTGCTGGTCTCGGTCCGCACCTGGATGGAGCGCGACCGCCGCACGGAGACGGCGGCGGCCGCCCTGCACATCCATCCGAACACCCTCTCCTACCGGCTGCGGCGCTTCGGTACGCTGGCCGGCCGGGACCTGGGGTCGACGGGGGCGTTGGCCGAGGTCTGGCTCGCGATCCAGGCGGCGGGCACGCTGGGGCTCACGGACTGAGCGGAACGACTGGCCGTAGGCTCGACAGCGGGTCCGGGAGCGGCCCGGCGGAGGGGCCGGGGAACAGGAGGCGGAGCGTGCCGGTGGAAGTCACCTGGTGGGGTCATGCCACCTGCACGATCGAGGACTCCGGGGTCCGGGTCCTGACCGACCCCCTCTTCGTACGGCGCATCGCGCATCTGCGCCGCCGGCGCGGCAAGCTGCCCGGCCCGGCGGCCACGGTCGCCGACGTCGTCCTCATCTCGCATCTGCACTCCGACCATCTGCATCTGCCGTCGCTGGCCCGCATCGCCCCGGGCGGCCGGCTGATCGTGCCGATGGGCGCGCTTCGGGCGGTCCCGGGGCTGCGGCTGCTGCGCCGGGTGCGCGGGCTGCGGATCACGGAGGTCGTGCCCGGCGACGAGGTGCGGGTCGGTGCGGTGCGGATCCGCGCGGTTCCGGCCCTGCACGACGGCCGGCGCCTGCCGGTGGGCCCGCACCGCTCCCCCGCGCTGGGTTACGTCGTCGAGGGCGCGGCACGCACCTACTTCGCCGGCGACACCGGTCTCTTCGACGACATGGCGCGGGCGGTCGGGCCGGTGGACGTGGCGCTGCTGCCGGTCGGCGGCTGGGGGCCCTACCTGGGCCACAGCCATCTCGACGCGGCCCGCGCCGCCGAGGCGCTGACCCGGCTGTCGCCGCGCTCGGCCGTGCCGGTGCACTACGGCACGTACTGGCCGATCGGGATGGACGGGGTCCGGCCGCACGAGTTCCACTCGCCGGGTGACGAGTTCGTCCGCCAGGCGGCGCTGGTGGCGCCCGGGGTGGCGGTGCACCGGCTGGAGCACGGCGAGCATGTCCGGCCGGAGGCCGGCGGGTGATCCACGAGGTCATGAGCCGGCTCCCCACGGAGTCGACGCAGCAGGCGGTCGGCTATCCGTCGCTGTTCCTGCTGGTGGCGCTGGGCGCTCTGGTTCCGGTGGTGCCGACGGGTGCGCTGGTGAGCTCGGCGGCGGTGGTGGCGTTCCACCAGTCGTCGCCGTTCGCGCTGCTGTACGTCTTCGCGGTGGCGTCGGCGGCCGCGTTCCTCGGGGACATCTCCCTGTACTGGCTGGGTCAGCGCGGAGTGCGGTCGAAGAACGGTTCCAAGTGGCTGCGGGTGATCAGCGAGCGGGCCGCTCCGGAGCGGCTCGCGCAGGCGCAGCAGAAGCTCGACGAGCACGGCGCGATGGTGCTGGTGCTGTCCCGGCTGGTGCCCGCCGGGCGGATTCCGGTGATGCTGGCGTGTCTGCTGGGGCGGATACCGATGCGGCGGTTCGCCCACGGGGACGTGCCGGCCTGTCTGGCCTGGGCCGCCACCTATCAGCTGATCGGCGTTCTGGGCGGCTCGCTGTTCCCCGAGCCGTGGCAGGGCGTGGTGGCCGCGGTGGGGCTGACGCTGCTGATCAGCGGGGCGCCCGCGCTGTGGCGCCGGCTGTGGGTGCGGTTCGGCCGCTGACGGGGCACGGTTCGAGGGTGTCGGCGGCGTCAGCGCAGCTCGTCGAGGGCCGCCGCGAAGACGCCGAGGGCCGCCGCGACGTGCGGCAGTTCCAGCGGCCGGTCGGCGGCCAGGGCCTCCAGCTGCTGCTCCGGGGCCGGCCCGAGCAGCGGCCCGGTGCCCAGGCGCACCCGCAGGGCCCCGAGTTCGTCGCCGAACCGGTGGCCGCCGGGGACCGGTGCGCCGAGCCGCTCCGTCAGGTACTCCTCCAGCTCCAGCGAGTCCGTGACCCCTCGGGCGGCGAGCCGGGACCTGAGCGGGCCGAGGTCCGCGTAGAGGTGACGGCCAGCCTGCGGGGGCCTGGCCAGCGCGCCCGAGGCGAGGACCGCCCGGTGGGCGGCGGCGGCGATCTGCGCCTGCATGGCCGAGGCCCGGCGCATCCGCTCCGTGACGGCGTCCGGTTCGCGCAGCGCGTGGGCGGCGGCCGCCGCGACGGGACCGGCGACGAAGGCGCCGAGCGCGGTGAGGATGTCGAGCGTGCGGGCGTGCCGGACCGCCGCCCGGCCGGTGTCCGGGAACCGGGCGACCGCGACCGGCCAGGCCGACGGGGTCAGCGCACCGGTCAGGTCGGAGATCACCGTCACGTCGTCGGGGCACATCTCGGCCGGGCTCAGCAGCACCGTGTCGCGCGGCCGGTGCAGGGTGTCGCGCCAGGTCTCGTCGCTGACGATGTGCAGCCCCTCGGCGACGGCGGCCTCGCAGGCCTCGCGCACGAGTTCGGGCGGCGCGACGGTGGCGGTGGGGTCGTCGACGACGGAGATCAGCAGCAGCCGGGGCCGGCCGCCCTCGGCCCGTACCCGGCGCACGGTCTCCAGCAGCGCGTACGGGTCGGGGACACCGCCGCACTCTGCGGGCGTCGGCACGTGATAGGCGGGTCTGCCCAGCAGCCGGGCCTGCGGGATCCAGGCGGCCGGGCAGGGGCGCGGCATCAGCACGTCGCCGCCGTGCGCGGCGATCAGCGCGAGCAGCAGCGCGGAAGCGCCCGGGGCGGCCGCGATGTGTTCGGGCCCGCCGCGCAGTCCGCGCCGCTCCCAGTAGCCGCGCGCGGCGTCGCGCAGCTGCGCCGAACCGCCGGCCGGCTCGGGTACCGCGCTGCCTGCCGCGCCCGCCAGCACCTCGGCCAGTTCGGGCAGGACCGGCAGGCCGGGTCCCGGCGCGGGCGGCCCGTACCGCACCGGTCCGCGGTCCTCCCGGACTCCCGGTGCGTCGCGCCCGGCCCGCCCGCGTCCCTGACGCCCGGTCCGCTCCCGGCCCATCCGGGCCTCCTTCGCCGCCGCTCGGTCCGCCGGCCCGTCGGCCGGGCCGTGTGAGCCCCTTTATACGAGGGAATGGCGCCGGCCGCCCGGCGGGCCGGGAACCGTACCGGCCGTGACGGACCCATTGACACCCGCCCCGCCGCGTCATTACGGTCACGCCAAGATTTCGAACGAGTGACGAAATATCGAACACATCGAGGGGCAGTCGCCTTGCGCATCACCGGAATCAGTACACATGTGGTCGGAACGCCCTGGCGGAACCTCACGTATGTGCAGGTGCACACCGACGAGGGCCTCACCGGTGTGGGCGAGACCCGGATGCTCGGCCGCACCGACGCGCTGATCGGCTACCTGCGCGAGGCGGAGGCCAACCACATCGCCGGTTCGGATCCGTTCGCCGTGGAGGACCTGGTACGCCGGATGAAGTACGGCGACTACGGACGGGCCGGCGAGATCGTGATGTCGGGCATCGCGGTCGTCGAGACGGCCTGCTGGGACATCAAGGGCAAGGCGCTCGGCGTCCCGGTCTGGCAGCTGCTCGGCGGAAAGGTCACCGACCGGGTCAAGGCGTACGCCAACGGCTGGTACACCACCGAGCGCACCCCGCAGGCCTACCACGAGGCGGCGTCCGGGGTCGTCGCGCGCGGCTACCGGGCGCTGAAGATCGACCCCTTCGGGACCGGCCACTTCGAGCTGGGCCAGGAGGAGACCCGGTACGCGGTGTCGCTGATCGAGGCGGTCCGGGACGCGATCGGACCCGACACCGAACTGATGCTGGAGATGCACGGCCGGTTCAGCCCGTCCACGGCGGTGCGGATCGCGCACGAGATGGCCCCCTTCAAGCCCGCCTGGCTGGAGGAGCCGGTGCCTCCGGAGAACCTCAAGGCGCTGGCCAAGGTGGCCGGCAAGGTCGACATGCCGATCGCGACCGGCGAGCGCATCCACGACCGGATCGAGTTCCGCGAGCTGTTCGAGTCACAGGCCGCCGACATCATCCAGCCGGACGTCGGCCACATCGGCGGCATCCTGGAGACGCGGAAGCTCGCGGCCACCGCCGAGACGCACTACACGCTGATCGCCCCGCACAACGTGGGCGGCTCGGTCCTGACGGCGGCCAGCCTCCAGGTCGCAGGCTGCACGCCCAACTTCAAGATCCTTGAGCACTTCAATGACTTCGCCGACGCCGAGATCAAGAAGGTCGTGCGGGGCGCCCCGCAGGTCGACCCCGCGACCGGCTGCTTCGAACTCTCCGACGCCCCGGGGCTCGGCGTGGAGCTCGACGTGGACGCCGCCGCCGAATTCCCCCAGCAGCGGGCCAGGTTCGACCTCTGGGCCGACGGCTGGGAGAAGAGGCAGCCCAAGTGAGCACCGCCCCCGCCCGCTCACGGGCGATCACGGTCGACCGGCCCGGCGGCCACCGGCTGACCGAAGGACCGGTTCCGGAACCCGGCCGGGGGGAGGTCCGGGTCCGGGTCGCCGCTGCCGGTATCTGCATGAGCGACCGGGAGGTGTACGACGGCCGCCGCGATCCCGGCTATGTCCGCTACCCGGTGGTGCCCGGACACGAGTGGTCCGGGGTGATCGAGGCCGTGGGCGCGGGCGCCGACCCGGCCCTGGCCGGACGCCGGACGGTCGCCGAGGGGTTCCGCTCCTGCGGCGGCTGCGAGCGGTGCCGGGCCGGCGAGACCTCGCTGTGCTCGGCGGGGTACGACGAGACGGGGTTCACCCGGCCCGGGGCGTTCGCGGACCATGTCGTGGTGCCCGCCCGGCTGTTGCACCCGCTGGACGACGACGCGGACCTGCGCGCCGCGGCGCTGCTGGAACCCGCCGCCGTGGTCGCCGCTGCGGTACGGGCCGGGGCGCCGGAGCCCGGGGAGCGGATCGCGGTCGTGGGCGCCGGAACCCTCGGGCTGCTCGCGGCGCAGCTGCTGGCCTCGGTGTCACCCGGTGAGCTGACGGTGATCGACCCGAGGGCCGAACGGGCGGGCCGGGCGCTGGCGTTCGGGGCGAGCGAGGCCCTGGGCCCCGAGGAGGCCACGGCGGCGCGCGGCCGGTACGACCTGGTCGTGGAGACGGCGGGGGCCGCGACCACGGCAGCCGACGCCTGCCTGCTCGCACGGCGCGGCGGCCGGGTGGTGCTCACCGGGATCTTCGCCCCGGGGGCCACCGGCATCGACCCGGTGCACATGTCGCTGAGCCAGCTCACCGTGCGCAGCGTGTTCGGGGCGTCATCCGCGTCCTGGTCGTACGCGGTACGGGCGTTCACCGCCGGGCTGCTCGATCCGGCCGCGCTGATCACGCACGAGTTCCCGCTGGAGCGGTTCGCGGACGCCGTGGCACTGGTCGGGGGCGGCGCCCCGGGGACGGGCAAGGTCCTGATGCGTCCCTGAGGGGCGGCTGCCCGCCCCCCTGACGGGCGGCCGCCCCCGCACCCCTCCACTCCCGAACCCTGTCCGGCCCACCGAACACGAGAGCCCGTCCCCCGAACACGAAAGGTCGCTGATGACCTCCGCTTCCATCGCCCCGTCCGGCCCCCGACCGGGCGCCCGGCGTCCGGGCGAGCCCGCGCTCACCGCGCTCGGGCTCGGCGCCCCGGCCCCGGACCCGGCCGACGCATCCCCGCACTCCTTCCCGGACGGCGGCACCTGGCGGACCGAGATCCCTTCGGTGGAGGGGCCCGAGGCGCTCTCCGTCGTACTGGAGGAGAGCGCGCGGCTCGATGTTCCCGTCCACCGGGTCAGCCAGGGCAGCGGGATCTGGATGCTCGGCGACGCCGAGATCACCGAGATGGCCGAGGGCTGCGCCGAACGGGGCATCGAGCTCTGCCTGTTCACCGGGCCGCGCGGCAGCTGGGACACCGGGGCCTCGTTCCGTACCGACTCGGGCGGGGCGGGACTGCGCGCCCGTGGGCACGACGCGCTGGCCGGTTGTGTCGAGGACGCCCTGCGGGCCTCGGAACTGGGTGTGAGGTGCCTGCTCGTCGCCGACGAGGGAGTGCTCTGGACGCTGCACCGGCTGCGCGTCCAGGGCGTGCTGCCCGCCGACACGACGTTCAAGGTGTCGGCGCTGATCGGCCCGGTCAACCCGGCGTCCTTCGCGGTCCACGAGCGGCTCGGCGCGGACTCGGTCAACATTCCGTCCGACCTGACGCTCGCCCACTTCACCGAGATCAGGCGGGTGTCGGCCGCACCCATGGATCTGTACATCGAGGCTCCGGACGACCTCGGTGGCTATGTGCGGATGTACGAGGCGGCCGAGCTCATCCGGCGCGGCGCCCCGCTCTATCTCAAGTTCGGGCTGTCCAGGGCGCCCGGCATCTACCCGTACGGCGCCCATCTTCGCGATGCCGCCCTGGGCACGGCCCGTGAGCGGGTCAGGCGCGGCCGGCTCGTGCTGGACCTGCTGGCCCGGCACGGCGCCGACGGGAACATGTCGCCGCTGGGCTCACGGCTGCCCGGCCCGCTGCGCCGCTTCCCGGCGGGGTGAGCCGTCGCCGGGCGGGGCCGTGAGCCGGACCTGCCCGGCGACGCGGGCCCGTCAGCCGGTGAAGGGTGTGCCGGCCATGCCCTGGCCCGCGTCCGGCAGGACGAGCAGCGAACCGGCCAGCGGATGCGGGGCTTCGAGGCCGCCGCGGGCCGTGGAGATGTACAGGTCTCGCAGGCCGGGGCCGCCGAAGGCGCAGGACGTCGGCCGCCGCACCGGCAGCTCGACGACGCGCTCCAGCACGCCGTCCGCCGTGTAGCGGCGCAGCGCGGACCCGTCCCAGAGGGCGACCCAGACGGCCCCCTCGGCATCCACCGTCAGCCCGTCGGGGTAGCCGGCCCCCTTCTCCACGGTGGCGAACGGGCGGCGGCCGCCGACCTGTTCACCGTCCACGTCGAAGACGTCGATCCGGCGGGTCGCCGTGTCGATGTAGTACATCAGCCGGCCGTCGGGGCTCCATCCGGTGCCGTTGCTGCAGGCCACCAGGGGCAGGATTCGGGTGGCCGTGCCGTCGGGCGCGACGCGGGTGAGGCTCCCGCCCGTCT
The DNA here is from genome assembly GCF_043200175.1 of Streptomyces sp. NPDC048462. Classification (NCBI taxonomy): domain Bacteria; kingdom Bacillati; phylum Actinomycetota; class Actinomycetes; order Kitasatosporales; family Streptomycetaceae; genus Streptomyces; species Streptomyces sp. NPDC048462. The sequence continues at coordinate 263,861 of NZ_JBICXG010000002.1, forward strand.
CCGATTCGTCGTAGCGCATGGTGCCCGCCCACAGCGCCCCGTCCGGCGCCACCGCCGCGTCGTTGCCGCGCCGTCCCGGTTCGGCGTCGTGGACCAGCCAGCGGAAGGCGCCGTCGGCGTCGTACAGGCCGATGCCGTCGCGCAGGTTGACGACCAGGCCGCCGCCCGCGCGCGGTTTGGCCGCCCCGACGTGCTGTTCGGTGGCCATGACCGTACGGCGGCCGGTGGCCGGTTCGTAGGTGTGGATCCGGGCGCCGAGGATGTCGACCCAGATGAGCCGTCCGGTGGCCGGGTCCCAGGTCGGGCCCTCACCCAGCGCGGCGTGTTCGCGGACGGCGACCTCGGGGCGCGGACGGCTCATACCCGTCCCCCGTGGTGTCCGAGCCGGCCGGAGAGGTCAAGGGCGCCGTCGGCGGCGAGGGAGGCCAGCTCCTGTTCGCGCTCATCGCTCCAGCGGATCATCGGAACGGAGATGGAGAGCGCCGCGACGACCCTGCCGGTCCGGTCCCGTACGGGTGCGGCCACACAGCTCACGTCCGGGTTGGACTCGCGGTGCTCCACCGCGATGCCGCGCTCCCGGACGGCGTCCAGCGCGGTGCGCAGCTCCGTCTCGTCGGTGATGCTGTTCGGGGTCATGCCGGTCAGTTCGAGGCCGTCGAGCCGGGCGTCGAGCTCCCGGCCGGGCAGGGCGGCGAGCAGCATCTTGCCGACGGACGTGCAGTGGGCGGGCAGCTTGCGGCCGGCCGCCGAGACCATCCGGACCGCGTGGGTGGAGTCCACCTTGGCGATGTAGATGACGTCGGTCCCCTCCAGGATCGCCACGTGGACGGTCTCCCCGCACGTCTCGGCCACCTGCTGGGCCACCTGACGGCCCTCGGCGGCGAGGTCGAGCTGCTCGGCGTACCGGCTGCCGAGCTGGTAGGTGCGGACGCCGAGGCGGTAGCGGCCGGGCTGGTCCGGGGTGGTCACCAGGTAGGAGCGGGCGGCCAGTGTGGTGAGCAGCTCATGGACGGTGGTGCGGGGCAGCTGGAGCTTGCGGGTGACCTCGGGCGCGGAGAGCGTACCGTCACCGTCGAGGAAGAGTTCGAGTACGTCCAGCGCCCTGGTCACCGCTGGGACAAGTCGCCCCATGGTCGTTGCACCACCCTCTCGCGTTCGACATTCCGGCCAGTGACCGGCATCACGAACACAGGCTAAGCGCGGCGCACTTGTCCGGGCAATGACGAAGTGACCTCCGCCACCGGACCCTGCCCGCTTTCACCGTAATTCTCCCTTTATGTCATTGAATGGCGAGGGTCCGAAGTCACCCGGCGGGCGGGTCCGAGCGGGTCGTCCGGGCGCGCGGGTTGATTCGGCACGGCCCGGCAGGGTATTCGCTGTCCCATGTCGTCACCGAGCAACCCTTCACACGTGCCGAGCCCAGCCGGGCTGCGGAACCTGCTGCACCGATGCGATCTCGCCCTGTTCCAGGACCTGGCCCGACGGCACTGGCCTGCCGCCGCACCCGTACTGCCCCGGCTCAGCCGCAGCGCCAATCACGGACTGCTGTGGGCCGGTGCCGCGGCGGGCATGGCCGCGTTCGGCGGCAGCGCCCGCGCCCGGCGGGCGGCGCTGCGCGGGATCGCCTCGATGGCGGTGGCCTCGGCCGCGATCAACACGGTCGGCAAGGGCGCGGTCCGCAGGGAGCGCCCGATACTGGACGCCGTTCCGGTGATACGACAGCTCAAGCGCCAGCCGTTCACCACGTCGTTCCCGTCCGGGCACGCCGCGTCGGCCGCCGCGTTCGCCACCGGGGTGGCGCTGGAGTCGAAGGGCTGGGGGGCGGTCGTCGCGCCGGTCGCGCTGTCCGTGGCGGCGTCCCGCGTCTACACCGGCGTCCACTATCCGACCGATGTGCTGGCCGGCGCGGCGCTGGGCATAGGAGCCGCGTTCGCCCTGCGCGGCGTCGTCCCGACCCGGGGCCAGCTGCCCGCACCGGGCAGACCCCCCGCGCACGCGCCCTCGCTGCCCGACGGCCAGGACCTGGTCGTGGTGGTGAACCAGGCGTCCGGGACGGCGACGGCCACGGCCTCACTGGTCCGGGACGCGCTGCCGAACGCCGAGGTCGTCGAGTGTCCCCCCGAGGAGGTCTCCGCCGAGCTGGAGAAGGCGGCGGGACGGGGCCGGGCGCTGGGCGTCTGCGGCGGTGACGGCACCGTCAACCGGGCGGCGGCGGTGGCTTCCGTGCACGGTCTGCCGCTGGCCGTGTTCCCCGGCGGCACACTGAACCACTTCGCGTACGACCTGGGCATCGAGACCGTGGCCGACGCCTGTGCCGCGATCGCCGCGGGCGATGCGGTACGGGTGGACCTGGGCCGCTTCCGGCCGGGTCCGGAGGGGCCCGGCGGCGCCCACGGCTACTTCCTCAACGCGTTCAGCATGGGCGTCTATCCCGAGCTGGTCCGGACCCGTGAGCACTGGTCCCCCCGGATCGGCGGCTGGCCGGCCGGCGTGCTCGCCGCCTTGCAGGTACTGGGCGGCCGGCAGCCACTGGAGGCCGAACTGCAGGGGCGGCGGCGTCCGTTGTGGCTGCTGTTCGTCGGTAACGGCCTCTTCCAGCGGGTGGGCCCGGCCCCCGGGCGACGCCACAACCTCGCGGACGGGCTGCTGGACGTACGGGTGGTGCACGGCGGACGGACCCCGGGACTGCGGCTGCTGGCCGCGGCCGTCGCCGGCCCGCTGACCCGCTCCCCCATGCATGCCGCCGTCCGCCGCCACCGGGTGCGGATCGCCGGCCTCAAGCCGGGGACGCCGTACGCGTACGACGGCGAAGTGGCGCACAGCGGACGAGAGCTGATGGTCGACAAGCTGCCGGAGGCACTGACCGTGTACTGCCCGATGCAGATGTGAGCCGAAGCGGACGAACGAACGAGGGGCGGCCGACGCCGAGTCGGCCGCCCCTTCGCGTTCCCGGCCACCACGGACCAGCGCCGTCCCACATATCAAGATAGCCATCTCATTATTCGGCATCCGGGCGTACCGTAGCCGTACCGATCAGCACTTCGCGGTCCGCGTTCGGCGGCTCGCGTTTTCGAGAGAGGATGCACGGTCATGCCGAAGGAGACCGCCGTCTACACCCACGGCCACCACGAGTCGGTACTGCGCTCGCACCGCTGGCGCACCGCCGCCAACTCCGCGGGATACCTCATCGGTGAACTGCGCCCCGGCATGGCCGTGCTGGACGTGGGCTGCGGCCCCGGCACCATCACCGCGGACATCGCCGCACTGGTGGCCCCCGGCCGGGTGACCGCCGTCGACACCACCCGCGAGATCCTGGACCAGGCGGCGGACGTCGCGGCGGAACGCGGCCTGGGCAACCTGGTGTTCACCACTGCCGATGTGCACGCCCTGGACTTCCCCGACGACACCTTCGACGTGGTCCACGCCCATCAGGTGCTCCAGCATGTCGGGGACCCGGTCCAGGCGCTGCGCGAGATGCGCCGGGTCTGCCGCCCCGGGGGCGTGGTCGCGGCCCGGGACAGCGACTACGCGGCGATGACCTGGTACCCCGAGGTGCCCGCCATGGACACCTGGCAGGAGCTGTACGGCCGGGTGGCCCGCGCCAACGGCGGCGAGCCGGACGCGGGCCGCCAGCTGCTCTCCTGGGCCCGCCAGGCCGGCTTCACCGACATCGTCCCGACGGCCGCCGCCTGGTGCTTCGGCACCCCGGAGAGCCGTGACTGGTGGAGCGGGCTGTGGGCGGACCGTACCGTCGGCTCGGTCTACGCGGAACTGGCGGTCGACGGCGGGCACGCGACGCCCGAACAGCTGAGCGCGATCGCCGGGGCGTGGCGCACCTGGGGCGAGCAGAGCGACGGCTGGTTCATGGTCCCGCACGGCGAGGTGCTGTGCCGCGCATGAGCGCGGCGGAATCGATCACACACCTCTGACCGGCCAACTACCCTGTTCCGCATGGAAATCCTGGGAACCACGCTGCGGATCTGCGTCGACGACCTGGAGGCCGCGGTGGCCTTCTACGAGAACCTGACGGGCAGTTCGGCGCTGCGCTTCGAGCGCGGCGGGGTCTCGGTGGCCGCCATCAGCTGCTTCCTGCTGATGAGCGGCCCCGAGGCGGAGCTGGAGATCCTGCGCAAGGTGACGGCGACGATCGCGGTCAAGGACGTGGACGAGGCCAACGCCTCGCTGGCCCGGGTGGGCGCCCGCGTCATCGCGGGCCCCGTCCACACGCCCGTCGGCCGCAATCTGATCGCCGTGCACCCGGACGGTTCGGTCTTCGAGTACGTCGACCGCAACCTGTCCGCCGGGGCCTCCTGACGCACCTGTCCCTCCGTCAGGTGAGCGGGCGCATGCGGTAGTTGTACCGGTCCGGCAGCGGCTCGTCCGTCAGCTCGGCCCACACCTCGTCCAGGATCTCCGCACCCTCGCGCAGATCGGCGACCTCGAAGCCCTCGTCGAACAACGCGCGTGCGGCACCGCGGTCGCCCTCCGCGATCAGCAGCCTGGCCTCCAGCAGACGGAAGCGGCCACGGCTGCGGACCTCGGGGAGCTGCCCGTCCCAGACGGTGCGGGCAGGCTGCGGCCGGCCCGCCGTCAGCAGCGCCTCGATCGCCTCCCGGCCGAGGGCGGCGGTGGCGGCCGTCCAGGTGTCACCGTCGTCCCGGCGCTCCGCGCACAGGTCGTCGAACGCCTCCGTGTAGTGGTCGGCCGCCCGTTCCCACTGGCGGCTCTCCTGGGCGGCGACGGCGAGGCAGCGCAGCAGGGGCCAGCGGGAGGGAGCCAGGGCCAGTCCGCGTTCCCAGCTGCGGACGGCCTGGGCGCGGTCGTCGGCGTGCCACTGGGCGATGCCCAGGTGGTATTCGGTGAGCGGCTCGGCGGCGGCCGTCTCCAGCATGTCGCGCCAGTGCGGGGAGACCAGCGAGGGGCCGGGCGGCGCCACCCTGCGCGGTTCGGGGAAGGTCCCCTGCTCCAGCAACTCCAGCCAGGGCGCCTGCTGTTCACCCAGTGTGGACTCGGCGAACGGGGTACCGGGAAGCTTGAATCCGCCGCGTCGGACCTCCAGCGCACCCCAGCCGGACCCGGTGGCGAGGACCTCGCCGGGTTCGGTGTCGGCGCAGCGGCGCCAGGCCTCGTACGCGGCGTCCACATCGGCGCGCGGCAGGGCGTCGGCGAGCCTTCGTTCGGTCTCCGCGCGGGCGGCGGACCAGTCGTCGCCGTGCACGGCGGCGGGGTCCGCCGACAGGGGTCCGTACGACTCCAGCCAGCTGAACTCGCCGCCGGGCTCCAGCGGCACGTGTTCCAGCTGGGTGCGGGCGAGCCCGGCCTGGATCTCCGCGTAGCCGACGGTGCCCGGTTCGGTGAGCCACTCCTGCCAGCGGCGGCCGCCGGGTCCGCTGCCCCAGAGGAACAGCTTGCGGCCGCGCAGCAGGTCGGTGGAGGTCTGGACGAGCCCGTGGCCGTTCTCGTCGAGGGAGGCGATCCAGCGGCGGGCGCCGTCGGGGACCTCGTAGAAGTAGTCGGCGGGGAAGTCGCTGCGCAGCGGGTACGTGCGGTCGACCGAGCCGCTCTCGGGGACCGGGACCAGGTTCAGGTTGTGTTCGTAGCCGAAGTGCCAGGCTTCCTCGGCCGGGGCCACCACCCGGGTGCGCTCGCCCTCCGGTACGGCGATGTTGGACCACCAGTAGACCGGTGCGGGGCGCTCGTGCGGGTTGCGTATCCGCACGCCGACGTGGAGGAAGTCGGAATCGTCGGGCAGCCACAGGTCCACCTGGAACGGCAGGTCGCGCAGCCGCTCCCACTCCCAGAGCCGGACCATCCGGCCGCCGTCGGGGGCGGTGACCAGGGCGGCGTGCACGGGGGCGCAGGACAGGGTGGTGTGACCGGTGGCGCCGATGTTCCACTCGATGCCGCCGGAGAACCAGGCGCCGTTGAGCGCGAAGTCGGCGGGCTGCAGGACGGGGTTGGTGTAGACGAGGTCCCGGCCGGTGGGCTTGTGGAAGAGGGAGTGGATGCGGCCGCCGTATCCCGGCAGCACGGTGGCCCGGATCCGGTCGTTCTCGATCACGATCGCATCGAGGCCGGTGGGGGTGCGCTCGCGTCCGTACCCGTCGAGGACGGGCACCGGCAGGACGGTGGCCAGCGGCTCGTGGCCGATCTGGCGGGCCATGTCACGGGGCAGGCCGGCCCGGTCGCGGTCGTCGACGACGTGCATCTCGTCGAGGGGCCGCAACGCGGGCAGCGGATTCTCCGGTCCCACCGCCGCCGCGGGCAGGGTCAGTACGGCACGTCGTACGGTGGTGGCCAAGGCAACCTCGATCCCTCGCGCGGGCCGCCGCAGGTCCGGGCGCCCCCCGATGACCATGGAACACGCTGCGGGCCGCCCGGACCAGGGGATCGGCCGTCACTCTTCGGCAAAAGCCGCGACCACCAGGTCGGTGAGCATGGCACCCGCGGTGCCGTCCGGGTCGAGATCGGGGTCGTAGACGGTGATGTTGAGGCCCACGCAGCGCGGCGAGCGGACCAGTGCCCGCAGCAGCGGGCCCAGTTCGCCGGGCAGGACGCCGCCGTCGTCGGGGCTGTCCACGGCGGGCATGACGGACGGGTCGAGGACGTCGGCGTCCAGGTGCACCCAGAAGCCGTCGAGGACCGGGGTCTCCAGAGTGCTCAGGAGGTCCGCCGAGAGCGGCCCGGCACCCCGCTCGCGCAGTTCGCCCACGGTCACGAAGGGGATCTTCAGCTCGGCGAGTCCGGCACGGTCCTCGTCGTAGTCGCGGATGCCGACGAGCCTGATGTCCTCGTCCCGGAGGTAGGGCCGCAACCCCTCCAGATCGGCCAGGTCGTGCTGGCCCCGGCCGGTGGCGATGGCCACCTCCTCGCCGGCCGCCGCGCCGACCCGGTCGCTGTTGCCGGGGTGGCGGAAGTCCGCGGAGCCGTCGATCGCGACGAGCCCGTAGCGGCCGAGCCGGCGCAGCGCGAGCGAGGCGCCGAGCTGGATGGAGCAGTCCCCGCCGAGGACGAGGGGAAGGTCGCCGGAGCGGACCAGGCCCTCGATCCGGTCGGCGAGGACCGGGGTGTAGCGGGCGATCGCGGCGGCGTTGAAGACCCCGTCGCCCTCCTGCCAGTCGCCCCGGTCGTAGCGGGGCGGTACGACGACGCCACCCTCACGGGCACCGACGCGCTGGAGGATCCGTTGCTCCCGCAGCGCCCCGGCAAGCTTGTAGCAGCCCGGGACGGTGCCGGGGGCCGGCGGACGAAGCCCCAGGTTGGATGGTGCGTCGAGCACGACAATATTCCGCATGCGCCTCATCCTCCCGGTCGTAGGCTTGCCGCTCAAGCGGTTTGCGGGACGTAACGGAGACGGTGGATCACGATGAGTACGCAGCACACCTACCGAGTGATCGTGCGCGGCACCTGGGCCGGGCTGACGGACGTGGCGCGGGAGCGGATGCTGGCCGGGGTGGAGCAGCACGGCCTGGCGGCGATGGCGTTCACCGAGGAGGGTTCGCTCACCTACGACCGGGTGCTCAAGCACTTCAGCTTCCGCTACGTGGTGGTGTCGGACGCCGAGGACGGCGCGGAGATGGCGTGCGCGATCGCCGAGGACCGCGCGGAGAAGGATCTGCGCGAGCGCGGGTACGGGCACGGCGAACTGCGCTCCACGGCGACGGACATGGACACCATGAAGATCAACTACAAGGGACGGCGGGGACCGGGGGCGGGGTGACAGCGGGCCGCCAGCGGACGGAGAGGCGAGCGCGATCCGGTCAGCAGCGCACTCCGGTTGCGCCGCCGTCCGCGTGAATCATCGGTTCCGTGAGGCCGTAGTAGAAGCCTCCGTAGAAATCGATACAGGTGTTGCCCGGTGCGGAGACATAGACGGGTCCGGCGTACTTGCTGTAGTACTCCAACTCTCCGTCGACGTCGGCCCAGCCTCCCTGCACTGCTCCTCCACGGTAGGCTGACATGACCTACTCAATCGGGACCGAGTCCGGCTTCACAGCACAACTCAGGCCGTATCTGGCCCCGGGCCGGGGCCGCGTCGCAGTAGGCCTCGCGGCACCAGGGCCGCCCGCTGCCGCCGGACAGCGATCCGCCACAGGAGCACCGCACGCCCCGAGGGAGCGCCGGGCGGGATCCCCCACCACCCTGTACCCGACGCTCCGCGAACCGTGGATCCGGGCCGGCTCATACTGCCAGGTGGGCCAGTACCGAACGCATCCCGCCGTGCACGGCGTCGCGCGACTCCTGTGTCAGGTCGATGGTCTCGAAGCCGTGATGGGCGTTCGGTACGTCGACCACCTCCAGCACCGCCCCGCAGTTCCGCGACGCGGTGAGGAACTCCTCCACCGTCGCGGCGATCTCCGGCCTCTCACGGCCCACGCGCGTGATCACGAGGGGCAGGGCGCCGGCCTTCGCCACCGCGTCCGCCGGGTGGAAGCGCGCGTCGACCCGGCCCAGGTACGGCAACGGCGCGAGGACCGGATAGCTGGCCGCCAGGCAGCGCAGCCAGGACGGGGGCTCCCGCAGCCAGTCCGCCGTGAGCAGCCCGCCGCCCGAGAAGAACCACAGGGCGATCCGCTGCCCGTCCACCCGTGGATCGGCCCGGACCAGCTCCAGCGCCGCGGCCACGTCCCCGGCTGCGCGGGGGTAGTCGGCGACGTCGTGCAGGCGGTGGTCGAGGGTCACGCCCACCACGCCCTGCCCGGCCGCGCTGCGGGCGTACCCGGTCAGGGTCGGCCAGTCCCTCGGAGTCGGCCGGGCCTCGGCGGGTACCGGTCCGCCGTGCACGAACACCACGGCCGGGCGCGGGCCCTCGGCGTCCGGCAGGTACAGGTCGACGTTGGCGGTCCGCTCGCGCGGGATGTCCGGTACGTCGAGCAGGAAGGGCCGCAGGTGTGCGGGCGGCCGGGACTCCTCGGGGGACACCAGCCGGTGCCCCTCACCCGCCGCCGCCCTTCGCAGGACGTCCGCGAGCTCGTCCGGGAGGGACAGCATCGGCCAGTGCCCGGTGGGGAGTTCGAAGAACGTCACCTGTGGGCCGGTGAAGGCCTGGAGGGTGGGCTCGCCGAAGTCGACTCCCCGCTGGACCATTTCGATGCTGGAGCCGCTCCCGTTGCACAGCACCCCGCTGACGGGCAGCGCGGCGGCCGCGCCGGTCAGCCGCAGCGGCTGGAGCAGGGTGCGCAGCGGTTGCGGGGCGGCGGACGCGGTGAGCCGGTCCAGGGCCGCGTCGGGCACGCCCTCGGTGCTGCCCCAGCGCCCCCACGCCTCGCGGGCCGGAGCGGGCAGCTCCCCGTCCCCGCCGCGTCCGGCCAGTTCCTCGCGCAGGGCCGCGTCGGGTACCGCGGCCAGCGCGGGTACGCCGTCCCGGGGCAGTCCCGAGTCCAGGTAGACGATTCGGCCGACGCGCTCCGGTCTGCGGTCGGCGGCGCCCAGCACGGGGTGGATGCCGTAGTCGTGGCCGACCAGCACGATCTGCCGGCCGGCCGCGGCCCCCGCCGCTGCGTCGACCGAGTCGATCACCGCGAGCACGTCCGCGATGTGGGTCTCCAGGTCGACGGGGTCCGCCCCGGCGGGGCGGGGCCTGCCGGTTCCGGTGAGGGCCACCGCGTGCACCTCGTCGCCCGCGGCGGCCAGTCGCGCGGCGGTGTCCCGCCACACGTGTGCGTCGGTGAACATGCCCGGTACCAGGATGAATGCGGTCATCGGTCTCTCCTCAGCGCTCCTTCGCCAAAGACGCCGCCACCACTGTCCGGCAGCGCCCGCCGGTACGGTAGAAGCTCCCCCTGAGGGAGGTTCAAGTGTTCCCGTCCCACGACGGCCTGTACGGCATCGGTGAACTCGCCGAGCGTGCGGGCGTCACCGTCAAGACCGTCCGCTTCTACTCGGACAGCGGTCTGCTGCCGGAGGCCCGCCGCAGCGCCGGCGGACACCGCCGGTACGGCCCCGAGGCACTCGGCCGGCTGCGGCTGGTCCGCTCCCTGCGCGCCCTGGGGCTTCCGGTGCGCGAGGTGCGGCGCGTCATCGACGAGGAGGAGGCCGGGGCCGGCAGCGTGCTGGAGGACGCCGTCGCGGGGCAGCTGCGCGAACTCGGCTCCCAGCTCCGGGCGTTGCGCTGGCGGGAGGCCGGACTGCGGCTGGTGCAGGAGTGCGGGCCGGGTGAGCGGGCGGACCGGCTGCGCCTGATCGGGGCCGTGTCCGCGCCTCCGGACACCGCGCCGCTGGCCCGGTTCTGGCGGGGCTGGCTGCCGCCCCGGATGCCGGCCGGGGCGACCGCCGCGTTCCTGGAGGCGGTGGTGCCGCAGCCACCGGAGGACCCGGAGCCCGCCCAGGTCCTCGCCTTCGCCCGGCTGTACGCCTTGGTGACCCGCCCGTGCACCGGCGCCGAGCGGACCCAGCCGGCGGCGCACCGGGGCGAGGGGGCCGGCCGGCCGGCTGTCCTGTACGCCGGCCTGGCCGAGGCGTACGAGCTGGCGGGGGCCCGGATGCGCCGGGGCGGGCGGCCGTCCCCGGGCGCGGAGCTGGACAGTTTCGTGGCCGCGTACGCGAGCGCGTACGGCAGCCGGGACACCCTTGCCTTCCGCCGTGTGCTGGCCGGGCAGCTGGCGGCCGATCCCCGGATCGACCGCTACTGGGAGCTGGTGACCGAGGTGGTCACCCCGCCGGGCGGCACGCCGGAGCCGACCCCGGGGTCCGCGCACGACTGGCTGTTCGCCGCCCTGGACGCGCAGCGGCTTGCCGAGACGGCCTGAGGCCCCGGCCTGCCGGGTCAGCGCATCTCGGCGGTGATCGCCCAGCGCTCGTGGTCGCGCCAGGCGCCGTCGATGAACAGGAAGTCCGGCGAGAACCCCTCCAGCCGGAAACCGGCCCGGCGCACCAGCGCGAGCGAGGCCTCGTTGCCCGGCTGGATGTTGGCTTCGAGGCGGTGCAGGCCGAGGTGCCCGAAGGCGTGCCGCAGAACCAGTTCGAGCCCCTCGGTCATCAGCCCGCGACCGGCCGCGTGGGCGAAGGCGCCGTATCCGAGCGCGCCGCAGCGGAAGCCCCCGATGACGATGTTGTTGATGTTGACGAAGCCGGCGACGGCGCCGCCGGCGTCCCGCTCGCACACAAGGAAGCCCGCCCTCGACGGGTCCTCGATGAGTGCGGTCGCGTACGCGTCGTAGGTGCCGGGGCCGGTCGGCGGGAACAGCCAGGGCCGGTGCAGTTCCCGGCTCTCCCGGGCGCGTGCGGTGAACTCGTCGGCGTCCGCGGGCGTGAAGGGGCGGATCGCCGTGCGCGGGCCCTCGGCGAGGTAGGTGAAGTCGGGCATCGGCCCAGCCTAAAGGCTGTCCCGTAGGGTCTTTCGTTTGGATCAGGCCGGATCAGGAGCCCGGCATGATCCAAACGAGAGGCCCCAGGCGGCCAGGAGCGCGCCGGTGCTACTTGGGGCGCCTGCGGAAGAAGTAGGCGCCGCAGGCCATCCCGGCCACGAACATCACGGCCAGCGCCACGTAGAGCGGCATGGTCACCAGCGGGATCAGCAGGCGGACCGTCACGTCGTCGGTGTTCTCGGCGATGAACACCACCGACAGGACCGCGATGACGAGGACGAGAATGCGGGCCGGAGTGAACGGACCGGTGCTGCGCGTGCCGCCGCTCGACACATCCTTCGGGCTCATGAGACCGGCCCCTTCCCTGCTCCTGGTGCGCCTCGGCCCCCGGTCCACCAGGATGACTCCGTCCGGGTGGCCTGGGGCCGTTCTGTACACCCATTCGAGTGACAGGGGCGGGCAGGTGCGGGCAGGCGCCCGCCGTGTCAGTCCACCGTGCCGCCGACCACCGGCAGCTCCAGCACCCCGGTGTCGCCGGGTGCGCTGACGACGGTGACGGGCTTGATGCCCCGGTTCCCGAAGTACGCGGTGTCGCTGGCGGCGATCACGAACTCCAGCCGGTGCCCCGGCTCGTACCGGTGGACGATGCCCGGCAGCTGGACCGTGAACGGCCTGGTCACGTCCGGTACCCGGACCGGCGAGACGAGCCGGTTCACCAGACTCCTGGAGCCGTCCGGCGCCACGTCGTACACCTTGGCGAACAGGACGAGCTTGTCGGAGGCGTCACCGCTGTTCTGTACCCGCTCCGTCTTCGGCGAGACGACCTTCAGCGTCGCCTTCGGAGCGCCGACGACATCGACGGCGGCGGTCAGCGGGGCGCTGGTCCAGCCGAGGTAGGTGCCCTTGGTGTCGTAGGGCTTGGGATCCGGCAGGCCGATGAGGCCGGCCAGCGAGCTCTCCGAATGGCTGGTGGGAACCAGCCAGTTGCTGTACTGACGGCTGCCGCGCGAGACCTCGGAGCGGTTGTCGACGAGTTTGCCGTCACCGGAGAGGTACATCTTCTGTGTCAGGCCCGGCACGGCGTCCGCGGTGCCGTAGCCGCTCTGCCAGTCGCGGTAGTAGGCGAACTCGGGTCCGGTGTCGGTGTTCGTCTCGTGGCGGAGGTAGCGGTCGAACCAGCCGAGGATGCGGCCACCGACGTAGCTGCTCTCCAGATTGCCCTGACCCAGGTCGAGTTCACCGTCCACCTGGCCGCCGCTGTGGCCCCAGGCCTGCCAGATCATCTTGGCCGTGGTGCCCTGTGCCTTGAGCGTCCGGTAGGTGGCGGTGGCCTCGTTGAGGTTGAACAGGCTGTCAGTCTGGCCCTGGACCAGGAGCGTGGGCGCCTTGACCCGGCTCAGGTACGAGACCGGCGAGACGCTGCGCGCGTAGTCGAGCATGGCGGTGGTCTTCCCGGCCGGGTAGCGGCCCGAGTTGAGCAGCCGGACGGTGTCGCAGGCCTTCGGTGCGAAGTGCAGGCAGGTCAGGCTGCCGAACCGGGAGGGGTCCAGGCTGGGGCTGAGGATCGTCTGCCCCTCCCCCATCAGGTAGAAGCCGTTGGTCCACTGCCATTTGAAGACCCCGGGGGTGTCGGACGAGACGCCCTGGACCGCACCGGTGTTGTTGGGGGCGAGCGAGTAGCCGAGGTCGTTCCAGGTGATCAGCGGGACCAGGGCGTCGACGCGGTGGTCGACGGCGGCGGTGGCCATCTGGACGGCTCCGCCGTACGAGCCGCCGATCATGCCGACCCTGGGGTCTCCGGGGCCGTCCAGGGTGACGAAGTCGGCCTCGGTGCCGTCGTCGGCCGCGCGGGTCCCGCCGAGGAAGTCGACGAGGGCGGCGGCGGCTTTGCCGTCCGCCTCGGGGTCGTCGAGGGTGATGAGGCAGCCGGATTTGCCGAAGCCGAGTCCGGAGTAGACGAGTCCGACGTAGCCGCGCGAGGCGAAGGCCTTGCCGATGCCGTCGGTGGAGCCGTCCGACTTGCTGCCGCCGAAGCCGTTGGTGGCGAGCACGGCGGGCGCCGGGTGGGCCGCGTCGGCGCCGGTGGGGCGGTAGAGATCGGCGTCCACGGCGCAGGACCTGCCGCCCACCGAGACGGTGAACTTCATTGGGGTGACGGTGTATTCGGATGCCGCCGCGGCCGGCGCCGCCTGTGCGGTGCCGGTGAGCGCGAGCGGGGCCGCGAGGACCACGCCGGCGATGAACACGAGTGATCTGCGTGACGGTGACAGCGGTTTACGGGACAGTGACACCGGCCGGGACCGGAAACGGGAGCCGGGAACAGCACGCGACACAAAGACCTCCACACCGAGGGCGCCAGGCGCCCTACCGGCCAGTAAGCACTGGGTCGCGCTCATGCTGTGACACGGCTCATAGCGGTGTCAACGCCTCGTACGACGGTTCCTGAAGGTTGCTCAACTTCTGCGCATCGCGTACCCGTTCGGCGTGCGGGTGCCGGTCGGCACCGCTCAGAGCAGGGCCGCGACCTCGACCGTGAGGGTGGCCGGAGCGCCGTCGGCGGGCGCGTCCAGCACGGCCGGCACCCCGAGCGGGATGGTCAGCCCGGTGGGGCCGTGGCCGAAACCCAGCTCCTCGACGACCGGGATGCCGAGGCCGCCGAGCCGGTCGGCGAGTACCGCCCGCACCTTCGCGTACGGCTCGCAGCCCGCCCAGGAACCGCAGGCAACCCCGGCGACGCCGTCGAGCGCCCCGGCCCGCAGCAGCTGGGTGAGGATGCGGTCGATGCAGTACGGGGGCTCGGTGATGTCCTCGATGACCAGCAGCCCGCCGGCGGCCGACCGCCTGGCGTGCGGGGTGCCCAGGTCTGCTGCGAGCAGGCTCAGACAGCCGCCGTAGGTGACGCCCCGGGCCCGGCCGGGCACCAGCGCCCTCGCCCCGTCGAGCCCCAGCGTGCGCACCGTCCCGGGCTCGAACAGGGTGGCCCGCAGGGACTCCTGGGTGGCCGGGTCCTTGAGGAAGGTCTCCGCGCCCGCCATCGGCCCGTACAGCGTGGCGAGGCCCGTCCGCAGGGCGAACGCCTCGTGGAGCACGGTGACGTCGCTGTAGCCGACGAACACCTTGGGCCCGGCGGCCCGTATCGCCGCCCAGTCGAGCAGATCGACCATGCGGTGTGCCCCGTACCCGCCCCGGCTGCAGATCACCGCGTCGACCGAGGGGTCGCACCAGGCGTCCTGGAGATCCCGGGCACGCGCCTCGTCCGTGCCGCCGAGATAGTCCAGTTCCGGGTGGACTCCCAGGACATGGGGCATCGGCACCGGGTCCAGGCCCCAGCCCCGGAGGATGTCGAGGCCCGGCTCCAGGCGGTCGACGGGCAGCGGTCCGCTCGTCGACACGACGGCCACCCTGGCACCCGCGCGCAGGCGGGCCGGGCGGATCAGTGGCGCGAGGCTCACTTCTCCAGCTCCAGCCTCGGCACGTCGGGCCGCTCGATACCGAAGGTCTGCGCGTAGAGGGAGAGTTCGGACTCCAGTGCGCTGATCATGGTGTCGGCGCGGCGGAAGCCGTGCCCCTCGCCCGGGTAGGTGAGGTAGGCGTGCGGAATGCCGCGCCCCTCCACGGCGGCCAGGAAGCGTTCGCACTGCACGGGCGGGCAGATCGGGTCGTCCTCACCCTGGAGCAGCAGGAACGGCGTGGTGAGCCGGTCGGTGCGGGTGCTCGGGGACCGTTCGCGGTAGCGCTCGGGTACCTCGGCCAGCGGGCCCACCAGCGATTCCAGGTACTGGGACTCGAAGTCGTGGGTCTCCCCGCTGCCCCAGCCGGTCAGGTCGAGGATGGGGTAGATGATCGTGCCGCAGGCGTAGACGTCGGTGCCCGTCAGTGAGGCGGCCGCGGTCCAGCCGCCGGCGCTGCCGCCCCGGACGGCGAGCCGGTCCGGGTCCGCCGTGCCCTCGGCGGCGAGCGCGCCGGCGACGGCCGCGCAGTCCTCGACGTCGACGACGCCCCACTGTTCGCGCAGCCGGTTGCGGTACTCGCGTCCGTAGCCGGTCGAGCCGCCGTAGTTGACCTCGGCCACCCCGATGCCGCGCGAGGTGAAGTAGGCGATCTCCAGGTCGAGGACGAGGGCCGCGTGCCCGGTGGGGCCGCCGTGCGCCCACACGACGTAGGGCGGCAGTTCACCGGGCGGCCCGGTCCGGTCGGGGCTGTGCGGCGGGTAGATGTGGGCGTGGATCTCCCGGCCGCCGGGACCGGCGAAGGTGCGGTCGGCGGGCTCCGGGTAGTACGCGGGGTCGACCGCGTCCTCGTGCGGCGCCCCGATGATCCGGGTGTGCCCGGTCGCCGTGTCCAGCTCCACGATCTCGTACGCGCTGCGCGGGCTCGCGGCGATGCCGATGACCCGGCTGCCCTGCACGGCGAGCGTCCCGGCCCATTCGGTCCAGGGACCGGCGATGTCGACGAGCGTGCCGGTCTCCGGGTCGAGGATGCCGAGCGTGGTGGCGCCCTTGCCGTGCACGGTGGCGATGAGCCCGTTCTCCAGCGGCCGGAACCAGCTGAGCCCGATCTTCCACAGGGGCCCGGCGAACTCCTCCTGCCCGGGGCAGAGTTCGCTCGCGCTCCCGTCCTGCTCGGCGCGGTACAGGTTCCACCACCCGCTGCGGTCACTGGCGAAGAGCAGCCGCCCGTCGTCGGCCCACTGGATCTGCGGTACCGATTCCTCCGGTCCGCCCAGGAGGGTCCGCGGGGCGTGGAACGTCGCATCGTCACCGAGGTCCGCGACGATCACCTCGGTGCCGTCCCACGGCATCCTCGGGTGGTCCCAGGCGATCCAGGCGACCCGCCGCCCGTCGGGCGAGAGCTCGGGCCCGGTGACGAACCGGTGCCGGTCGTCGGAGAGTTCGCGTACCGCGGACCGGTCGCCGGCCGCCGAACCGTCGAGCGGCACGGCGGCGATCAGCCTGCGCAGTTCGGCCGGTCCCTCGCCGGTGAACTCCTCCAGGACGCACCAGACCTCGCCCGAGGCGCCCCGGCCCGGGTGCAGTCGCGGGTCGGCCCAGCGCAGTCCGCCGCCGAGCGGCGAGAGCGGGGTGAGCGGCCACGGGTCGCGGGGCCCGTCCGGCTCGTAGGCGTACAGCCGCTGGTCGTCGAAGTGGACGAAGACGATCAGTGGGCCGCCCTCGGCGCGTTCCGTGCCGGTCCAGGGCCGTCCGCCGTACTCGATGACCCGGCTGCGGACGTTCCAGGGGGCGGGCAGCTCCGCGGTGGTCCCGTCGGCCAGCCGTCGCACCAGGGCTCGGCGGCCTGCCTGGGCCGGGCGGGGTTCGGTCCACCACAGTTCGTCGCCGACCGCTTCGACGTACTCCGGCCGGCCGTCCCGTGAGGCGGCCAGCGCGGCGTCGATCGGGGACAGCCAGCTTCCGTAGGCCTGAGTGGTTGCCATGTGCGATTCCCCCGAGTGGGTCAGGCGGTGCGGAGATAGTGGTCCAGGACCCGGACGCCGAAGTGCAGCGCCTCGACGGGGACTCGTTCGTCCACGCCGTGGAAGAGGGCCTGGTAGTCGAAGCCGACGGGCAGCTTCAGCGGCGAGAAGCCGTAGCCGGTGATGCCGAGCCTGGAGAACTGCTTGGCATCGGTGCCGCCGGACATGGAGTACGGCACCACGTGGCCGTCCGGGTCGAACCGCTCGACGGCCGCGCGGAGCTTGGCGTACGTGGGCGAGTCGACGGGGGCCTGGAGGGCGACCTCGCGGTGGTGGAACTCCCAGTCGACCGAGGGCCCGGTCAGCCGGTCCATGGTCGTGCGGAACTCGTCCTCGCCGCCGGGCACCATCCGGCCGTCGACGAACGCGGTGGCGTGGCCCGGGATCACGTTGACCTTGTATCCGGCGTCCAGCATCGTCGGGTTGGCACTGTTGCGGACGGTCGGCTCGATGAGGGCGGCGGCCGGTCCGATCTTGCCAAGGAGTTCGTCCACGTCGAAGCCGGGGGCGTCCAGGTCGGGGTGGATGCCGTGCAGCGCGGCGATCTCGGTGAGCGCGGCGCGGACCGTCGGGGTGAGGCGCACCGGCCATTCGTGGGCGCCGATCCGGGCGACGGCGGCGGCCAGCGCGCTGACCGCGTTGGCCTTGTTGACCTTGGAGCCGTGCCCCGCCTTGCCGTGCGCGGTCAGCTTGAGCCATCCGGTGCCGCGCTCGCCCGCCGCGATGGGGTAGAGCGGCATCTTCGGCCCGGCGTGGAAGGTGAAGGCGCCGGATTCGCTGATGCCCTCCGTGCAGCCTTCGAAGAGTCCGGGGTGCTGATCGGCGAGGAAGCCCGAGCCGTCGTCGGCGCTGGCCTCCTCGTCGGCGGTGTACGCGATCACGATGTCGCGGCGGGGCCGGATGCCGGCCCTGGCCCAGAACCGGGCGACGGCCAGGACCATCGCGTCCATGTTCTTCATGTCGATGGCCCCGCGTCCCCAGACGACTCCGTCGCGTACCTCGCCGGAGAAGGGGTGCACGGTCCAGTCGGCCGCCTCGGCGGGCACCACGTCCAGGTGCCCGTGGACCAGCAGCGCGTCGGCGGTGGGGTCGGTGCCGGCGATCCTGGCGACCACGTTGGTGCGCCCGGGGGTGCGCTCCAGGAGCGTCGGTTCGAGGCCGGCGGCGGCCAGCCGCTCGGCCACGTACTCGGCCGCCGGGCGCTCCCGGCAGTCGCCGCCGCCCCGGTTGGTGGTGTCGATGCGGATCAGTTCGGAGGTGAACGTCACCGATTCGTCGAGCGCGCGTGCGTCGACGCCGTCCTGGGGGTTGGTCACCTCAGCCATACTGTTCCTCCACGGCGGACGACACGATGGTCGTCACCGCCTTGAACGTGCGGATACCTTCGTACATCGTCTCGCTCGTGTAGGAGACACGCCTCTCGCCGGAGACCGCCACGCCCGGTACGACGGTGGCCGCCGCCGCCAGGTGCTCGGCGTCGAACTCCAGCTCCACGGTGAACGGTCCGCCGTCGACGGGCTGGTACCGCCCGGCGAGCGCGGCCGCCTCCTTCGCCGCCGCACGGATGTCGGCCGCCGTACGGGCGGGGGTGCGGCAGACCGCCGCGTAGCGCGAGACGTAGTCCTTGACCGCGGCCGTACGGGCGTCGGGGGCGTAGCCGGCCGCGTCGGCACAGGTCAGGTCGTCCCCGGTGACCAGGACGACGGGAACGCCGTACTCGGCGGCGACGTGCGCGTTGAGCAGCCCCTCGCTGGCCCTGGCGCCGTTCAGCCAGACCCCGGTGATGGAGTTGGCCAGATAGGTGTGGGCCAGGACGCCCTCCGTGCCGGCACCGGTGTGGTACCCGACGAAGGCGACGGCGTCGACGTCCCCGTGCTGGATGCCCTCGACCATGCTGAGCGACTTGTGCTTGCCGGTGAGCATCTGGACCCGGTCGTCGAGCCGCTCCAGGAGCAGGTTGCGCATGCTCCAGTGGGCCTCGTTGACGAGCACCTCGTCGGCGCCGCCGTCATAGAACCCGAGGGCCGCGGCGTTGACGTCGGAGGTGAACAGGGAACGGCATCGCTCCCACTGCGGCGTGCCGGGCAGCACATCGGCCGGCCAGGTCACGCCGGTGGCGCCTTCCATGTCGGCACTCACGAGGATCTTCATGCGGCCACACGGTACGCGTCGTCGAACGCGCAGGCCAGGGCTGCCGGGACCTCCATTGGTCCATTCCACTGACGGTCCTCGCGCACCTCAGATCCCCGGGTGGTCTCCGGTCGCGCCGTCGGTCCGCTCGCGCAGGAGATCGGCGTGGCCGTTGTGCCGGGCGTACTCCTGGATCATGGTCACGTAGACCCGGCGCAGGCTGCACTCGCGGCCGCGCGTCGTCACGAAGGATGCGTCGAGGGCGTGCCCGGCGACGGCCGCGTCGGCGGCGGCGACCTCGGCCCGGTAGGCGGCGAAGTCGTCCGCGGCCCGGACCGGGTCGGTGCCTTCGAGTCCTTCGTCGCCGTCGTCCGGGCCGGTGAAGACGTCACCGAGCGGCCGGCCCGCGAAGCACCGCCGGAACCACCAGCGCTCGATCTCGGCCATGTGCCGGACCAGGCCGAGCAGAGTGAGCGAGGAAGGCGCGGCAGCGGTACGGGCCAGCTGTTCCTGGTCGAGTCCGGCGCACTTGACCAGGAGGGTCTCGCGGTGCCACTGGAGCCAGCCCGCGAGGAGGGTGCGCTCGTCGGCGGTGCCGGGGGCGTTGAGCTGGAGACCGTCGGCCGTCGTGCGGGTGAAGGGGGGCGCCGTCCATGTCATGGCGGCCATCCTTACAGCACGGGCGCGCGGGGTGCCGGCGGCTCAGCCGGCGGCTGTGCGGTGTTCGTGGACCCGCAGGTGGAGCACGGCGAGGTCCAGCAGCGGCGTGCCGACATCGTGGAGCCGGGCCCGGTCCGTCAGATCGCCGAGGACGTGCTCGGCCTCGGTCGGGGCGCCGCTCACCACATCGCGGTACAGCGAGGCGGTGAGCGGCGAGCCCTCCGTCGTCAGCATCCTTGCCAGGGCGTCGAGTTCGCCCTTCGGTACGGGGTGCCCGGCGGCCGCGGCGACGGCGGCGCACTCGCCCAGCAGCCCTTCGATGAAGGCGCGCCCACCGGGAACGGCCGCGACGTCCCCGACGGTGCCGCGCATCAGGCAGGTCAGCCCCGACAGGGTGCTGATGAGGACCCACTTGCCCCACATCGCCGTGAGGGTGTCGTCCGGCACCCTCGTGTCGATGCCGGCGTCGGTGAGGACGGCGGCGATCGCCGCCACCCGCTCCGAGGGACCGCCCCGCTGCTCACCGACGGACAGGCTGGCGACCGGGGCGAGGCGGACGATGTCCCCCTCGCCGTTCAGCGTGCTGATGATCCTGGCGACACCGCCCAGCACCGCGTCCTCGCCGAAGCGCGCGCCGAGCCGGCTCAGATGGGCCATGCCGTTGAGCAGCGGCAGGATCGCGGTCCCCGGGCCGACCGCCGGTGCGATGTCGTCGAGTGCCGCGTCGAGAGCCGTCGCCTTCACCGAGAGCAGCACCAGGTCGTAGGGGCCGGTGAGTTCGCCCGCGGTCACGAGCCGGGGGGTGACCGTCTCGTCCTCCCCGACGCCGGTGACGCGCAGGCCGCGCGCGCGGAGGGCGGCGGCGCGGCGCGGCCGGACCAGGAAGGTGACGTCCTTGCCCGCCTGTGCGAGCCGGGCGCCGAAGTATCCGCCGGTGGCTCCGGCTCCTACGACCAGGATCTTCATGAACTGCGCCTTTCGGGTTCGCGGGCAGGGTGTTCGCGTGGCGAGCTGTCGGCTCAGTCGGCGATACGGAGTACCAGCTTGCCCGTCGACGTACGGCCCTCCATCAGCAGGTGCGCCTCGGCCGCATCGGACAGCGCGAACTCGGCCGTCACCGGGAGGTCCACATGCCCCTCGGTCACCGCGCGGAAGGCCCGCTCGGCGACCGTACGCAGGGTGGCGGGGTCGGACAGGGCCAGCTCCAGGATCGAGAAGCCGGCGACCGACCTGCTCCCCGGATAGAGCTCGGGCTGCCCGACCCGCCAGGGCTCCCCGCCGCCCGCGTTGCCGAACGAGACCAGGCGGCCGAAGACGGCCAGGCTGTCGAGCCCGCGCCGCAGCGTCTCCCCGCCGACCGCGTCGAGCACCAGGTCCACGCCCCGGCCCCCGGTGGCCCGGCGCACCTCGTCCGCAAACGAGTCGCCCACGAACACCTCGTCGTAGCCGTGCGCGAGGGCGTACTCGGCCTTCGCCTCCGAGGACACGACGCCGTACACGGTGCCGGCACCGGCCGCTCGGGCCAGCTGTCCGGCCACCGTGCCGACCCCGCCCGCCGCGCCCTGCACCAGTACGCTCTCCCCGGCCCGCAGCCGCCCGATCTCGTGCAGCAGGGCGTGGGCGGTCGGCAGCACGGTGGGCAGCGTGGCGCCCGTGCGCAGGTCCACCCCCTCCGGGAGCGGGAAGACGGTGGCCGCCGGGGCGAGCGCCACCTCCGCGTAGCCGCCGCCGTCAAGGAACGCCGCGACCTCCTGTCCGATGCGCAGCCCCGTCACCCCTTCGCCGACGGCCCTGATCCGGCCCGAGACCTCCAGCCCGGGGACGACCGGCAGCGCGGTCACCCGGTACCCCTCGGCGCGGGCCTTGAGGTCCGCGAAATTGACGCCCGCGTAGGCGGTGTCGATGGTGACCTGGCCGGGGCCCGGCTCGGGTACGACCGCCTCGACGGTCTTCAGTACCTCGGGCCCGCCGTACTCCTTGAACTCGATCACACGCATGACAGACCGCCCCCTGGCAGATATGTTCAACGAAAAGCGAACACTCGGAGTGTATGATTCTCATCGAACACTTGGCAAGGGGTGACAGCCCCTCACCGCCGGTCAGGGGCCGAGCGGTTACGGACACGGGAGCGCGAGATGCCCAGCCAGCCCACGAGCAGCGGCCACCGGCCCGCACCGACGCACACCGAACCCGCGCAGGTGACGCTGCTCGGCGCCCTCTCCGCACTGGCCGACCCGGTACGCCTCCAGCTGGTCCGCGACCTGGCCGGCTCCGAGGACTGGAACCGGACCTGCGGCAGTTTCGACGTACCGGTCGGCAAGGCCGCGCTCAGCCACCACTTCGCGGTACTGCGCGGTGCGGGCCTGGTGGAACAGCGCGACATCGGGCCCAGGCGGGTGAACCGGCTGCGCCGCGAGGAGTTCGAGACCCGCTTCCCCGGTCTGCTGGGCCTCCTGCTGCGGCCCGACGAAGCCTGAGCCGGCCGCTCGGGCGGGCGCACCACCGCCGGGCCCCGGCCAGCGGTCTCAGCGGCGCTTGGCGCCCTTCAACAGCTTCTCGATCCGGCTGAGTTCCTTGTTGCTGAACTCCAGGTTGCGGACCGCCTGGACGCTGTTCTCCAGCTGGGCGACGCTGCTCGCGCCGACGACGGCGGAGGTGACCCGGCCGCCGCGCAGCACCCAGGCCAGTGCCATCTGGGCCAGCGACTGGCCGCGCTCGGAGGCCAGTTCATCGAGCTCGCGGAGCCGTCCCACCAGCTCCGGGGTGACGGAGTCGGCCGACAGGAACGGGCTGCTGCCCGCCGCCCGTGAACCCTCCGGGATGCCGCGGAGGTAGCGGTCGGAGAGGATGCCCTGCTCCAGCGGCGAGTACGCGACGGAGCCCGCGCCCAGCTCGTCGAGGGCGGTGAGCAGGCCGTCCTCCACCCAGCGGTCCAGCATCGAGTAGCGCGGCTGGTGGATGAGCAGCGGGGTACCGAGGTCCTTCAGGATCCGGGCGGCCTCGCGGGTCTGCTCGGCCGAGTAGTTGGAGACGCCCACGTAGAGCGCCTTGCCCTGCTGGACCGCCGAGTGGAGGGCGCCCATCGTCTCTTCGAGCGGGGTCTCGGGGTCGGGCCGGTGGGAGTAGAAGATGTCGACGTAGTCGAGCCCGAGCCGGCCGAGGCTCTGGTCGAGCGAGGAGAGCAGGTTCTTGCGCGAGCCCCACTCCCCGTAGGGGCCGTCCCACATCAGGTAGCCGGCCTTGGTGGAGACGATGATCTCGTCCCGGTGGCGGGCGAAGTCCGACGTGAGCGCGCGGCCCATCGCGGTCTCGGCGGATCCGGGGGGCGGGCCGTAGTTGTTCGCCAGGTCGAAGTGGGTGATGCCGAGGTCGAAGGCGCGGCGGAGGATCTGGCCCTGGGTCTCCGGCGTCCGGTCCCCGCCGAAGTTGTGCCACAGACCGAGCGAGAGGGCCGGCAGCTTCAGACCGCTGCGCCCGGTGCGCCGGTAGGGCATGTCCTGGTAGCGGTCGGCGGACGGGATGTACATGCGGGGCTCCACGGGAGAGATCGTTCCGGTCCGCCGGGACGAGGTGCTCTCGAACTCGCCCGGCGGGGTGCAGGGTCCAGGCTGGCCCACATCGATCCAGCAGTCCAACAGGAGATTCCGCTTGGATTCAGCGTCTATATTTCTCAATCATGGAGTTGCGCCAGCTGGAACATTTCGTCGCGGTCGCCGAGGAACAGCACTTCACCCGGGCCGCCGAGCGCCTCGCCGTGTCGCAGTCCGGCCTCTCCGCCTCCGTCCGGGCGCTGGAGCAGGAGCTGCGGACCCCGCTGTTCAGCCGGACCACCCGCAGCGTGCGGCTGACCGAGGCCGGACGCGCCCTGCTGGTGGAGGCCGAGCGCACGCTGGCGGGCGCACGGGCGGCGAAGGACGCCGTGGACGCCGTACGGGGGCTGCTGCGCGGCACCCTGTCGGTGGGGGTCGAGCAGTGCGTGGCCGGGGTGAGCCTGCCCAGGCTGCTCGCGGCCTTCCACCGCGAGCATCCGCACATGGAGATCCGGCTCCGCCAGGAGGGGACGACGAGCCTGGTGGACGGGGTGGCCGGCGGGCGGCTCGACATCGCCTTCGCCGCCACGGTCAGCTCCGTGGAGTGGCGCGGCGAGCTGGTCCCACTGGCCCGTGAGCCCATGGTCCTGCTGTGCGCCCCCGGCCACCGGCTGGCCGCGAGGGACCGGGCCGGGTGGGACGAGCTGGCGGGCGAGCCGTTCATCGACTTCCATCCCGACTGGGGTCCGCGCCGGGCGGCCGACGAGGCGTTCGCGGCCGCACGGGTCCGCCGCACCGTGGCCCTTGAGGTGAACGACGTGCACAGCCTGCTCGAACTGGTGCGGGAAGGCCTCGGCATCGCGGTGGTCCCGCACCACTTCTCCCGCAAGCCCGAGGCGCGGTGCCTGGCCGCGGTCCGGCTCGACGGTCCGGACCAGCCGTACTACGAGAGCGTCGTGGTGCTTCCCGACGCACGGGCCATGAGCCCCGGAGCGCGGGCGCTCATGGCCCTGGTCCGGGAGCAGGACGCCCGCTGAGGCCGCTCCCGGGCCCGGTGGGGGCGGGACCGGGACCTCGGGACGGCCCGGGGCCCCGGCGCGCTTGCGGACCGGGGTCAGCCGACGGCCAGCACGAACCACCTCGCCGGCAGGTCGATGCGGGTCCCGTCGGGCAGGTACTCGGTCTGCGGCAGCGCCGTGTCACCGCTGTCCAGCGTGGCCAGACCGGCCGCCCGCAGGAGGTCGGGCACCTCCTCCTCGGCGGCGTCGGCCGGCTTGAGCCCGTGATCGAAGACGCGTCGTAGCTTCTTGGGCGGACCGTCCGGGCCCTGGGCCGCCAGCCGGAGCACGTCCTTGGAGGCCGGGGTCAGCTCGGCGACGAAGGCACGGCCGCGCGCCCCGAGCAGCGTCGCCACGGCTGCCGCCACCGCGGGCCTGGCCTCCGCCTCGCTCTGGTGGATCACCGCTCGCATGTACACGTTGGCGTCCCCGATCCGCTCGTGCAGGGCGCGGACCGCCGCGCCGTCGGTCAGATCGAGCTGGGCGAACTCGGCGACGCCCTCGGTGTCCGCCCGGCGGGCGTGGCCGATCGCGGCGTGCGAGAGATCCACCCCGATGGCGTGGGCGAAACGGGTGGCGAGGTAGCGGGTCTGGGTGCCGTTGCCGCAGCCGAGGTCGACGACGGGCAGTGCGGCATCGGCGTACGGCAGCAGCAGTTCGCTGTGCGGTACGGCGCTGAGCGAGGGATCGGCGTCCCATATCGCCTCGCCCGGCGCGTCCGACGTCGCTTCCCAGAAGCCTTCCCACGCGTCGCGGTACCGCTGTGGATCATTCATGCGCACTCCCGATTCCCGTCATGCCGAGGCACCTTGCACAACAAGGGAGTACCGTGCCCGGCTGATCAGGGCAAGGGCGCGCACGCGAGAGGCCGCCGGAAGCGGCCCCGTTCGGCTGCGGTCACCCGCCGCCGCGCCGGGGGCCGGGCAGCCGACGGGAGAGTGCCAGCTCGAACCAGACGGTCTTGCCCCGGGCCGTGGTGCTGCTGCCCCATTCCCGGGCCAGGCCGCTCACCAGGACGAGCCCTCGGCCGAACTCGTCGTCGGCGGTGGCGTCGAGGAGCGCGGCGGGGGCCGGCTCGTCGTCGCTGACCTCGCAGAGCAGCGCGCCGGTGCGGACCAGCCGGAGCCCGATGTGGTGGGTGCGGCCGTGCTTGACCGCGTTGGTGACGAGCTCGCTGACCATCAGCTCGGCCGCCTCCACCGCGTCGGGCAGCTCCCAGTCGAGCAGCTTGCCCCGCACCATCCGGCGGGCGCGTGCCACCTCGCGCGGGTCCAGGGCGAGTTGCCACTCCGCGACGTCGTCGTCGGGGATGCCGTTGAGCCGGGCCATCAGCAGTGCGACGTCGTCCTTGCGGCCGTCACTGGGGTTGAGTGCGCGGATGATCGTGTCGCAGGCGTCGTCCATGGACGCGGCGGGGTGGGCGGCGGAGGCGCAGAGCGCGGCGAGACCGGCACCGATGTCCTGACCGCGCACCTCCACGAGCCCGTCGGTGCAGAGCACCAGGCGGTCGCCCGGCAGGACCCGCACGGTCGCGGTCGCGAAGGCGACCCCGCCGACCCCGATCGGGGCGCCGGTCGGCAGGTCGAGCAGTTCGGCCCGGCCGTCCTCGGCGTGGACGAGGACCGGCGGGATGTGCCCGGCGTTGGCGATCTGGAGCTCGGAGCGGATCGGGTCGTACACCGCGTAGAGGCAGGTGGCCAGGTACTGCTCACCGAGGCGCTGGGCCAGGTCGTCCAGGTTGCGCAGCAACTGTGCGGGCGGCATCTCCATGGTGGCCATGGTCAATACGGCGGTACGCAACTGCCCCATCATCGCTGCCGAGTTGAGGCCGTGCCCCATCACGTCGCCCACGACGAGCGCGGTCCGGGAGCCGGGTAGTTTCACCGAGTCGAACCAGTCGCCGCCGACCCTGCCGAGCCGGGCACCGGGCAGGTAGCGGGTGGCGATGTCGCAGCCGGCCATGCGCGGCTCGACCTGGGGCAGCATGCTGTCCTGGAGGGTCTCGGCGACGTTCTCCTGGTAGGTGTACATGCGGGCGTTGTCGAGTACGAGCCCTGCCCTGGCGGCCAGTTCGGCGCCGGTGGTGCGGTCCATGTCGTCGAAGGGCTCCCGGCCGGGGCGCCGCATGAGGACCATGAACCCGAGCACCACGTCGCGGGCCTTGAGCGGCACGATGAGCAGGGAGCGGTGCGTGATCAGCGGGCGCAGGTCACGCTTCTCGAACTCGCCCGAGATCCGGTTGCTCAACTCCTCACTGACGTAAGGGATGATGACCGGTTCGCCGGTGACCATGCACTGGAAGAACGGGGTGTGTTCCGGGAAGGCGATGGCCTCGCCCACCGGCACGGTGTCGTCCCAGCGGCCCGGTTCGTCGTTGTGCTCGACCCAGACCCGGTGCCAGACCGTCGTGACGTCGGGCGGGCCGTCCGGGAAGCCCTCACCGGCGAGGACCGCGGCGCGCAGATGCGTACCCGCGAAGTCGGTGAAGCGGGGCACGGCGGCGCTGGTGACCTCGCGGATGGTGCGTTCCAGATCGAGCGAGGAACCGATTCGGCCGCTGACCTCATTGAGGAACTCCAGCCGCTCCCGGACCGCCGCGTATTCGAGGTCCAGCTCGGGACGCGGCACCGCGCGCGGCGCGAGCCGCCCGACCGAGGTGCGCGGCAGGGCCTCGGCCCCCTGGTGTCCGGCGCGCTGCGGCACTCCCCAGTCGGGGGTCACCGGGATCCGGTCGTGTCGGCTGAACTCCAGCACGGGGTAGCCGAGTTCGAGTACCTGGGAGACGATCCGGGTGGCCTCGTGGACGCTCATGCTGGGCAGGATCTCGGGCAGCCGCCCGGACAGTTCCCGGTAGCCGGGGAATTCGGTGTGCAGGGCGAATCCGGGTGCGACCGTCTCGGCGCCCCCGCTCTCCCCCGCCTCGTCGCCGCGTACCTGCGCGGAGTCCGCGGCGAGCACGAGCAGCCGCTCGGGGCCGGGCCCGACGAGCGGATAGGCCCACCACAGGACCTCGATCCGGCCCCGGTCCGGTTCGTCGACCCGGGCCCGACCCGCCGTCGGGTACGCGGCGGTGCCGGTGAGGGAGCTGTCGAGCTCGGGGCCGAACTCGGCGTACATCGCGTCCCGCGACGGTTCGGCACGCTCCCGCAACGCCCCGGTGACCGGGAGCAGTTCACCGGCGGGGCAGCCGACCGCGTCGTCCCGGGCGACACCGAAGAGCTTTCGGGCACCGGACGACCAGTGCGACACCAGTCCGTCCGCGTCGACGACGACCACGGCGAGCGGCACACGGCCCGCCGCGGCGTCTCGCGGTTGTGGTGTCCTGTGCTGCGGCACACCGAGGTCCATGGGTGGAATGCTCCTTCCCCACCGCAAGGTTCTGCGGTACGTGGCTCCACCGTACGGGGCCGTGACCGGCGCCCGCCGGTCATCGGCGGAATCACCCACGAAGGTGGTGCGCCCCGCGCGCAAGAGGGGCGCACAACCTTCACCGGTGTTGCCGTCGGTCAGTCCTCGTGGCCCAGCTGGAGGTCCCGTTCGGTGCGCCCGCCGCCCGCGACCTGGAGGACCGTGGCCACCGGCGGATAGCCGGCGGCGATGACGGTGTACTCGCCGGTGGACAGGTCGACGAACCGGAAGGCCCCGTCCGGCCCGGTGGTCAGGGTGTCGACCACATTGCCGGCCGCGTCCAGCAGCGTGACCCTGGCGTCCTCGACGAGCCGCCCGCCGCTGGCGCGCACGACGCCGCGCAGCACGGCGCCGCCGGCCAGTTCGATGTCCTGCCTGGTCTCCCGGGCCGCCTGCACACTGACCGGCAGCGCGGCGGGCCGGAACGCGGGGGCGCTGGCCGCGAGGGTGTACTCGCCCGCCACGAGTTCGGAGATCACGTAGCCGCCCTCGCGGCCGCTGCGGGTCGAGGAGACCACCTCGCCGCGTACGTCGGTGAGTGTGACGGCCGCGTCCCGCACCGGAACGCCGTCCGCCGTCAGGACGGTCCCCGCCAGCCGGCCGGCCCCGCCGAGCACCACGTCGAGCTCCACGGGCCGCTCGCCCACGGTGACGCTGACCGCCTGCGGCTGGTGGCCCCCGGCGGCGGCGATGAGGACGTACGAGCCGGCGCCGGGGACACTCAGCGCGTACCGCCCCTCGTCACCGCTGGCGCCCCTGCCGACCTGCTGGCCCTGGACGTCGATGAGAGTGAGGGCGGCGCGCGGGACCTTGGTGCCGTCGGGGTGCTGGACGCTGCCGCAGACGGGCACCCCGGAGAGGTGACCGGCGGGCTGGGGGCCGGGGTCGGTGCGGGCGGAGGGGATCGCCGCGGGCTCGGCTGCGGTTTCGGGGCTGTGGTGGGACACCAGCGGTTTCTCCTTGAGGAAGAAGGCGAAGAACAGGCCGAGCACGAGGACCGGCACGAGGTAGAGGAAGATCCTGGGCATCGCGTCGGCGTACGCCTGGATATAACTGTCGCGCAGCACCGGGTCCATGGCGTGGACCAGCTGCGGGGTGATCGACTCGGGGTCGGGCAGCCCGGCTCCGGACGGCAGCCGGACCGCGAGCGCGTCGGCCAGGCGGCCGGCGAAGAGCGTGCCGAACACGGCGGCGCCGACGCTGCCGCCGATCTGCCGGAAGTAGTTGTTGGCACTGGTGGCGGTGCCGAGGTCGGCGGGGCGTACGGAGTTCTGCACGGCGAGCACCAGCACCGGCATGATCAGCCCGATCCCCAGACCGAGCACCGCCTGCGAGAAGCTGTACTCCAGCCGCGGGGTGTCCGTCTCCAGCCGGGACAGCAGCCACATGCCCACCGCCGCCAGCGCGCTGCCGGCGATCGGGTAGACGCGGTACTTGCCGGTACGGGAGATCAGCTGGCCGGAGACGACCGAAGCGGCGACGATGCCGCCCATCATCGGGAGCATCAGCAGGCCGGACTCGGTGGCGGTGGCCCCGTCGACCATCTGCAGGAAGGTCGGCAGATAGCTTGCCGCGCCGAACAGTGCGACCCCGACGACCGCGCCGACGAGTGCGCTGACGTTGAAGATCGAGTCGCGGAACAGCCGCAGCGGAATGATCGGTTCGGGCGCGCGGTGCTCGACGGCGATGAAGAGCAGGGTCGTTCCGGCGGCCCCGGCGGCCAGCCCCAGGATGGTGCGCGAGCCCCAGGCGTACTCCGTACCGCCCCAGCTGGTCAGCAGCACCAGACAGGTGGAGGCGGCGGCCAGCAGCAGGGCGCCGAGGATGTCGAGCCGGGGCCGGACCGTGGGCTTCGGGAGCTTCAGCACGACGGTGATGACGGCGAAGGTGACCACGCCGAACGGGATGTTGATGTAGAAGCACCAGCGCCAGGAGGCGTGGTCGGTGAAGAAGCCGCCGAGCAGCGGGCCCGCCACGGAGGCGAGTCCGAAGGCCGCGCCGATGAGCCCCATGAACCGGCCGCGCTCCCGGGGCGGCACGACGTCCGCGATGATCGCCTGGACGCCGATCATCAGCCCGCCGCCGCCGACGCCCTGGAGGGCGCGGAAGGCGATCAGCTCGTCCATCGTGCGTGACCAGCCGGCCAGCGCGGAGCCGATGACGAAGACGACGATCGCGAACTGGAAGACACCCTTGCGACCGAAGAGGTCGCCGAGCTTTCCGTAGACCGGGAGCCCGATGGTGGAGGCGAGCAGATAGGCGGTGACCGCCCAGGACATCTTCTCCAGGCCGTGCAGCTCACCGACGATCTTCGGGAGCGCGGTGGCCACGATCATCTGGTCGAGCGCCGCGAGCAGCAGCGTGAGCATCAGCCCGATGAAGATCAGCCGGATGCGGCGCGGGTCCGTCTCGTGGCCCGCGGGCATGACCGGCGCGGGTGGAGTGGGTGGCGCGGGCGGCGGCGGGGGCGGTTCGGACACCGGCAACGTCACGGTGTCGCCCGGACCGTCGGGCTCGTCCTTCACCAGAGTGATCCCACCCACCACGTGCCGCTCCCCTCGTCGCATCTGCGCCGCCCATTTCTCGCATTGCGATATAAGGGAGGGCAAACGCGGCGGGGGGCGCTGACGGCGCACTCGGAGGGCTTAGCCCCCGGTGAGAGCCACTACGGCGCACAACCGGCCGGGCGGAAAGACCACCCGAACCGGTGAGGCCGGAAAGCGGGACGGGGAGTTACTTCTCCACCTCGGTGGCGAGATTCTGCAGCAGTTCGTCGTAGATGCGGCCAAGTCCCTTGGGCGCGAAGGTCTTCTCGAAGAACCCGCCGATGCCGCCGGCGCCGTTCCACACGGTCGAGACGACCGCCTTGGAACTGCCCTCGCCGGCCGGGGTGACGGTCCAGGTGGTGACCATCGAGGAGTTGCGGTCCTTCTCCACGAGCTGCCCGTCCGTGGGCTCGCTGACCTCCAGCAGGCAGTCGCGCACCCGCTTGCTGGTGGCCTGGAGCTTCCAGTGCACGAGGGTGCCCTCGCCGTCGCCGCCCTCACGCACCTCGTACTCGCTGAACTGGCCGGGCAGCACCTTGCCGCGGACGTCCTTGTAGTCGGCCAGCGCGTCGAACACCGCTTCCGGGTCCGCCGCGATGATCCGCTCTGTCGTGGCCTCGACCTGCGCCATGGCTGTTCCTCCAGCACTCGGTTGTTCGGGGGTGTGCTGAGCCAACCACCTCCGGCACCCGGCTCAAAATCCGGCCGGGGACGAAGAGGAGGAAACGATCAAGGGAACAAGTGTTCTATTCTCTGGTCAGTGCTACCTAGGAGGCGTCCATGCGCTGGGACAATCTGGCAGAAAACCCCGCCGAACCCGCTGAGAACACCACCGGCCGTACCGCCGCGCTCTTCGCCGCGGACGCGGTGACGACGCGCACCTTCGACACTCCGGAGTTCCGGGGCATCACCTTCCACGAGGTCCGGGCCCGCTCGGTCGTGAACCGGGTGCCCGGCGCGTCCCGGATGCCCTTCGAGTGGACGGTGAATCCCTACCGAGGCTGTTCCCACGCCTGTGTCTACTGCTTCGCCCGCAGGACCCACAGCTATCTGGACCTCGACACCGGGCTCGGCTTCGACTCCCAGATCGTCGTCAAGGTCAACGCCCCGGAGCTGGTACGCCGCGAACTCGCCTCGCCGCGCTGGCACGGGGCGCACATAGCGATGGGGACCAACGTCGACTGCTACCAGCGGGCCGAGGGCCGCTACCGGCTGATGCCCGGCATCCTCGCCGCCCTGCGCGACCACGCGAACCCGTTCTCCATCCTGACCAAGGGCACGCTGATCCTGCGCGACCTGGAGCTGCTGCGGCAGGCGGCCGAGGTCACCGAGGTGGGCGTCTCGGTCTCCGTCGGCTTCGTCGACGCCGAGCTGTGGCGCACCGTGGAGCCCGGCACCCCCTCCCCCGAGCGCCGCCTGGACGTCGTACGCGCCCTCGGCGAGCACGGCATCGGCTGCGGGGTCCTGATGGCGCCGGTCATCCCCTTCCTCGGGGACCGGCCGGAACAGCTGCGGGCGACCGTGCGCGCGATCGCCGCCGCCGGCGCGACCTCGGTGACCCCGCTCGTCCTGCACCTGCGCCCCGGCGCGCGCGAGTGGTTCATGGAGTGGCTCGGCCGGCACCACCCCGAGCTGGTGGGGCGTTACGAGCGCCTGTACGCGAACGGGGCGTACGCGCCCACCTGGTACCAGCGCCGCGTCACCCGCCAGGTGCACGAGCTGGCGGCCGAGTACGGCATCGGGCCCTCGCACCGCACCGCCCCCCGCGCACTCCCCGGGCGTGACGAGCCGCAGATCTCGCCGGACACCTCCGGGCCCACCCAGCTGACCCTGCTCTGAGCGGACCGCCACGACCGGGGCGCGCCGGGAGCGCGCACGGCAAACGGGTCATCTCTCGGCAGAACAGGTCCTTCCGGCAAGGAATACGGGGAGCATCCGGCGGGGGCTGCCGTCACGGCAGCCGTGTTCCCCCCACCACGGGAGGCCATATGACGAAACGTTCAGGAATTCTGTTCGCCGTCGGGGCGACGGTCGCCGGTCTGGTGACCGCGGTTCCGTCCCCGGCGACCGCCGACACCGGCGCGCAGCGCGTCGCGGCGCTCAAGTGGACCGACTGCGCCACCAAGTCGTCCCCGGCGCTCCAGTGCTCGTCGGTGAGCGCCCCGCTCGACCATGACGACCCGTCGGGCCGGAAGGTCACCCTCGCCCTGACCCGGGTTCCGCACACCTCGAAGACCTTCCAGGGCCCGTTGCTGGTCAACCCCGGCGGTCCCGGCGGCAGCGGACTGTCGATGGCCGGTTTCGTCGCCGCCTCGCTGCCCAAGGCGGTGGCCGCCCAGTACGACGTGATCGGCTTCGACCCGCGCGGCGTGGGCAGGAGCCGGCCCGCCCTGGACTGCGTGCCGAAGTACTCCGACCCGGTCCGGCCGGACTCGGTGCCCACGTCCCTGGGCGCCGAGCGGGTCAACCGGGAGCGCGCCCGGTCGTTCGCGGCCGCCTGCGGCGAGAAGTACCCGGACCTGCTGCCGTACATGGACACGGTCAGCGCGGCCAAGGACCTCGATGTGATCCGCCGGGCGGCCGGCGCGGACCGGCTCAACTACCTCGGGTACTCCTACGGCACCTACCTCGGCTCGGTGTACGCCAAGCTGTTCCCGGACCGCGTGCGGCGCCTGGTGCTCGACTCGAACGTCGACCCGACCGGCATCTGGTACGGCGACAACCTGAGCCAGGACTACGCGTTCGACACCCGCCACAAGGCGTTCATGGCCTGGGTGGCGAAGTACCGCGGCACGTACGGCCTGGGCGGCGACCCCGCGAAGGTCGAGGCTGCCTGGTACCGGATGCGGGACGCGGTCAAGAAGCATCCGGCGGGCGGGAAGGTCGGCGCGAGCGAGCTCGACGACACGTTCCTGCCGGGCGGCTACTACAACGGCTACTGGCCCGCGCTGGCCGAGGCATTCGCCGGTTACGTGAACCACAAGGACGAGAAGACGCTGGTCAAGGCGTACGAGCGGTTCGGCGCGGTCGACGCGGAGGGCGACAACGGGTACTCCGTCTACACCGCCGTGCAGTGCCGTGACGCCCAGTGGCCGCGCGACTGGAACGTCTGGCGCAGTGACACCTGGCGGGTGCACGCCAAGGCGCCCTTCATGGCGTGGAGCAACACCTGGTACAACGCGCCGTGCGCCGACTGGCCGGTGGAGCCGCTGAACCCGGTCCGGGTCACCAACCACTCCCTGCCGCCCGCGCTGCTCTTCCAGGCCACGGACGACGCGGCCACACCGTACGAGGGCGGGGTCACCCTGCACCGCAAGCTCCACGGGTCCAGCCTGGTCGTCGAGCAGGGCGGCGGCAACCACGGCGTCACGCTGAGCGGCAACGACTGCCTGGACAAGTACCTGGCGGACTACCTCGCCAAGGGCACCGTGCCGCGTGGGAAGGGCGGTGACGTGGACGCGGTCTGCGCCAAGTCACCGGACCCGGAGCCCACGACAGGCAAGACCGCGAAGGCCGCGGGCCGCGCGGCCGCCGATGCCCGGGGCAGCGCGCTGCACGGGATCCTCGGCTTCCGGGGCTGACGGGCCGAAAACCCCCCTTCCCCCGGCGGGGGCGTGCGCGAGGATGGGCGTGTGAACACCCGACCCACTCCGGCGCACGCCCCCGAACCGCTGGTCCGGGACATGACCATCGAGGACTGCGAGGCCGTGGCGGCGGTCCGGGTACGCGGCTGGCGGAGCGCGTATGCCGGGCTGATGCCGCAGGCGCATCTGGACGCGATGAGCGTCGCCGAGGACGCGGAGCGGCGTCGCGGCTTCTTCACCGAGGCCGACGAGGTTGTCAACGTGGTGGCCGAGCGGGCGGACCTCGGCGTCGTCGGCTGGGCGGCATACGGCCCGTACCGCGAGAACGGCGCACGGCTCGCACGCGGTGAGCTGTACGCGATCTACGTGCTGCCGGAGCTGACGGGAACGGGCGTCGGGCGGGCCCTGATGTCCGAGGTGCTGGCGCGCGCCGCCTCGGCCGGACACCCGGATCTCGCACTCTGGGTACTCAGGGAGAACGCGCCGGCGCGCCGCTTCTACGCACGCGCGGGCTTCCGGCCGGACGGGGCGGCGGAAGCCTTCGAGGTGGACGGCGCGCTCGTGCCGGAGGTGCGCTACGTACGCCCGCTCGACGGGTCCGGGGGGCACTGACGCCGCGCGCCTTCAGGGCGCCGGCAGCCGGCTGAGCGCCTCCCCCGCCGCGTCGCCCAGCCGGGGGTGCGGCAGGGCCGCCTCCAGGACCGGACGGGCCCGCGCGTCACCGAGCAGGCCCAGCCCCTCGACGCAGGCGAGCGCCACCCGCCAGTGCGGCTCGTCCGGCCCGAGGAGCCCGCGCAGGGTGGTCATCAGCGCCGGCACGGACTCCGGGGCGCGCAGTTCGCCGAGCAGCCGGACCGGGTACAACGCGTAGGCGGTGCGCAGGGTGTTGGTGGCGAGCGCGGCGGCGGCGCGCGGGGTGCGCGGGTCGCCGAGGCGGGCCAGGGCGTGCGCCGCGCCGGCGCAGCGCTGCGGGTCGCGGTGGTTGAGCAGCAGCACCAGGGTCTCGAAGGCCCGCCGGTCGCCGCCGCAGCCCAGCCGGAACGCCGCGATCTCCCGTGCCCACAGCGGGCGTTCGCGCTCGATGAGGACCTGTGCCAGTTCCTCGTCGTCCTCGGTGGCGATCAGGCGGCGGTAGGCCGCCGACTCCCCCGCCTCGTCGGCCAGCCGGTGTGTCAGCGACCGCAGCTCCTCGTCCATGACCGTCAGCGTATCGGTGGACACGCTGCGTGCCGAAGGGTGCGTCGAATGTGAGCGGGACCACAACAATCCAGGGCTGGCGCGCTCGTTACTCGCCGGTTAACCTCATGTGAGCGGGATACTCCCCCCGCCGGCTCCGGTGGCCTGGTGACGCAGCCACCCGGAGTGGATGTCGGTTCGGCAGCTGAGGCGTGACCCCGGGACAGGGTCCGCCGCCCCTTTCCGGTCCGGACGTGCCCTTCACGCCCGGACGTGAGCACCACGACAGACAACTCCCGCACGCCCCGCCCGGCCAGGCCCTTTCCGGCCCCTCTCATCGGCCGCGCGCCGTGCGTCCCTCAGTCGTCACTCATCCCTGGAGTCCCGTGATGGACATCCCTCTCAGCACCATCGCCGTCGTCGGCCTCGGCACGATGGGCACCGGCATCGCCGAGGTCCTCGCCCGTTCCGGCCGCGAGGTCATCGGTATCGACGTCGACGACGCGGCCGCCCGCCAGGCCGTCGCCGCCCTGGAGGCCTCCACCGCCCGCGCGGTGCGGCGCGAGCGAATCACCGAGGAGGAACGGCGCGACATCCTCGCCCGGTTCCGCACCTTCTCCGACGTCCGGGCCGCCGCGGAGGCGGAGCTGGTCATCGAGGTCGTGCCCGAGTCCTACGAGATCAAGCAGCAGGTGTTCCGGGATCTCGACGCGGTCGTCCCGCCCACCGCGATCCTAGCGACGGGCACCAACGCCCTGTCGGTGACCCGGCTCGCCGCCGAGTCCCGGCACCCGGAGCGCGTGCTCGGCCTGCACTTCTTCAACCCGGCTCCCGCGATGAAGCTGGTCGAGGTGGTCTCTTCCGTGCTGACCGCTCCGCCGGCCGTCGCGGCGGTCACGGAGCTCGCC
Source organism: Streptomyces sp. NPDC048462 (assembly GCF_043200175.1). NCBI lineage: Bacteria > Bacillati > Actinomycetota > Actinomycetes > Kitasatosporales > Streptomycetaceae > Streptomyces > Streptomyces sp. NPDC048462. The sequence goes on from NZ_JBICXG010000002.1 coordinate 299,640, forward strand.
CGCCACCTGGGCAAGGAGCCGGTCGCGGTCGGTGACCGTCCGGGCTTCGTCGCCGACGGGCTGCTGTTCGGCTACCTCAACCAGGCCGCGGCGATGTACGAGGCGCACTACGCCTCGCGCGAGGACATCGACGCGGCGATGAAGCTGGGCTGCGGGCTGCCGATGGGACCGCTCGCCCTGCTGGACCTGATCGGCGTCGACACCGCCCGTACCGTCCTGGAGGCCATGTACAGCGCCTCGCACGACCGGCTGCATGCCCCCGCGCCGATCCTCGGCCAGCTCAGCGAGGCCGGGCTGACCGGCCGCAAGGCGGGCCGGGGCTTCTACACGTACACGGAGCCGGGCAGCCAGGACGTGGTCCCGGACGCGCTGACCCCGTCGCCGGACAGCGGTCCGGGCGCCGGGCGGACGGTGCGCTCGGTGGGTGTCGCGGGCTCCGGGACGATGGCCTCGGGGATCGCGGAGGTGTTCGCGAAGGCCGGTTACGACGTGGTGCTGGCCGCCCGCGGCCAGGAGAAGGCGGAGACCGCGAAGGGGCGGATCGCGAAGTCGCTCGAACGGTCCGTTACCAAGGGGCGGCTGACGGCAGAGGCGCGGGTGGAGACGCTGGCCCGGATCACCGCGGCCGGGTCGCTGGACGCGTTCGCCGAGGTGGATCTCGCCGTCGAGGCCGTGGCCGAGGACCTGCTGGTCAAGCAGCAGTTGTTCGCCATGCTGGACAAGGTGTGCAGGCCGGGCGCGGTGCTCGCCACCACCACCTCGTCACTGCCCGTGGTCTCGATCGCGCGGGCCACCTCGCGGCCGCAGGACGTCATCGGGATGCACTTCTTCAACCCGGCGCCCGCGATGAAGCTGGTCGAGGTGGTCCGTACGGTGCTCACCGCGGACGAGGTGCACGCCACGGTCCGCGAGGTCTGCGTGCGGGTGCGCAAGCACCCCGTGGACTGCGGGGACCGGGCGGGGTTCATCGTGAACGCGCTGCTGTTCCCGTACCTCAACAACGCGATCAAGATGGTCGAGGAGCACTACGCGACCCTGGACGACATCGACGCCGCGATGAAGCTGGGCGGCGGCTATCCGATGGGCCCGTTCGAGCTCCTGGACGTGGTGGGCCTGGATGTCTCGCTCGCCATCGAGAAGGTGCTGCACAGCGAGTTCCGCGATCCGGGGCTCGCCCCGGCGCCGCTGCTGGAGCATCTGGTGGCCGCCGGCTGCCTCGGCCGCAAGACGGGGCGCGGCTTTCGCGAATATGCCCGCCGCTGACGGGGGCGGCGGCTGGGGCGGGCTGCTCGGTCCTCCGGGCGGCCCGCCCCCACAGGCGCACTCACCCGCACCGATGCAGTACGTTCACACCATGCCCCAGCCCGCCAGGTCCCCCCGTGTGTCCGCCGCGCCCGACGCCCCGGAAAGTGCCGCGGGCACGCGTGCCGCCGCCCAACGGCTGAAAATGCGCCGTGAACTGGCCGCCGCGGCGATGGAACTCTTCGCCACGAAGGGGTACGAGGCGACGACGGTCGACGAGATCGCGGGCGCCGCGGGCGTCGCCAGGCGCACCTTCTTCCGGCACTTCCGCTCCAAGGAAGAGGCCATCTTCCCGGACCACGACGACACCCTCGTACGCGCCGAGGCGGTTCTGAACGCCGCCCCGGCGCACGAGCACCCGCTCGACACGGTCTGCCGGGGCATCAAGGAAGTCATGAAGATGTACGCGGCGAAGCCCGCGGTCTCGGTGGCCCGCTACAAGCTGACCCGCGAGGTGCCCACCCTGCGGGAGGCCGAGATCGCCTCGGTGGCCCGCTACGAGCGGCTGTTCACGCGCTATCTGCTGGGCCACTTCGACGAGCGCGACCACCACGTCGGCAATGACGACCCCTTGCTGGCGGAGGTCGCGGCGTCCGCCGTGGTCACCGCGCACAACCACGTGCTGCGCCGGTGGCTGCGGGTGGACGGCCAGGGCGACGTGGAGGCGCAGCTGGACCACGCGTTCGCCATCGTCCGGGACACCTTCGGCACCGGGATCGGCGCGGGCCGCACGGCCGGCGCCGAGCCGGCGAAGCCGCCCGCCGCCTCGGTGAGCGCCGAGGGCGAGGTGCTGGTCGCCGTGGCGCGTACGGACGCGCCGCTGGACGAAGTGATGCGCACGATCCAGCAGGCGCTCAAGGAGCGCTGAGCGCGCCGCACGGCTCCCGGCGGCCTCAGCACCAGGGCGGCGGTGCGGTCCCGTCGTTCCAGGCCGCGAGCGCCTCGCCGTCCACGCAGACAATCGCGCACTGCTCCGCGTACTCCAGGGCCGGGGTCGTGTAGGCGCTGGTGGTGACGCAGACGGCGATCTCGGCCTCGTGCACGGCGTAGCAGGTTCCGCCGAATCGCTGGAGGTCCTGCGAACCGACCTTGTTGTCCGGCCCGTAGTACTTGCACTGGACGACCAGGCGGCGCCCGTCGGGGGCGGTCGCGAGCACATCGGCCCCCAGGTCGCCCGCTCCGCCGACGACCTGCACGTCAACGCAGCCGTCCCGTTCACAGAGCGCGGCGATCGCGTCCTCGAACCCGTCGGCGTCCAGGGCCTCGTGGTCCTGCTCCTCCCCTTCCGGCCCGGCCGGTGCCCACTCCTGTTCCGGCACTGGTTCCCACTCCTGTTCCGGCATCGGTTCCGACACGGGTTCCAGCACCGGTTCCGGCAGGACCGCCGTGCGCGCCACGGCGTCGCCATCCAGGGGCCGGGGCTCCGGGCCCGGGGAGCTCCAGGGCTCCTGAGGCGGGTCGAAGAGCTCCTGCACGGCCTCGGAGAGCGGGCCCGGCCCGCCGCGAGGGCGACGCCGCGTGCGGCGGCGATACCCGAGAAGCACGCCCGCCGCAATGAGCGCGGCGGCCGGCACGACGGCGGCCGGATGCCTGAGCACCCCTTCCCAGGCGATGCGCACCATCAGTCCTCCACCGCAGATCAGCAGGGCCACGGCCCCGAATCCGCCGGCGGTCGTACGCACGCTGAAAGCCTTCGGGGAGCCGCCGGGGCCCCGCCTTCGTACCGGCACCGTCATGCGCGCCGCCCCGATATGCCTCTTCCAAGATCATTCATGTCTGCCGTCTGCCCCGGCGGGCCGGATCCAACGGCCGTGAAATGCGGTTGCCCGCCCCCCGGCGCGGTGCTGTGGTGGGCGGATGACCCAGAACCAGGACCATGGCTCCCTGCTCGCCGCTTTCGACCGGGAGATGCGCGAGCTCGCCCGGCCCGACGGCCCCGGCGTCCACGTCGAGCGAACCGGCGACGTCGTGCGCCAGTCCGGCGCGGCCCACGACTGGAACGGGGTCGTGTGGTCCTCCCCGGATCTGGACGCGGCGCGGGCCGACGCGGCGATCGCCGCCCAGGTGGCCCACTGCGTGGGGCGCGGGTACGAGGAGTTCGAGTGGAAGCTGTACGGGCACGACCGCCCGGCCGATCTGGGGGCCAGGCTGCAGGCCGCCGGGTTCGAGGCGGAGGAGCCCGAGACCCTGCTGGTCGCGCCGGTCGCGGAGCTGCCCACGGAAGTCGTGCTCCCCGACGGCGTCCGGCTGCGCACCGTGCGTGAGGAGGCCGATGTGGAGCTGATGGCCCGGGCCCATGAGCAGGCGTTCGGCTCGGACTGGACCCGGTTGCGCCACCAGGTACTGGCCCGGCTGAAGGAGGACCCGGACCATTTCGTGGGGGTGCTCGCGATGGCGGGCGAGGAGCCGGTGAGCTCGGCCCGGATGGAGCTGTACCCCGGCACCGGGTTCGCCGGGCTGTGGGGCGGCGGCACGGTCGAGGCCTGGCGCGGCAGGGGCGTGTACCGGGCGCTGATCGCCTTCCGGGCCCGGATCGCCGCGGAGCGCGGCTTCCGGTACCTCCAGGTCGACGCGACCGAGCTGAGCCGCCCGATCCTGCAGCGCCTCGGCTTCACGGCCCTGACCACCACGACGCCGTACGTCTACCGCCCCGCCTCCTGACCTGCTACTTCGGGGCACATCGCACCAAAACGCTCCTCGTGTTGCTCATGCGTGGCACCCGGACGACAATTGAGGGAAATTACTGGCACCCAGTGCCTTGCCAGGTGTCACGGAGTGCCATACGTTGAAGTCGTCCGGGCGGCCGGCGTGCTGAGACCTCACGTACGCCGGCTGTCCCCGCAAGCCAGGTGCCTGCGTGCCCGGACGCCTGCGTCACAGGCAAACCCTTCTGCTCCACAGAGCAAGCAGCCGAAGCACCACCAGCCGAACCGACGGCACACCTCCACGCAACACCGCTCCCCCTGCTTCGCAGGACCCTCAAGCGTTCCCTCAAACGCAGCTCCATCGGAGGCACACCGTGAAGGAAATCCTGGACGCGATCCAATCGCAGACCGACTCGAAGAGCGGCTCCGCCGCGGTCACGGCCGCGGACTTCGCGGCGCTGCCCATCCCCGAGTCGTACCGCGCGGTGACCGTGCACAAGGACGAGGCCGAGATGTTCGCCGGCGTCGCCGGCCGCGACAAGGACCCCCGCAAGTCCCTCCACATCGAGGACGTGCCGGTCCCCGAGCTCGGTCCGGGCGAGGCGCTGGTCGCGGTCATGGCCAGCTCGGTCAACTACAACTCCGTGTGGACGTCGATCTTCGAGCCCGTCTCGACCTTCGGCTTCCTGGAGCGGTACGGCAGGCTCAGCGACCTCACCAAGCGCCACGACCTGCCGTACCACGTCATCGGCTCCGACCTGGCGGGCGTCGTCCTGCGCACCGGTCCCGGCGTCAACGCCTGGAAGCCCGGCGACGAGGTCGTCGCGCACTGCCTCTCGGTGGAGCTGGAGTCCTCGGACGGTCACAACGACACGATGCTCGACCCCGAGCAGCGGATCTGGGGCTTCGAGACCAACTTCGGCGGACTGGCCGAGGTGGCGCTGGTGAAGTCGAACCAGCTGATGCCCAAGCCGGACCACCTCAGCTGGGAGGAGGCCGCGGCCCCCGGTCTGGTCAACTCCACCGCGTACCGCCAGCTCGTCTCGCGCAACGGCGCGGGGATGAAGCAGGGCGACAACGTGCTGATCTGGGGGGCGAGCGGCGGACTCGGCTCCTACGCCACGCAGTTCGCCCTGGCCGGTGGCGCCAACCCGATCTGCGTCGTCTCCAGCGACCAGAAGGCGGAGATCTGCCGGAAGATGGGCGCCGAGGCGATCATCGACCGCAACGCCGAGGGCTACAAGTTCTGGAAGGACGAGCACAACCAGGACCCGCGCGAGTGGAAGCGCTTCGGCAAGCGCATCCGCGAACTGACCGGCGGCGAGGACGTCGACATCGTCTTCGAGCACCCGGGCCGCGAGACCTTCGGCGCGAGCGTGTACGTGACCCGCAAGGGCGGCACGATCGTCACCTGCGCCTCGACCTCCGGCTACACCCACGAGTACGACAACCGCTACCTGTGGATGTCACTGAAGAAGATCGTGGGCTCGCACTTCGCCAACTACCGCGAGGCGTGGGAGGCCAACCGCCTCGTCGCCAAGGGGAAGATCCACCCGACACTGTCGAAGGTCTACTCCCTGGAGGACACCGGCCAGGCCGCGTACGACGTGCACCGCAACCTCCACCAGGGCAAGGTCGGCGTCCTGGCGCTCGCCCCGCGCGAGGGGCTGGGTGTGCGCGACGAGGCGATGCGTGAGCAGCACATCGACGCCATCAACCGATTCAGGGACATCTGACATGACCGGCCGTCAGAAGGACCGCCCCTGGCTCATGCGGACGTACGCCGGCCACTCGACCGCCGAGGCGTCCAACGAGCTCTACCGGCGCAACCTCGCCAAGGGCCAGACGGGCCTGTCGGTCGCCTTCGACCTGCCCACCCAGACGGGGTACGACCCCGACCACGTCCTCGCCCGCGGTGAGGTCGGCCGGGTCGGCGTGCCCGTCTCGCACCTCGGTGACATGCGCCGGCTGTTCCAGGACATCCCGCTGGAGCAGATGAACACCTCCATGACGATCAACGCCACCGCGATGTGGCTGCTGGCGCTCTACCAGGTGGTCGCGGAGGAGCAGGGCGCCGACGCGGACAAACTCCAGGGCACCACGCAGAACGACATCGTGAAGGAGTACCTCTCGCGCGGGACGCACGTCTTCCCGCCGGGCCCCTCACTGCGGCTGACCACCGACATGATCACGTACACGGTCAACCGCATCCCCAAGTGGAACCCGATCAACATCTGCAGCTACCACCTCCAGGAGGCGGGGGCCACCCCCGTCCAGGAGATCGCGTACGCCATGTCGACGGCCATCGCGGTCCTCGACGCGGTGCGCGACTCCGGTCAGGTGCCCGCGGAGAAGTTCGGCGCGGTCGTCGCCCGGATCTCCTTCTTCGTGAACGCGGGCGTCCGGTTCATCGAGGAGATGTGCAAGATGCGCGCCTTCGGCCGCATCTGGGACCGCATCACCCAGGAGCGGTACGGCATCACCGATGCCAGGCAGCGCCGCTTCCGCTACGGCGTCCAGGTCAACTCGCTGGGCCTGACCGAGGCCCAGCCGGAGAACAACGTCCAGCGCATCGTGCTGGAGATGCTGGCCGTCACCCTCTCCAAGGACGCCCGCGCCCGCGCGGTGCAGCTGCCCGCCTGGAACGAGGCGCTCGGGCTGCCGCGCCCCTGGGACCAGCAGTGGTCGCTGCGCATCCAGCAGGTACTCGCCCACGAGAGCGACCTGCTGGAGTACGAGGACATCTTCGCCGGGTCGCACGTCATCGAGGCCAAGGTGGACGAGCTGGTCACCGAATCGTTCACGGAGATCGACCGGATCCAGGAGATGGGCGGCGCCATGGCGGCCGTCGAGTCCGGCTACCTCAAGTCCGAACTGGTCTCCTCGCACGCCGCGCGGCGGGCCCGGATCGAGGGCGGCGAGGAGAAGATCGTCGGCGTCAACATCCACGAGGTCACCGAGCCCAACCCGCTCACCGCCGACCTCGACGCCGCGATCATGACGGTCGACCCGGCCAACGAGGCCAAGGTCGTCGCCGCGCTCCACGAGTGGCGCGACAACCGCGACGAGGCCCGCGCCACCGAGGCCCTGTCCGTCCTGAAGAAGACCGCCGCGGGCACCGACAACATGATGGAGGCCACCGTCGAGTGCGCCCGCGCAGGCGTCACCACGGGCGAGTGGTCCTGGGCACTGCGCGACGTCTTCGGTGAGTTCCGCGCCCCGACCGGCGTGTCGTCCGCGCCGGTCGCGGTGACCGCGGAGGCGGGCACGCCGCTCGCGCTGGTACGCGAGAAGGTCGCGCGGACCGCGGCGGACCTGGGCGCGGGCCGGCTGCGGCTGCTCGTCGGCAAGCCCGGCCTCGACGGGCACTCCAACGGCGCCGAGCAGATCGCGGTACGCGCCCGCGACGCCGGTTTCGAGGTCGTCTACCAGGGCATCCGCCTGACGCCCGAACAGATCGTCTCGGCCGCCGTCGCCGAGGACGTGCACTGCGTCGGGCTGTCCATCCTGTCCGGCTCGCACGCCGAGCTGGTGCCCGACGTGCTGACCCGGCTGCGCCGGACCGGCGCGGGCGACATCCCGGTGATCGCCGGCGGGATCATCCCGCCCGCCGACGCCGCGGCCCTGATCGAAGCCGGTGTCGCCGCCGTGTTCACCCCGAAGGACTTCGGCATCACGGAGATCATCGGCCGTATCGTCGACGAGATCCGGAAAGCGAACAAGCTCGACCCTCTGGAGGTCCCCGCATGACTGCCGTCAACCGCCTGCGTCCGCGCCGCTCGTGTCTGGCCGTACCCGGCTCGAACCCGCGGTTCCTGGAGAAGGCCCAGGGACTCCCGGCCGACCAGGTCTTCCTCGACCTGGAGGACGCCTGCGCGCCGCTCGCCAAGGAAGGCGCCCGGCACACGATCGTCGACGCCCTGAACAACGGCGACTGGACGGGCAAGACCCGGGTCGTGCGGGTCAACGACTGGACGACGCACTGGACGTACCGCGACGTCATCACGGTCGTCGAGGGCGCGGGCCCCAACCTCGACTGCATCATGCTGCCGAAGGTCCAGGACGCCCAGCAGGTCGTCGCACTGGACCTGCTGCTCACCCAGATCGAGAAGACCATGGGCTTCGAGGTCGGGAAGATCGGCATCGAGGCGCAGATCGAGAACGCCAAGGGCCTCGTCAACATCGACGACATCGCCGCCGCCTCGCCCCGGCTCGAGACCCTGATCTTCGGCCCGGCCGACTTCATGGCGTCGATCAACATGAAGACCCTGGTCGTCGGCCAGCAGCCGCCCGGGTACGGCGCGGACGCGTACCACTACATCCTGATGCGCATTCTGATGGCGGCCCGCACGCACGACCTCCAGGCGATCGACGGTCCGTTCCTCCAGATCCGCGACGTGGACGCGTACCGCGAGGTGGCGGGCCGTGCGGCGGCGCTCGGCTTCGACGGCAAGTGGGTGCTGCACCCCGGCCAGGTCGACGCGGCGAACGAGGTGTTCTCGCCCTCGCAGGAGGACTACGACCACGCCGAGCTGATCCTGGACGCCTACGACTGGTGCACCTCCGAGGAGGGCGGCAAGAAGGGTTCGGCGATGCTCGGCGACGAGATGATCGACGAGGCCAGCCGCAAGATGGCCCTGGTCGTCGCGGGCAAGGGCCGCGCGGCCGGCATGGAGCGCACCTCCAAGTTCGAAGCTCCGGAGGCCTGATATGCAGTTCGGGCGCACCTATGAGGAATTCGAGATCGGTGCCGTCTACAAGCACTGGCCCGGAAAGACCGTCACCGAATACGACGACCACCTCTTCTGCCTGCTGACCATGAATCATCACCCGCTGCACATGGACAGCAACTACGCGGAGAGCACAACGGATTTCGGCAAGAACGTTGTCGTCGGCAACTACATCTACTCGTTGCTGCTCGGCATGTCGGTGCCGGACGTCTCGGGAAAGGCGATCGCCAACCTGGAGGTCGAATCACTGAAGCACGTCGCGCCGACCTTCCACGGCGACACGATCTACGGCGAGACGACGGTCCTGGACAAGACTCCGTCGAAGTCCAAGAGCGACCGCGGAATCGTTTACGTGGAGACCAGGGGCTACAAGCAGGACTCCACTCTGGTCTGCGTGTTCCGTCGCAAGGTGATGGTCCCCACGGAGACGTACATCAAGGAGCGGGGCGGGGAACAGCCCGGCCGCCCGGAGCCGAAGCAGCCTTCGCAGAAGAACGTGGAGAAGTAGCCATGGCCCGACTCGCCCAGACCGCCGGCCTCACCGATGTGCAGCGGGAGATTCTCTCCACGGTCCGTGATTTCGTCGACAAAGAGATCATTCCGGTCGCCACCCAGCTGGAGCACCGAGACGAGTACCCGGCCGAAATCGTCGAGGGCCTCAAGGAACTCGGACTCTTCGGGCTGATGATCCCCGAGGAGTACGGCGGGCTGGGTGAGTCCCTCCTCACGTACGCGCTGTGCGTGGAGGAGATCGCCCGCGGCTGGATGAGTGTGTCCGGGATCATCAACACGCACTTCATCGTGGCGTACATGCTCAAGCAGCACGGCACACAGGAGCAGAAGGACACCTTCCTGCCCCGGATGGCACTGGGTGAGGTGCGCGGCGCGTTCTCGATGTCCGAGCCGGCCCTGGGCTCCGATGTCGCGGCGATCACCTCGAAGGGCGTCAGGGACGGCGACGGGTACGTACTCAACGGCCAGAAGATGTGGCTGACGAACGGCGGCACGTCCACGCTCGTCGCCGTTCTGTGCCGGAGTGACGAAGGCCACCCCGAGGGCACCCCGCCGCACAAGTCGATGACCACGTTCCTGGTGGAGAAGGAGCCCGGGTTCGGTGAGGTCCGGCCGGGCCTCACGATCCCCGGGAAGATCGACAAGATGGGTTACAAGGGCGTCGACACGACCGAACTCATCATGGACGGGCTACACATTCCAGCCAATCGTGTACTCGGCGGCACCACGGGCCGAGGGTTTTACCAAATGATGGACGGAGTGGAGGTCGGCCGGGTAAATGTCGCCGCACGTGGCTGTGGCGTCGCACAGCGTGCATTCGAGCTCGGCGTTTCCTACGCCCAGCAGCGCCATACCTTCGGAAAACCGATCGCCCAGCACCAGGCGATCCAGTTCAAGCTGGCCGAAATGGCCACCAAGGTCGAGGCCGCGCATGCGATGATGGTAAATGCAGCGCGCAAAAAGGACTCCGGGGAACGAAACGACCTGGAGGCAGGGATGGCGAAGTACCTCGCCTCCGAGTACTGCAAGGAAGTCGTCGAGGACGCCTTCCGTATCCATGGCGGTTACGGCTTCTCCAAGGAGTACGAGATCGAGCGCCTCTACCGAGAGGCCCCGATGCTGCTGATCGGTGAAGGTACCGCCGAGATCCAGAAAATGATCATCGGGCGCCGACTCCTTGAGGAGTACCGGTTCCAGGGTTGATTGCCCCATTCGCGGTGATTTAACCGCGAAGAAGATCACACCCTGTCATCCTCATCCGGTGCCTTCCAGACGTCCGACTCGGCTGCTGGCTTGCCCAGTTGCGGTCCGCAACCGATAACATCGCCGGAAAAGCCGCCGTCCCCCGTTGCCAGCGCGGCATCATCCGCTACGAAGGTCATCCATGCCCGACAGCCATACCTCTGCACCACGCGGCGGGGTCCGCCTTGCACGCGGAGCTTCGCCGTGGCTCCTCCCGACCGTCGCCACCGCCGCACTCAGCCTGTCCCGGGCCCGCAGGTCCGGGCGCTGGGCGGCCGTGGCCGTGCCCACCACCGCGCTCGCGGCGGGCATGCTGTGGTTCTTCCGCGACCCCGAGCGCGAGATCACCCAGGGCCGCGTCATCTCACCGGCCGACGGCGTGGTGCAGAGCATCATGCCGTGGAAGGACGGGCGCACCCGCGTCGCGATCTTCATGAGCCCGCTCAACGTCCACGTCAACCGCGCGCCACTGGCCGGCACGGTGACATCGGTCGAGCACATCCCCGGTGGCTTCGTTCCGGCGTTCAACAAGGAGAGCGAGAACAACGAGCGCGTTGTCTGGCACTTCGACACCGAGCTCGGCGACATCGAAATGGTGCAGATCGCGGGCGCAGTCGCCCGCCGCATCGTCCCGTACGTTCCGCAGGGCACCAAGGTGGACCAGGGCGAGCGGATCGGCCTGATCCGGTTCGGCTCCCGGGTCGACATCTACCTTCCGGAAGGTATCGATGTCGCGGTCGAGGTCGGCCAGGCCACCACCGCGGGGGTGACTCGAATTGACCGTGATTGATCCTGAGACACAGGCCGGCTGGGTGCCCGAGGCGGATGCCGAGGACGACGCCGAGGACATGCCGCTCTCAATGCGGCTGTCGATAGCGGACACCCTCACTCTCGGTAACGCCACGTGCGGTTTCATGGCGGTGTACTTCACCACCACGGGCATCCTCATCCCGCACCTCACGGGCAGCGACGAGAGCGGCATGGCCCGGCACTCGGCGGCCACCGCCGTGATCCTGATGCTCATGGCCGCGATCTTCGACCTGTTCGACGGACTCGTGGCGCGCAAGCTGCGTTCCTCGCCGATGGGCGCCGAGCTGGACAACCTCTCGGACCTCGTCAGCTTCGGCCTCGCCCCGGCGTACTTCGTCCTCGTGTACGGCATGGTCGCGGACGACGCACACCAGCGCGTCTCGGCCCTGGCGGCGATCGTCGTGCTGCTGGCGGTGGTACTCAGGCTTGCCAGATTCTCCTGCGTGACCTTGAAGGACGGCATGTTCCAGGGCATGCCGAGCCCCTTCGGGGCGCTCACGGTCATCTCGATCGTGCTCCTGGAGCTGCCCTTCGTGCCGACGCTGCTCGCGATCGTCGGCGTGGCGTGGCTGATGGTCAGCCGGGTCGAGTACCCCAAGCCGCGGGGTGTCCTCGCGGTGGCGATGCTCGGCTGGATCGTGGCCGCGATGGGTCTCCTGGCCGCTTGGGCGTTCGACGCCCCCGGCGGTCAGCTGCTGCTCCAGACCGGCTGTGCGCTCCAGGTGGTCCTGGGTGCGGTCATCCCGCTCTTCGCGACCGCCCGCCGGGTGAACACCTTCCGTGACAACCGGCGCGAGGCACGGGCGGCGCAGCTGCCGTAACGGCTCACGCACGTCATGCACGAGGGCCCGGATGCTCCCCAGCATCCGGGCCCTCGTGCGTTTCCCGGTCCCGTCCGGGCCAGGGCAGGGGCTACCCCTTGATGACCGAGCGGATCCAGGTGAGCTGCTGGGAGATCTCGCCGGCCCCGGCCGTCGTCTCCCGGTCGGAGCCGTCGAAGACGCCGAGCAGGGCCTCGTCGCCACGCGGGCCGATGCTCATCACCGGGCCCCCGGAGTCGCCGCCCGCCGGAATCCCGGACACCTTCGTCATGCAGAAGTCCGAGCCGCCCGGCACGGTGTACCCCTCGCAGCGCGGATCGGACGGCCGCAGGACCCGCAGGACCGACTGCTTGAGCACGGGGGACTGGCAGCTGTTCTCGTCCCCGGTGCAGGTGGCGCCCCATCCGTACTGCCGTACGAGCCGGCCTGGGCGGACGGCGGTGTCGGCGGGCCGCGCGGTGCGGATCCTCATCGGCGGGACCTTCACGAGCATCATGTCGGCCCGCGCGCTTCCCACACGGCCGTGCGGCACCGGGTGCACCGTGGCGCCCTTGCGCACGTCGAGGCTGCCGATCCGGAACGAGATCCGCTTGTCGGCCACCGCCTGCCCCTGCTCGAAGAAGCAGTGCGAGGCGGTGATGATCCACCGGCGCGCGATCGCCGTCCCGGTGCAGACCGGGGTGCCGTCGACGAGCATGCGCACCGCCCACGGACCGTAGGTGCTCTTCGAGCCACCGATCACGGCGGAGGCGGGGGCGGACGACATCAGCGCAGCCGTCACCACCAGTAAGGCGGTCAGCAGCGATACACGAACACGACGAACCATTCGGGACAGCTCCTCCGGGTCGGGGCGTGGGCGGCCGTACTGCTGGTGAGATACCCGGCCGTGCCGAAAGGTTCCGATTGGAGCGAATAAATCGAATGAAGCCAATGAAACGAATGGCCCGATAGAACTTTCACATTCAATCTCTTATCCGTAATGCATGCCTCCGATTGCGAACACACGGCCGAATATCGTCCCTCATTACCGCGGTCCCCCATACGGAGACTTCCGCTCTTTTCCCTCGGGACCGGCGGTACGGTGCGAGCGCGGAAGCACCACGGCCCGGCGGGCCGGCGGAACCGGAATGAGGGGGAGTTCAGCGGATGTCGGACTGGCCACTGGCGATCGGTGTACTCGGCACCTTGGCGATGCTGTTCTTCTTCTGCGCCGGTGACCGGCTCATCGGCAGCGCGGGCGGGCGCACCCCCTGGGGCATCCTCGGGTTCCTCGTCTCGCAGATGGTGGAGAGAGGGATCTGGGTCTTTCCCGGTTCCACTCCCGCCTGGTACGGGCCGTCGACCTACGTCTGCGCGATGGTGGCCGGTTTCGTGGGCTTCGCACGTCTCCAGCTGACCAACGCGGAGCAGCGCGCCAACCCGGAGAACAATCCGTTGGCGGCGAACGAGCGGGCCGCTGCCGGCACGGAACGGCTGCGGAGCTACGCGGTATCGGACGATCTGGCGGTCCTGGACTCGGGCGTGGACGACTTCCGCGCGGCGGCCCGTCAGAGCGTCGGACACGCCAACCACCTCGGCCACGTCACCGGCCTCGTCCGGGCGGCGCGCATGCGGTACGAGCGGCTCGGGCGGCTCCAGGACCTGGACGAGGCCGTCGAGGCCGGAGAGCGGGCCGACCGGGCCCGGGGCACCGGCCAGGCGCGCGGCCGGATGCTCTGCCAGCTCAGCACCGCGCTACGGCTGCGCTACGACCACCTCGGCGCGGCGGACGATCTGGCGCGGGCCGTCGCCGCCGGACGCGAGGCCGTCCGGCTCGTCCCCTCCCGCAGCCCTCACTTCCCCGGTACGTGCGGCCAGTTCGGCGCCGCCCTGCACAGCGAGTACCTGCGCACCGACGACCTGGACGTCCTGGAACAGGCCGTCGCCCAGGTGTCGGCCGCCGCGGACTGGGCCGACAGGCGCGGCTACCGGCGCGCGGCGGACCGGGCCACCCTCTGCTACCTGCTGGTGCAGCGGGGCAAGCGGACCGGGAGCCTCGTGGACATCGACCGGGCCGTACGGACGGGGCGGGAGGCGCTGGAGACGACCGAGCCGGGCGAGGCGCTGCACGGGACATGCCTGAGCAACCTCGGCCTGGCGCTGCGCACCCGGCACCGGCTGCGGGCGGGCGCCGAGCTCCATCCGGCCACGGACGATCTGGACGAGGCGGTCGGCCTGAGCGAACGCGCCCTGGCCACGGCGCCGACGGACGCCCCCGAAAGGGCGGTGTACCAGGTCGTGGCGGCACTGGCTCTTCGCGATCTCGGCCGGTACGACACGGCCCGCGGGCCTGGCGATGCCGGCGGCGGCGCCGATTCCGCCACCGGTGCCGTCCGTCCCGGGGGGCCCGATCAGGCCCTCGACGCGGCACGGGCCGCTGCGGCCCATCCGAGGGCCGACGTCCCCACGCGGATGCGGGCCGGGCTGCTCTGGAGCGATATCGCCGCCTCGGGTGCCCGCTACCGGGAGGCCATGACGGCGTTCGAGACCGTGATCGCACTCCTGCCCCGGCTGGCGGGCCGCGAGCTGCGCCGGGCGGACCAGGAGGACCGCCTCGGCCGGTACAGCGGCATCGCGGCGGACGCGGCCGCCTGCGCGCTCTTCGAGGGCGAGCCCGAGCGGGCGGTGGCGATGCTGGAGCTCGGGCGCGGTGTGCTGCTGTCGCGGGAGCTGGACCTGCGCGCCGACATCGGTGAGCTCCGGGCACAGAACCCCTCGCTGGCAAGGGAGTTCGAGGACCTGCGGACGGCCCTGGCCGAGGGGCGCGCCGAACCGCCCGTAGGCGGCGCTGCGGACTCGCGCTCCCGGCGGCGCGAGGAGGGCGAGCGCTGGGACGTGCTGCTGCGCGAGATCCGCTCGCTGGACGGGCTGGCGGACTTCGCGGGGCCGCCCTCCCCCGAGCGGCTGCTCGCCGGGGCGGCGGAGGGTGCCGTCGTGTACCTCAACGTGAGCCGGTTCCGCTCCGACGCGGTCATCATCGCCCCCGACGGCATCCGTTCCGTCCCGTTGCGGGTCACCCCGGACGAGGCCGAGGACCGGCGGCGCGCGCTGGACGCCGCGCTGGCCTCCCGGGACGAGGACGGCGCGGCGCGGGCGACGGCGGTGCACGAGGTGCTCGGCTGGCTGTGGGACGCCTTGGCCGAGCCCGTCCTGAACGCCCTGAAGGATCTGCACGCGGCACATCGCGGTCCGGGGCTGCCGCGAGTGTGGTGGGTGCCCACCGGACCGCTCGCGCTGCTGCCCGTTCACGCGGCGGGACACCGCGGCGGCGCCCGTTCCCTGCTCGACCGGGTGATCTCGTCCTACACGCCCACGGTGCGGTCCCTGGCCACCGCCCGGACCGCCGGAGCCCCGGCCGCCCGCCGCCGGGTGCCCCTCGCCGTAGCCATGTCCACCACCCCGGAGGCGGGGCCGCTCTCCGGGGCGGAGGCCGAGGCACGGATGGTGCGGGGGCTGTTCCCGGGGACCGTACGCCTCAGCGGCCCGGAGGCGACCAGGGAGCGGGTCCTGAGCGCGCTGCCGGACCATGCCTGGGCGCACTTCGCCTGCCATACGGCGACCGATCCCGACGTCCCGTCGCGCAGCGGGCTGCTCCTGCACGATCACCGGCGACGGCTGCTGACCGTCGAGGACGTGTCCCGGCTGGAGCTGGGCAGCCCCGAGCTCGCCTATCTGTCCTCGTGCGACACGGCCCGCACCGCGCCGCGCCATGCCGATGAGGCCATCCATCTGGCCTCGGCCTTCCAACTGGCCGGATACCGACAGGTCATCGCGACGCTGTGGCGGGTGGAGGACGAGGTCAGCTCGGTGTTCGCTGAGAACGTCTACACGGAGCTGGCCGAGGCGGTGCGGTCCGGCGCGCCCGTCGAGGCGGCGGCCGCGGTACGTCGCGCCACTCTGGCGGTCCGGGAGCTGTGCCCCAACCTGCCTCAGTTATGGGCGAGCTATCTGCACGTCGGCTGCTGAGGGGCGGGGCCCGGCGGCTCGGGGCCCGGCCGCGGGCTCAGCCGGACGGCTCGGACGCCCCGGACTCCGGCGGCACCGAGGACTCACCGGGCTCCGGCGGCAGGGCGGCCGCGCCGGTGCCCCGGGGCGGGAAGGAGACCCCTGCCGGGTCCGAGGGGCCCCGGGTCGGTTCGGGCAGGGCGAGGACCGGGGTGTGCCCCCGGAAGTCCCCGCCGCCCTTCCGGCGCAACTTCTTCTCGAATTCGGTCAGTTCCGGCTCTTCGGCCCGGGACGCGGTCATTCCGGCTCCTGCGTGGTCCGGGCGGCCGGGACGGCGGCCGCAAGGGGTTCGGGGGGTGCGGCGGCGGGCGGGGACAGGAGTTCCAGCACGTCGGTGTCCGCCGCCCTGATGTGGATGCCCGCGCTGTCCCGGACGGGCCGCACGAAGCTGCCGTCCGGCCTCATCAGCCACGCCGATTCGAGGTAGACCTCGGGGGCCTGCGGATACGAGGTGGCGTACGACCGGCTCCCGTACCAGCCGCCCACCCAGGCGCCGTCACGCAGCCGCATGCGTACGAAGCAGGGGCCGGAGCGGCTGAACAGGTGGTCCCAGGCGGTGGGTGTCGAACGGTAGCGCGCGGGCCGCCGGCGCCGCTGCCACCAGGTGACGCCGGCCGCGGCCGCCGCCGGCACGACGATGAACAGCACCAGGGCCGCCAGCCCGGCCGACCGGGGCTGCTGCGCCACGGCTTCCCGGCCGCCCGCACCCGCGTGCCGGGCGAAGCGCACCAGCCGGGGCCCCGCCGCGATCAGATACAGGGTGTCGAGCACGACGGACGCCGCCACCGCCCGCAACACCCTTTCCCCCAGGTCACGTTCGCCGGGCACCGGGCCCCGCCAGCGCTCCCGCAGGAACTGGTAGGTGACTCCCGGCAGGACGAACAGCACCAGGAGGGCGATCTGGAGCGGGGTGGACGGGGACTGCCCCATCACATGCCCCGCAGGCCCTCGGAGGGATCGTGCGCGATCAGTCTCGCCCGCCTCGCGCGCAGCCCCAGCAGGGCCGCCGCCACCAGTGTCGAGATCGCCACCCAGGGCCTCGCGTGCACGATCAGCGCGGCCGTCTGCGACTGCCGGTAGAAGGCCAGCGCCACCAGCAGCCCGCCGATGAGCCACAGGACCCCCGACAGGCGCCTGGGCGCGCTCATCTCCCCGAGCAGCAGCAGCGCTCCGAGCAACGCGGTGACCGCCACCCCCAGCGTGTACGGATCAGTGGCCACGAGCACCCGGTACTCACCGATGTTCAGCAGGGCCAGGATCGCCAGCCACTTGGCCCGGCCGAAGCCGATGAGGGGCGACAGGACGACGAGGGCCAGCACCAACCCGTACACGGCGGACTCCGGTACCTGCATGACTCGCCTCCCCCGGCCCGTTGTACGCCCTTGAGCGTCCTGCCTGAAATGCTAGTCACGCCGGGGGCACATCGCGGTCCCTCGTTCGGGTGATTGCGCTGCCGGAGGGTTTTCGGCCACCGGGCCGGCGCGCACGTCACGGACACCCCTGAGCCGCCGGACGGTGCTCTCGGAGCCGGCGCAGCGCGGCCTCCACGCTGTCCCCGCCATGGCTGTTGAACGCGATCGCGGCCTGGGGAGCATGACGGTGAATCAGGTTCACGATCCGCTCGAAGAGAGGCAGCAGCTGTTCCGCCTTGCGGATTCCGCCCCCGATCACCACCACGTCCCACGGACGTCCGGACAACGAGGCGACGAGGCGACGAGGGCGGCCTCGGCCGCTTCGCCGAACACGACCAAGGTCATGGCCGCCTCGATGCCGCGTTCGGCGAACCGGGCGAGCCCGCCGTCCAGCGCCGCGCGAAGGGCCTCCGCGTCGACGCCGGGTATCGCCTGTGGGTCGTATCCGAGAACAAGTGCGCAGGGCATGCGGCCGGCCTACGCAGGCGGATCCGACACCTGTCAGCTTCTGCGTTTTTTACGTATTGATGCGAATCTTTTGCGCAACCTCTGGACGCGGCCACAGACGCGACTGCCACGGCCCTGCAGCGCGGGCGATGTAACCGACCCACGCCACACCCGGGGCCGCGCACCGCCCTCCCGATGGTCGACCAAGCACCGCATAGTACGCACCACGCACA
Source organism: Streptomyces sp. NPDC048462 (assembly GCF_043200175.1). NCBI lineage: Bacteria > Bacillati > Actinomycetota > Actinomycetes > Kitasatosporales > Streptomycetaceae > Streptomyces > Streptomyces sp. NPDC048462. The sequence goes on from NZ_JBICXG010000002.1 coordinate 317,839, forward strand.
GGTTTGAGTCACGAATTTGAGTGAGCCAAGCAGAATTTTGCGCAGCAGCATGGACTTACTTGCGGCACCACTCCTAGCCTGTGGGGCGTCCGAAGTGCCCCCACGAGCCGCAAGGACGACTGATAAGTGACCCCGACTCCCAGACGCCAGTTGCTCAGACGCTCCATATCCGCCTCCCTCTCGCTGGCACTCGCCGCGGTCGGCACCGCCGCCGCCGTGGTCCTGTCCAGCGCTCCGGCCGCCCAGGCGGCGGGGGTCCCCGCCCCCTCCCCCGTCGCGGTCCCCGGTCGCGGCGCGACCGTTCCGTTCAAGGAGCAGGAAGCCGAGTACGCGGCCACCAACGGCACGCTGATCGGCCCGAACCGGCTGTACGGCACGCTGCCCTCCGAGGCCTCGGGCCGACAGGCCGTGACGCTGGACGCGGTCGGTGAGTACGTGGAGTTCACACTCACCGCACCGGCCAACGCGATGTCCTTCCGCTACTCGCTGCCGGACAGTGCCGCCGGATCGGGCCGGGACGCCTCGATCAACGTGCTGGTGAACGGCGCGTCGCCGAAGGCGGTGCCGGTCACCTCCAAGTACGGCTGGTACTACGGCGGTTATCCCTTCAACAACAACCCGGGCGACACCAACCCGCACCACTTCTACGACGAGGCCCGGACCATGTTCGGGTCGACCCTCGCCGCCGGTACGAAGGTCCGGCTGCAGGTCTCCTCCACCTCCGCCTCGCCGTCGTTCACCATCGACCTGGCGGACTTCGAGCAGGTGGCCGCGCCGACCGTCAAGCCCTCGGGCGCACTCGACGTCGTCTCCGACTTCGGCGCCGACCCGACCGGGGCCGCCGACTCGACCGCCAAGATCCAGGCGGCCGTGGACGCGGGCAAGGCGCAGGGCAAGGAGGTCTACATCCCGCAGGGCACCTTCCAGGTCCGCGACCACATCGTGGTGGACAAGGTGACGCTGCGCGGTGCCGGCCCCTGGTACTCCGTGCTGACGGGCCGCGACCCCTCCAACCGGAGCAAGGCCGTCGGCGTCTACGGCAAGTACGCCCGGGACGGCGGCAGCAGCAACGTCACGCTCAAGGACTTCGCCATCATCGGTGACATCCAGGAGCGGGTGGACGACGACCAGGTCAACGCCATCGGCGGGGCCCTGTCGAACTCGACCGTCGACAACATCTGGATGCAGCACACCAAGTGCGGCGCCTGGATGGACGGCCCGATGGACAACTTCACCATCAAGAACAGCCGCATCCTGGACCAGACCGCCGACGGCGTGAACTTCCACTACGGCGTCACAAACTCCACCGTCACCAACACCTTCGTCCGCAACACCGGTGACGACGGACTGGCGATGTGGGCGGAGAACATCCCGAACGTGAAGAACAAGTTCACGTTCAACACGGTGATCCTGCCGATCCTCGCCAACAACATCGTGACGTACGGCGGCAAGGACATCACGATCTCCGACAACGTCATGTCGGACACCATCTCCAACGGCGGCGGCCTGCACATCGCCAACCGCTACCCAGGTGTCAACTCCGGTCAGGGAACGGCCGTCTCCGGCACCACGACGGCGGCCCGCAACACCCTGATCCGCACCGGGAACAACGACTACAACTGGCAGTTCGGCGTCGGAGCCGTCTGGTTCAGCGGCCTCAACGAGCCGATCAACGCCACCATCAACATCACCGACACGGAGATCCTGGACAGCTCCTACGCCGCGATCCACTTCATCGAGGGCGCGACCAACGGAGTGCACTTCAAGAACATCAAGATCGACGGCGCCGGTACCTACGCGCTGCAGGTCCAGTCCCCCGGCACGGCGACCTTCGACAACGTCGTGGCCACGCACATCGCGCAGTCCAACCCGATCCACAACTGCGTCGGCAGCGGCTTCCAGATCACCCGGGGCGCCGGCAACTCCGGCTGGTACTCCGACCCGCCGGCCTGCACCGGCAACTGGCCGGCCCCCGTGTGGACCAACGGCGGTGTGCCGCAGGGCGGCAGCGGCCCGACGGATCCCACGGACCCGCCGACCGACCCGACCGACCCGCCCACCGACCCGCCCGCCGAGACGGGCAACCTCGCCCAGGGCCGTAACGTCACCGAGTCCGGCCACGCGGACGTGTACAGCGCGTCCAGGGCCGTGGACGGCGACGCGAACAGCTACTGGGAGAGCACCAACAACGCCTTCCCGCAGACCATCACCGTGGACCTGGGGGCGGCCAAGGCCATCAAGCGGCTGGTCCTGAAGCTGCCGCCGGCGGCCGCCTGGGCCACCCGTACGCAGACCCTGAGCGTGTCGGGCAGCACCGACAACAACTCGTTCAACTCGCTCAAGGGATCGGCGGGTTACACCTTCAATCCGTCGAGCGGCAACAAGGCCACCGTCACCCTGCCCGGCACGTCGGCCCGCTATCTGCGGCTGACGTTCACCGGCAACACGGGGTGGCCTGCCGCGCAGCTCTCCGAACTGGAGGCCTACACCAGCTGACCGGACGGACGAACGACCGCAGGGCGGCACGCGTGACGCGTGCCGCCCTGCGGCCTTCGCCGTCGTGCCGGGACTACTTCAGCGTGTATGACTTCGCCGCCGGTGCCGCCTGGGCCGGCCGGACCACCTTGAGGCCGCCGGGGGTCCCGGCGTCCGGCTTCATGATCACGCTCTCCCGGGTGGAGGGGGCCGCCGGGTCGGAGAAGTCGTGCGGCATCCCGAAGTCGCTGCCGAAGTCCGTGATGGTCAGCAGGGCCTTGTCGATGCCCTCACGGGTGAGGTCCTTGGCGGTGCAGGCCTTCTTCAGCGCCTCGCCGAACAGGCTCGCCGCGTTGTAGCCCGCGATGACGCCGTTGTCGAGGCCGTCCTTCGGGTAGGCGGCCGCGTACTCCTTGGCGAGCTTCGCCGGGCCGGCGCCCGGGTCACCGATCGGGAGGGTGGACGCGGCGACGTAGTAGTCCTTCGTCAGGGCCGGTCCGGCCTGCGTCTTCAGCAACTGGGGCGCGTAGGCTGAGTTGTTGCCGACGACCGGGACCTTGAATCCGGTGGCCGCGGCGACTCCGACGAGCGAGGCCGCCTGGCGCGGGCCCGCGCTGATGACGACGGCCTTGACGCCCGCCTGCTTGAGCGCGGCGACCTGGGCGGTCATGTCGTTGTCGGTGGGCTTGATCTTCTGCTCGACGACGGTGAGACCCGCCTCGTTCGCCGCGTACTTCGAGCCGGCCAGGGCGTTCTCGCCGTAGTCGCCCTCGAAGTAGACGTGACCGATCTTGTCGCCCTTGGCGATGCGCTTCCCGGCAAGCAGGTAGTCGATCGCGTTGATCGTCTCGACGTCGTACGTGGCGCCGATGACGCGGACGTATTTGCTGCCGAGCAGGTTCGCCGACCAGGCCTGCGGCAGGACGAGGCCCTTGTCCTGGCCGTCGATGCGCTGCTCGACCGCGGCCACGAACGGCGAGCCGATGAACTGGACGAAGCCCAGCACCTTCGGCTCCAGCTCCGTGTAGCCGGCGACGGCCTTCTGCGGGTCGTAACCGTGGTCGCGTACGGTCAGCTCGACCTTGCGCTTGCAGATGCCGCCCGCGTTGTTGGTCTGCTTGACCCAGAGCTGCTGGGCCTGGGTGACGCTCTTGCCGAGGGAGGCGTAGACCCCGGTCATGTCGGTGAGCGCGCCCAGCGAGATCACCGAGTCGGTGACGCCCACGCCGGTCTTCACACCGCCCTTGTCCTGGGTCCCCTCGTCGGAGGACTTGGCCTTCTCGCTACAGCCCACGAGGGTGAGGGTGAGGGCCGCGCACACGGCCCCGAGCACACGCAGTTTCATTTCTTCTCCCCTGAGTTCTTCATCAGACGTGTCAGGCCGCCGGGCAGGAACAGGACAGCCGCGACCACCGCGGCGCCGTACAGGTAGCGCGAGGCCTCGCCCGGTGCCAGACCGCCCGTACCGGGGGCGGAGACCAGGGGCAGGGAGTCGCTGTAGTGGGTGAGCACCTGCGGCAGCAGCGAGACGAAGGCGGCCCCGACGACCGCTCCCGCCACGGTCCCGAGCCCGCCGATGACGATCATGGCGAGGTATTCGAGGGACAGGACCATGCCGAAGTACTCGGGCACGGTCCGCTGGAAGACCAGTGCGAGCAGGACGCCCGCCAGTCCGGCGTACATCGAGGACAGGACGAAGACGCCCGCCCGGTAACGGGCCACCGGGACCCCCATCACTCCGGCCGCGATGCGGTGGTCACGGATGGCGTTGAGCGCCCTGCCGGGGCGGCCGCGCAGCACACCCCGGGCGAACAGACCGCTCAGCAGCAGGGCGAGGAGCGCCGCGTACCAGAGCTTCTCGGCGGACTGGAAGGGCACCGCGGCCACCGTCACCTCGGTGTCGTCGAAGCCGAAACCGAAGACGGAGAGCGGGGGGACGGCGCGGCCGTTGTAGCCACCGGTGAGCGAGCCCGCGTTGAACAGCACGTGCTGGCCGATGAAGATCAGGGCCAGCGTCGCGATGCCGAGGTAGGCGCCGCGCAGCCGGCTCGCGATGGGGCTGAACAGCCCGCCCGCGGCTCCGGCCAGGAGTACGGCGAGCACGGCGGCGAGCCAGCTGGGCAGGCCGAGTCCGGAGAGCTCGTGTCCGTTCTCCGTGCCGCGCTCCCCCGCGAGGACGCAGTAGCCGTACGCCCCCACCGCGAGGAAGAAGGCGTGCCCCAGGGAGAGCTGACCGGTGGCGCCGGTCAGCAGGTTGAGCCCGATGGCGCCGATGGCGGCGGCCATCGCGAAGAGTCCCGCCTGCAGCCAGAAGCGGTCCAGGTAGAAGGGGAACGCGAGCAGGAGCACCGAGCCGATGGCCCAGAGGTAGGTACGGGGGTGCCGCAGCCGGGCTGCGAGCACCGATCCGGGCGGGCGGAGCGCGGGCTTCGCCGCGGTTTCGTTCTGTGCCGTGGTCGTGGTCTCAGACACGGGCGAGCTCCTTCGTACCGAAGAGTCCCGCGGGACGCAGCAACAGCACCAGCACCATCACGAGGTAGGGGGCGAGGTCACCGATGCCGCGGCCCAGGAAGGAGAGGTCGCTCTGGTAGCCGGTGGCGAGCGACTCGGTGACGCCGACGATCAGTCCGCCGGCCAGGGCCCCGGTGGTGGAGTCGAGCCCGCCGAGGATCGCGGCGGGAAACGCCTTGAGGGCGGCCAGCGAGGTGGCCCGTTCCAGGCCGGGTGTGGGGAAGACGGTGAGGAAGAGGGCCGCGACGGCGGCGAGCGCTCCGGCGACCGCCCAGGCGGCGAGCGAGACCCGGCCGAGCTTGATCCCCATCAGGGCGGCCGTCTGCGGGTTCTCGGCCGCGGCCCGCATCGACACCCCCCAGGAGGTGAAGCGGAAGGCGAGCAGGAACACGGTGATGAGGAGGGCTGCGGCGACGAAGGCGGCGACTCTGGTCTGTGCGAGGGTGACGTCTCCGACGGTGATGACCCCGTCGCCCCAGGGGTCGCCGAGCGAGAGCACCTCCGTGCCCATCCGGCGGGTGAGTTCGGTGGTGAGCAGGATGTCGACGCCGATGGTGACGATGGCCAGGACGCTGTGGTCGCTGCCCCGGTAACGGCGCATCACCAGGAACTCGACGGCCGCTCCGACAGCGGCCGCGCCGGCGATGCCGACGGCGAGCGCGGGCCAGAAGCCGATGTCGTCGTGGAGCACGGCGGTGACGTAGCCGCCCGCGAGCAGCAGGGAGGCATGGGCGAAGTTGACGACCTCGGTCGCCTTGAAGATGACGACGAAGCCCAGTGCGATCAGGGCGTAGACCGAGCCGATGGACAGCCCGCCGAGGAGGAGTTCGATGAAGGTGGTCATTCCTGTACCCCCAAGTAGGCCTGGACTACGGCCGGATCGTTCTGGATCTCGGCGGGGCTGCCACCGGCGATCCTGCGTCCGAAGTCGAGTACGGTCACGGCGTCCGCGAGCCGCATCACCACTCCCATGTCGTGTTCGACGAGCACGATCGAGATGCCGAGGCTGTCCCGGACCCCGGCCACGACCGCGGCGGTGCGCCGCCGTTCGTCGGCGGTCATCCCGGCGACGGGTTCGTCCAGGAGGAGGACCTGCGGCTCCATGCACAGCGCGCGGCCGAGCTCGACGAGCTTCTGCTGCCCGTACGGGAGCGCCCCGGCCGGCCGTTCCAGCTCCTTCTCCAGGCCGAGGAACCCCGCGATCTCCCGGACCCGGTCCAGGTGCCGCCGGGCCTCGCGGGTTGCGGCCGGGAGGCGCAGGCCGCTCGCGAGGAAGCCGGCCCGGGTGAGCCGGTGGCGGCCCAGCAGCAGGCTGTCGGTGACGGTGGTGTGCGGGGGCAGTGCGAGGTTCTGGAAGGTCCGGGCGACACCGAGTGCGGCGATCTTGTGCGGGGCGAGTCCGGTGAGCTGCGTCGTACCGAGGTGCACGCTGCCGGATGTGGCCCGGTAGACCCCGGACAGCACGTTGAAGGTCGTCGATTTTCCCGCCCCGTTGGGGCCGATGACGGCGTGCACGCTGCCGGGCTCCACGGTGAAGGAGACGCCGTCCAGGGCGGTGAGTCCGGCGAAGCGGACGGTGACGTCCCGGACGGTGAGGGCGGCCGGGGGCGGGGCGGTATGACCGGCGGCCCTCAAGCGGACCACCTGCTCAGGGTGCGCACAGGGCCGGCCGGGTACGCGTCGACGGCCGTCTCGTCGACGACGCCCAGATAGCGCCGGCGTACCTCGTCCGACGCGGCGAGTTCGTCGGCCGGCCCCGCCAGGGTGATCTCGCCGACCTCCAGTACGTACGCCGTCGAGGCGAGCCGCAGGGCGATCGCCGCGTTCTGCTCGACGAGCAGGACGGAGGTGCCCGCCGCGTTGATCTCCCGCACCGTCTCGGCGATCCTGGCCGCCATCAGAGGGGCGAGGCCGAGCGAGGGCTCGTCGAGCAGCAGCAGCCGGGGCCGCGCCATCAGCGCCCGCCCCATGGCCAGCATCTGCTGCTCGCCGCCGGAGAGCAGTCCGGCGCGCTGGTGTGCGCGCTGGGCCAGTACGGGGAACAGTTCGTGTACGCGGGCCAGTGCGCCGGCCGACGCCTTGCGGCCGCCGCGGGCTCCCAGGGCGCCGGCCCGCAGGTTGTCGGCCACCGTCATCCGGGCGAACACCTGTCGTCCCTCGGGAACCTGGACCACTCCGGCGGCCACCACCCGGGCGGGGCGCAGCCCGTCCAGCCGGTGCCCGTCGAAGCGGACGGTGCCGGTGCCCGTTCCGCGGTGGAAGCCGAGGGTGCGCGAGACGGCCCGCAGCAGTGTGGTCTTGCCGGCCCCGTTGCCGCCGAGCACGGCGGTGATCGCCCCCGCCGGCACGTCGAGGGAGACGTCGCGCAGGGAGCGTACGGGGCCGTAGCCCACGGACAGTCCACGGATCTCCAGCGTTGCCATGCGTCCTCCTCCTCCGCCTTGTCATCGAGCCGGCCCGACGCGATTCGCCGGGCCGGGTGGCGCCGGGACCGGGGCCGCTGACTGCGGCTGTGCCCGTCACCTGCGCCGTGGGGCCACAGACCAGCAGCGGGGCGGGCCGCCCGTCCATGGCGTGCGGCCGAGACGCTGCGGGTGACCAGTGCCGGAGTCCGCCGCTTGTGCACGCGCACAGAGGCGGGCCGTGCGCGGTCGCCGCCCGCCCGGGCCGGTGGCATCCTCACGTCGGCGGCCCGGCCACCGGTGCGGGCGCCGAGGGGCCCGCGGCGGCTCGCGGAGGACGGAGCGGACATGCGGCGGCGCGGGGAGGACCGGGGGTGGGCGCTGCTCGACGCGCTGCTCGACGACCGGAGCGGACCGGGGCTCGCCGCCCTGGCCGCCGAGGCGCTGGGTCTTGCGGAGTGCGGCCGGTACGCGGTGGCCGTGCTGCCGCTTCGCGGGTGTCCCGGGCCCGGGACCACGGGCGCGCACGGGCTGCGGTTCCTCTGGCGGGTCCGTCCGGACCGGGTGATCGGGGTGGTCGTGCTGGGTGCGGCGGAGCCGGCCTCGGTCGCCGCGCTGCTGGCTGAGCGGTGTCCGGGCCCGGGTGGCGTCAGCCCGGCCGTGCGGGGTCTGGCGGGTCTGGGCAGGGCGCGCCGGCTGGCCGATGCGGCGCTGCTGACGTGCGGCACCGGCCGGGCGGAGGTCGCCTGCCTGGACGGCAGGGTCCCGGCGGCCCTGGTGGCCGGGCTGCCCTCGGTGTCGGCCTACCTGGCGGCGGAGGTCTTCGGCGCGCTGCTGGCCCGCGCCCCGGCGGAGCGGGCGCTGCTGCTGTCGACGCTGGACGCCTGGCTGGAGTGCGGAGGCTCGGCGGGTCGGGCGGCCGTCCGGCTGCGCTGCCACCGCAACACGGTGCTGAACCGGCTGCGGCGGCTGGAGGGACTGACCTCACGGTCGTTGTCCCGGCCGAGGGAGCTGGTCGAGGTGGTACTGGCCCTGGACGCGTTGAGGGCGCTTCCGGCGGCGGCGCTGTGAGGTGTCGGCGCTGTGAGGTGTCGGCGCTGTGAGGTGTCGGCGCGGAGGCACGGGACGCGCCCGTACCTCCGCGCCGGGGGTCAGCGCAGGAAGTCCCGGGCGATGGACTCCGCCGCCCGCTCCAGCAGCGGTCCCGCCTCGGCCATGCACACCGCCGGATCCGGCTCCAGCTCCGTGAGCGCGTACGCGCGGCGGATCCCCGCCCGCCCCAGCGCCTCCGGGGGCAGTGCGAGGCGGCCGCAGACCGCGACGACCTCGATGCCCGCCGCACGGGCCGCGGCGGCGACCCCCGCCGGGGCCTTGCCGTGCAGGGTCTGCTCGTCGAGCGAACCCTCGCCGGTGATGACCAGCGTGGCGCGGGCCAGCGCGGGGGCGAAGCCGAGCACGTCGAGCATCACCTCGATCCCGGGCCTGAAACGCGCGCCGAGGGCGGCCAGCGCCCCGTAGCCGATGCCGCCCGCCGCACCCGCGCCGGGCAGGTCGGCGTGGTCCGGGCCCAGCACGGACGCGTAGTGGGCGAGCGCCGCGTCCAGGACCGCGATGTCCTCCTCGGTCGCGCCCTTCTGGCGCCCGTACACCTCCGGTGCGCCCTTCGGCCCGGTCAGCGGGTTGTCGACATCGCTCGCGAGGATCAGGTCGACCCCGGTGAGCCTCGGGTCGAGCCCGGACAGATCGGCCGAGGCGAGGGCGGCGAGCCCGCCGCCCCCCGGGCCCACGGGCTTGCCGTCCGCGTCCAGGAACCGCGCGCCGAGCGCGGACAGCATGCCCGCGCCGCCGTCCGTGGTCGCGCTGCCGCCGACCCCGAACACGATGGTCCGCGCACCTGCCTCCAGCGCGGCGAGCAGCAGTTCGCCGGATCCGTACGTGGTCGCGGTGAGCGGCGCGAAGACGCCGTCGGGAAGGTGCTGGAGGCCCGAGGCCTCGGCCATCTCCACCACCGCCGTGGTGTCGCGCAGGGCGTACGCCGCCGTCACCGGATCACCGAGCGGCCCGGTCACCCGCGCCTCGCGGCGCTCGAACCCGGCGGCCACCGCGGCCGCCACCGTGCCGTCGCCGCCGTCCGCCACGGGCAGGGTCTCCACGGCCACCTCGGGAGCGATGCTCCGCAGCCCGGCCGTCACCCGCTCAGCGACCTGTACAGCCGTGAGTGAGCCTTTGAACTTGTCCGCCGCGACGAGCACGCGTGCGGCCTTCATCACTGCTCCGTCCGTCACCTTGAATCCCTTTGCTTTCGAACAGGCAGTCGCGCCGCCCCGACCCTATCCGGACCACCCGCCTCCTGCCCATGGGTGTCCGTGCCCTGGACCTGCGGCCGAGAACCTCTAGAGTCTGTCTGCGTGACCACGGATGACTACGCCACGTATATCGACGGACTCCCCAAGGTGCTCGCGGGTGCCGCGTGCGTCTTCCGCGACTCGGAGGGCCGGCTGCTGCTCGTCGAGCCGAACTACCGGGACGGCTGGGCGCTGCCGGGCGGCACGATCGAGTCCGCGGACGGCGAGAGCCCCCGGCAGGGGGCCCGGCGCGAGTCGGCCGAGGAGATCGGCCTCGACCTGGAGCCGGGCCGGCTGCTCGCCGTCGACTGGGCGCGCGGCACCGCACGGCCGCCGATCGTCGCCTACGTCTACGACGGCGGTGTGCTCGACGAGCGGCAGCTGAAGGCGGTGCGCGTCCAGGAGGAGGAGCTGCTGTCGTGGAAGCTGGTCGAGCGGGCGGAGCTCGGCAGCCATCTGCCCGCCGGACTGATGCGGCGGGTGTGTGCGGCGCTGGACGTACTGGACTCGGGCGCGGGTGCCGCGGAGCTGGAGGACGGACTGCCCGTCGGCTCGAACAGGTGATCTCCCCCGCTTCCGGGTGGGGTAGTGTTGACGGCTGCGAAGGGGAGTAGCCCCGCAAACCGGTCGTCGACACACTGGAACCTCCGGGTTCCCGGTGGCCGGGTCCGTGGATTTCCGCGGACGGGCGAGACCTTCGGTCAGGTATGACACACCCACACCCCGTGGGTGCCACCGTCATGCCGGGCCGAGTGGTCCTCCGAAAAGCCCGAGTGGCACTTCGCGGAAGATCCGGGGCCCGGCTCCTACAGAAAGCCACCCGGAATGCATCTCGACCCCCTGGCGATCCTCACCGCTTTCGGGCTGATCTTCCTCGCGGAGCTCCCCGACAAGACGATGTTCGCGTCGCTGGCCATGGGCACGCGCATGCGCCCGCTCTACGTCTGGTTCGGTACGTCGTCCGCGTTCATCGTCCATGTCGCCATCGCAGTCGGGGCGGGTGGCCTGCTCGGGCTGCTGCCCGACTGGATCGTCAAGCTCGTCTCGGCCCTGCTGTTCGCGTTCGGGGCGTTCATGCTCCTGCGGGCCGGCGGGGGCGACGACGAGGACGATGACGCCCCGAAGACCGTGACCGGTTTCTGGCCGGTGTACTCGACCGCGTTCATGGCGGTGTTCATCAGTGAGTGGGGCGACCTCACCCAGATCACCACGGCCAACCTGGCGGCGAGCAACGGCGCCTGGTCCACCGCGATCGGGTCCGCCGCGGCCCTGATGTCCGTATCCGCGCTGGCGCTGCTCGCCGGCCGGTTCATCGCCAAGCGCGTACCCCTCAAGACGGTCCAGCGCGTCGGTGGGCTGTGCATGCTGGGGCTGGCGATCTGGACGGTCATCGAGATCTTCACCGGCTGACCCGGCCGCGACGGGACGGTTACCGGTGGAGGGCTCCGCGCGCGTGCGGAGCCCTCCACCGGTTTCAGAAGAGCGAGGGGGTGGTGTCCTGCGTGCCGTTCTCGAAGGCCAGCAGCCGCTGTTTGCGGTCGAGTCCGCCGCCGTAGCCGGTGAGGCTCCCCGACGCCCCGATGACCCGGTGGCAGGGCACGATGATGCCGACCGGGTTCTTGCCGTTGGCCAGCCCCACCGCACGTGAGGCGCCGGGCCTGCCGAGGTTCTCGGCCAGTTCGCCGTACGAACGTGTCTCGCCGTACGGAATCCGCTGGAGCTCCGCCCAGACGCCGCGCTGGAACGGGGTGCCGTCGAGGTTCAGCGGGAGGTCGAACTCCCGGCGCTCACCGGCGAAGTAGGCGTCCAGCTGCCGGATCGTCTCGGCGAAGGGGCCGGGGTCGGGCGTACCGAAGGTCTCCTCGGGCGGACGGTGACGCTGAGCGGTCATGTAGAGGCCGGCGAGGACTCCGTCGGTGGCGACGAGGGTGAGCGGGCCGTAGGGGCTGTCGATCACGGTGTGCCGCCGGGTGGTGGCGCGTGCTGTGGTCACGATGGACTTCCCTGTGCCGGAAGGTGGTTGATGGGGTGGTCGTCGACGGTCCACAGGTACTGGACCGCGTACGCCCGCCAGGGCCGCCAGGCCGCCGCGCGGGCGGTGAGGGCGGCCGGTGTCGAGGGCAGGCCGAGCGCCTGGGCGGAGCGCCGGATGCCGAGGTCGGTCGGCAGGAAGGCGTCCGGATCGCCGAGCGCCCGCATGGCGATGACCTCGACCGTCCAGGGCCCGAAGCCGGGCAGGGCGCCCAGTTCGGCCCGCGCCTTCTCCCAGTCGGTGTCGGTGCCGAGCCGCAGTGAACCGTCCGCCAGGGCCCCGACGAGGGTGGTGAGCGTCCGGCGGCGGCTGCGCGGCAGGGCCAGTTGCTCGGGGTCGAGTCCGGCGAGCGCCCCGGGGGCCGGGAACAAATGGGTGAGACCGCCCTCCTGGTCGTCGACCGGCGTGCCGTGCGCGGTGACCAGCCGGGCCGCGTGGGTGCGGGCCGCCGCGGTCGACACCTGCTGGCCGAGCACCGCCCGGACGGCGAACTCCGCGCCGTCGACCGTTCTCGGCACCCGCCGCCCCGGCGCCTCGTCGACCAGCGGGGCGAGCAGCGGGTCGGCGCGCAGCTGTTCGTCGACCGCGACCGGGTCGGCGTCGAGGTCAAGCAGCCAGCGGCAGCGGCTGATGGCCAGGGTGAGGTCTCGCGGGTCGGTGAGCGAGAGCCGGCAGGCGATGTGGCCGGGGTGCGGGGTGAGGGCGACGATGCCGTGCCCGTGGGGCAGGTCGAGCGTGCGGCGGTAGGCGCCGTCGCGCCACTCCTCCACGCCCGGGACGGCCGTCGCGGCGAGGTGTCCGAAGAGGTTGCTGGGGTTGAGCGGTGCGCGGTAGGGCAGTCGCAGCGCTATCACGCCGGGTGTGGCCGGGGGTCTCACCGACCGGGTGGCACGGCTGCGCAGCTCGCCCGGGGCGAGGGCGAAGACCTCGCGAACCGTGTCGTTGAAGGTGCGGATCGAGGAGAACCCGGCCGCGAACGCCACCTCGGCCATGGGCAGCCCGGTGGTCTCGATGAGCACCCTCGCGGTCTGTGCCCGCTGCGCCCGGGCCAGGGCCAGCGGCCCCGCTCCCAGCTCCGCGAGCAGCTGACGCTCGATCTGGCGGGCCGAGTACCCGAGCCGGGTGGCCAGGCCGCTCACCCCCTCCCGGTCGACGACCCCGTCCCGGATGAGCCGCATCGCGCGGGCTACGGAGTCGGCGCGGGCGTTCCATTCGGGCGACCCCGGGCTGGTGTCGGGACGGCACCGCTTACAGGCCCGGAATCCCGCCTGCTGGCAGGCGGCCGAGCTCGGGTAGAAGGCCATGTTCTCGACCTTGGGCGGCACGACGGGACAGCTCGGCCGGCAGTAGATCCTGGTGGTCAGGACCGCCGTGAAGAACCAGCCGTCGAAACGGGAATCCTTGGACCGGACGGCCCGCACGCAACGCTCGGTGTCGGTGTGCATGGTTCAAGCATGGGGCACCGGGCCGGGCGGAGCTGGCGGGAATCCGACATCAGCCTCGAGCTGCCTGCACCGCTCCGCGCCGCCCTGCCCCGCCGCCGCTCGCCCGCCTCCCCTCGCCCCGTTCCGTACTTCGCACGAGAATGGAACGGGGCGAGGGCGGTGAGCGACGAGAAGGAGGCCCGACGATGACGGACGCACAGGCGGCACCGCTCTGCTCCCACCTGGACCAGGTGCGGCGAGTCGCCCCGGACAGTGCCGACTCCTGCACGGAGTGTGTCGCCAGGGGCGACACCTGGGTTCATCTGCGCGTGTGCCCGACCTGCGGACACGTCGGCTGCTGCGACTCCTCCCGGAACAAGCACGCCACCGCCCACCACTCCGCCACCGGGCACCCGCTCATCCGTTCCTACGAGCCGGGCGAGACCTGGTGGTGGTGTTACGAGGACGAGCTGACCTTCGACGTCGAGGGAGCCGGACCGGCGCGGACCGCCTGAGGGCGGGCGACGGCCGGGCCCCTCAGTAGACGTCGCGGACGTACCGCTTGTCGGCGGCGAGCTGCTTGACGTACAGGGCCGCCGCGTCGTCGTCGAGGCCGCCGTGCGCGACGGCGATGTCGCGCAGCGCCCGCTCGACGTCCTTGGCCATGCGCGCGGCGTCGCCGCAGACGTGGAAGTGGGCGCCGTCCCGGAGCCAGGACCAGAGCCGGGCGCCGTGTTCCCGAATCCGGTCCTGGACGTAGACCTTGGCGCGCTGGTCGCGCGAGAAGGCGGTGTCCAGACGGGTGAGGGTGCCGTCGGCGAGGTACTCCGTCAGCTCCTGCTCGTAGTAGAAGTCGGTGGCCCGGTGCTGTTCTCCGAAGAAGAGCCAGTTGGGGCCGCGGTGGCGGCGGGCGCGGCGCTCCTCCAGGAAGCCGATGAACGGGGCGACGCCGGTCCCCGGGCCGACCATCACCATCGGCGTGTCGGGACCCGCCGGGGGCCGGAAGTGCGGGGCGCGCCGCACGGTGACGGACACCGGGGCGTCGGGGGCCGCGTCCGCGAGGAAGGGCGAGCACACCCCGCCCCGGGGGCGGCCGTGCGGGTTCTCGTACCGGACGACGGAGACGGTCAGGGACACCTTGCGGGGGTCGGTGAGCGGGCTGGACGATATCGAGTACAGGCGGGGCTGCAGCCGTTTGAGGATGCCGGCCCATTCCTGCGGTGCGGCCCGGACGGGGTACTCGGCCAGGACGTCCACGGCCTGGCGGCCCCAGGACCAGCGGGCGAGTTCGCCCTTGTTGTCGGGGCGCAGCATCTTCTTCAGGACCCGGTCGCCGGTGCGTTCGGTGATGAACCCGAGCAGCGCGGGGGTGAGCGCGGTGATGTCCAGATGGCGGTGCAGCGCGTCGGCCAGCCGGATCCCGGCGAGCCCCGCGACATCGACGGGGGCGTCGGCGTCGAGACCGGTGACGGCCAGCCATTCCGTCACCAGGCCGGTGCTGTTGACGGGGTGCACGGCGAGCGCGTCTCCGGCCTCGTAGGCGAGGGGGCCGTCGGCGCCCCGGGTGTCGAAGGTGAACCGGCGGACCTCCTTGCCCGCGCCGGGGAGGCTGAGGAGCCGGTTCCCGACCAGCCGGGCCGCGACGGGGAGCGGCCTGGCGCCGCGCGCGGGAGCGCCGGCTGGTGCGGTGACGGGCACGGCGGCCGGTGCGGTGGCCGGTGAGGTGGCCGGTGAGGTGGCCGGTGAGGTGGCCGGTGAGGTGGCCGGTGAGGTGGCCGGTGAGGTGGCCGCCGTCGCGGGCGCCGGTGGTGCGGTGAGGCCGGTGAGGACCTGGTCCAGCCAGCTCAGCGCGGAGGGCTCGTAGTCGGGTTCGCAGTCGGTGCGCGGGGCCAGCCGGACCGCGCCCAGCTCGTCCAGGCGCTGGTCGAGGCGTCGTCCGTGGCCGCAGAAGTCGTCGTACGAGGAGTCTCCGAGGGCCAGGACCGCGTACCGCCTGCCGTCCAGGGCCGGGGGGTCGGCTGCGGTCAGCGCCTCCCAGAACCCGGACCCGTTGTCGGGCGCGTCGCCGTCACCGAAGGTGCTGGTGATCAGCAGGAGGTCGGCGGCGGCCGGGAGCGTCCTCGGGTCCGCGTCGGCCATGCCGACGAGCCGGGCGCGGTGCCCGGTCGCGGTCAGCCGGTCGGCGGCGGCCGTGGCGAACTCCTCGGCGTTGCCGGTCTGCGACGCCCACAGCACGACCACCTCGCGGCCGCCGGAGGGGCCGGCCGCCGCAGGTTCGTCCGAGGACTGCGGGGCGCGTGAGTACATCCCGGCGAGGACGCCGTTCACCCATCGCGCGTGCTCCCCGGTGAAAGGCGCGCCGCCCGGCAGCACCGGAACGCCCGGGGTGCCCGACGGCAGGCCGGCGAGGAATCCGACCAGGTACTGGCGTTCGTGCTCCGCGAGGACCGGCGGCGGTGCGTCCTCCAGCCCGAACACGGCCCCGGCGCTCGCGCCCGCACCCCCGCCCACGCCGGGCCCCGCGACGGCCGGCAGCGGCCGCTCGGCCTCGGTGACGGGGGCGGCGCCGGGCGCCGGGGGGAGGCCGGGCGCGGGGGCGACCTTCGCGAGCGTCACCGCGCACATCTTGAACTCCGGCTGGAAGGAGACCGGGTCCACCGCGTCGCTGGTCACGGCGTTGACGCAGCGGTACTCACCGAACAGGTCGTTCCAGTGGAAGGGCGCGAAGCAGCAGCCCGGCCGCACCCGGTCCGTGACGACGGCCGGAAGTACGGCCCGGCCGCGCCGGGAGGCGACCTCGACCGAGTCCCCCGCGACGATCCCGAGCCGTTCCGCGTCCTCGGGGTGCAGCTCGACGAACGGCGCCGGGTCGAGCCGGTTGAGCTTGGCGACCTTCCCGGTCTTGGTGAGGGTGTGCCACTGGTGCTGCAGGCGGCCGGTGTTGAGAAGATACGGGTAGTCGTCGTCCGGCATCTCGGCGGCCGCGACGTGCGGACGCGCGAAGAAGACTGCGCGCCCGCTCGCGGTCGGGAAAACCGGGCCGCCGTCCTGTCCGAGGTAGCGGATCGGGTTGCGGTCGGGGCCGTCGGCCGTCGGGGCGGGCCACTGCACGGGCGTGGTGCGCAGCCGCTCGTAGCTGACGCCTCGCAGGTCGTAGCCGGTGCGTGGGTTCGCGGCGCGCTTGATCTCCTCGAAGACCTCCTCGGCGCTGCGGTAGCCGAAGGCGTCGGCGTAGCCCATCTCGCAGGCGATCCGCGCGATGATCCGCCAGTCGGCGAGGGCCTCACCGGGCGGGTCGACGGCCGGGCGGGCGAGGGTGAGGTTGCGCTCGCTGTTGATCATGACGCCCTCGCTCTCGCTCCACAGCGCGCCGGGCAGGACGACATCGGCGTAGGCGTTGGTCTCGGTCTCCGCGAACACGTCCTGGGTGATGACGAGTTCGGCCGCCTCCAGTGCCTCGATGACGGTCCGGCGGTTGGCGACCGAGGCGACGGGGTTGGTGCAGATGATCCAGCAGGCCTTGATCTCGCCCGCCGCCATCCGCCGGAACATGTCGACGGTGCCCTCGCCCGATCCGTCCTTGCGCACGGTGCCGGGTTCCAGGCCCCAGAGTTCGTCGGCGAAGGCGCGGTCCTCGTCCACGAGCACCGACCGCTGTCCCGGCAGGCCGGGTCCCATGTAGCCCATCTCGCGGCCGCCCATGGCGTTGGGCTGGCCGGTGAGCGAGAACGGCCCGCTGCCCGGCCGGCAGATCGCCCCGGTGGCCAGGTGCAGGTTGATCAGCGCGTTGGTGTTCCAGGTGCCGTGCGTGGACTGGTTCAGCCCCATCGTCCAGCAGCTCATCCACTCCCCCGCGCCGCCGATCCACTGGGCCGCCTGCCGGATGTCGGCCTCGGGGATGCCGGTGATCTCCGCGACGGCGGCGGGGTGGTAGTCCGCCAGGAACTCCGGCATGTCCTCCCAGCCCTCGGTGCGCTCCGCGATGAACGCGGCGTCCGTGTGCCCGTTCTCGTGAAGGAGGTGCAGCAGCCCGTTCAGGAGGGCGAGGTCGGTGCCGGGCCGGATCCGGAGGAAGAGGCCCGCCTTGTCGGCGGTGGCGGTGCGGCGCGGGTCGACGACGATCAGCCGGGCGCCCGCCTTCACCCGCTCCATCATGCGCAGGAAGAGGATCGGGTGGCAGTCGGCCATGTTGGAGCCGATGACGAGGAAGGTGTCGGCGTGCTCGAAGTCCCGGTACGAGCCGGGCGGGCCGTCGGCGCCGAGGGAGAGCTTGTAGCCGCTGCCCGCACTGGCCATGCACAGACGGGAGTTGGACTCGATCCGGTTGGTGCGGACGAAGCCCTTGGCGAGTTTGTTGGCGAGGTACTGGGCCTCCAGGCTCATCTGCCCGGACACGTAGAAGGCGACGGCGTCCGGCCCGTGTTCGTCGATGACCGCCCGCAGCCGCCGGGCCGTATCGGTGATCGCCTCGTCCACGCCGGCCGGTACGGGCTCGGCGCCTCGCTCGGGCCGGATCAGCGCCGTGGTCAGCCGTCCGGGGGCGGCGAGCATGTCGGCGGTCGTCGCGCCCTTGGTGCACAGCCGGCCGAAGTTGGCGGGGTGGGTCCTGTCGCCGGACGCCTTGAGGACCTTGCGGCGGCCGTCGGGACCGGAGCCGATGTCGAGCACCATGCCGCAGCCCACCCCGCAGTAGGAGCAGACCGTCCGTACCGGAGTGACGGCGGCCGACGAGCTCTCTGGGGGCACCGGGGGACCTTCCGTGGATCGGATCGTGGTCCCGACGGTACGAATGGCCCATTACGCCGGTGTGACCCGGGCGGATCATGGGCGGTAACGCTCGCCGCACATCCACCGGCCCGGTGCTGTGAGATGAGAAGGACGTCCGCGGCCCGACGGTTCAGGCGCGGGACCGCAGCCGGCGCCACACCGCCTTCGCCGCGTGGTGTCCGGACATGCCGTGCACACCGGGTCCGGGCGGGGTCGCGGAGGAGCAGATGAAGACCGCCGGATGCGCTGTCGCGTACGGCACCCGGGCGAGCTTGGGACGGATCACGGTCTGCAGTCCCGCGAAGGCGCCGCAGGCGATGTCCCCGTCCACGTAGTTCGCGTTGCGTGCGGCGATCCGGGGCGGTCCCGCCACACAGCGGGCGAGCACCAGATCACGGAACCCGGGGGCGAAGCGCTCCAGTTGGCGTTCGATGACCTCGGTGGCGTCGCCCTCCCAGCCGGCCGGGACGTGCCCGTACACCCAGAACACCTGCTTGCCCTCGGGGGCGCGGGACGGGTCGACGAGGCTGGGCTGGGCGGTGATCAGGAACGGCACGCTCGGGTCGCGGCCGCCGACCGCCGCGCGCAGGGCGGAGTCGATCTCGCCGGCCGTGGGGCCGATGTGCACCGTGCCCGCCCGGCGGGCCTCCTCGGCGGTCCAGGGGACGGGCCCCGACAGGGCGTAGTCGATCTTGAAGCAGGAGGCGCCGTAGCGGTAGCCCCGGTAGGCGTTGCCCAGGCCGGCGATCCGGGCCAGCGCGGTCGGCGAGGTGTCGAAGATGTAGGCACGGGCCGGCGGGAGCTCGTCCAGGCGCTTGACCTCCGTACCGGTGTGGATGACACCGCTCTGTTCCCGCAGGTACGAGGCGAGGGCGTCGGAGATCGCCTGGGAGCCGCCGCGCGGCACCGGCCAGCCCTTCTCGTGCGCGGCCAGCGCGAAGAGCAGGGCGATTCCGCCGGTAGCGATGCCGCTGGTGGGGGCTATGGCGTGGGCGCCCAGTCCGGCGAAGAGGCCGCGCGCCTTCTCGCCGCTGAAGCGGCGGGACAGCAGCGTGGCGGGCTGGATGGCGTCGAGGCCGAAGCGCACCCAGCGGTACGGGTCGCGCGGCAGCCCGTCCCACGGGGTGCGCAGGAAGTCCTGGGCGAGGGTGTCCCAGTGGCCGAGGAACGGGGCGACGAGCCTGCGGTAGGCCCCCGCGTCACGCGGCCCGAGCGACATGGCGCTCTCCCCCACCGAGCCGGCCAGCACGGCGGCGGACCCGTCCGGGAACGGGTGGGCCAGGGCCAGCCGGGGCTGGATCCACTCCAGGCCGTGCCGGGCGAGCGGCATCGCGTCGAAGGCGGGCGAGCCGATGCCCAGCGGGTGGACCGCCGAGCAGGGGTCGTGCCGGAAGCCGGGGAGCGTGAGCTCCTCGGTACGGGCTCCGCCGCCGACGGTCCGCCCGGCTTCGAAGACCTCCACGGCATGGCCTCGGCGGGCCAGTTCGGCCGCGGCGGTCAGCCCGTTGGGGCCTGCCCCCACGACGACTGCGTCAAGCATCGACGGCACCTTCGGACTCCTTTGTCAGCCGATGGTCGGAGCCCCAGGATATTCACAGGCGCGGGCGGTCCGGGCGCGGGTAGGGTTCCCGCTCGATGACCACACCGAACCCCGCGCGGCCGCCGCACCCCGGCCCCCGCCCGGCAGCGCCCACCGGCCCGCTCACGGAGGATTCCGGGATGGGCCGGGCGATCGGCGCGATGGCCGGACAACTCCTCGCCGTACCGGGGATCCACGCCGTCGCACTGGGCGGCAGCCGGGCCCGGGGCACCCACCGCCCGGACTCCGACTGGGACCTGGGCCTCTACTACCGAGGCGTCCCGGACCTGGCCGCGCTGAGCGCACTGGCCCGCGAGGTGCAGGGCTCGGCGGTCGAGGTGGCCGGTCCCGGTGGCTGGGGTCCGTGGGTCGACGGCGGGGCCTGGCTGCGGGTGGACGGCACCCCGGTCGACTGGATCCTGCGCGATCTGGACCGGGTCGAGGCGGTCTGGGCAGACTGCCGCCAGGGGCGCTTCGAGGTGGGCGTCCAGCCCGGCCATCCGCTCGGCTTCTGGTCCCCCGCCTATCCGGGCGAGGTCGCGCTCGGGCACGTACTGGCCGATACCCGGGGAGAGCTGACGGCGCTTCGGGCTCAGACGCTCGACTACCCCGAGCCGCTGCGCAGGGCCCTGGCCGACGCGGCGTGGGAGGCGGAGTTCTCGGTGGCGTCGGCCCGCAAGTCGGCCCCTTCCGGTGACCGGCTGCACGTGTCGCTCTGCCTGTCCCGGGCGTTCGGCATCCTCGCCCAGTCGCTGCACGCCCACCACCGCACCTGGTGCCTCAACGAGAAGGGCGCGCTGGCAGCGGCCGCCGCCCTGCCGGACACGCCCGCGGACTTCGCGGACCGGGCCGGTGAGGCGCTGCGGGGGCTGGACGCCGCAGCGGTGGAGACGGCCGCCGGGGTCGTGGCCGACGTACGGGCGGTGCTGACGGGTACGTCCGACGGGGGCTGAGCCGCAGCCTCCGCCCACGCTCAGTCCCGCTGGATGGCCGTGACGCAGCGGGCCAGCAGGCTCCGCAGGGCGTCGCGCTCCTGCGGGGTGAACTCGTCGGCGATCCGGCGTTCGATCCGTACCGCCTGCTCGTCGGCCAGCCGCAGCGTCTCGGTGCCCGCCTCCGTCAGCCGGGTCTCCAGCATCTTCTGGTGCCACGGGTGGACCGACCTGGCGATCAGCCCGCGCTCCTCCAAGTGCTTGAGCACCGCGGCCATGGCCTGCGGGGTGACCAGGCAGACCCGGGCCAGCGCGGCGCCCGACATACCGGGGTGATCGGCGAGGGCGAACAGCGCCGCGTACTGGGCGACGGTGAGGTCGGCGCCCTTCAGCGCGGCGCTCTTGGCTGCCATGAGCGCTTGCTCCGCACGCTTGATGTCCGCGCCGAGACGGTCGCCGGCAGTCATTCCCATGCCCGCGAGCGTACAGCCACGGGCATCTGACAGAACACGGATACGTATCAAGCATGGAGTTTGAATCAAGGTCTTGATATAACTCAACCCATGGATACTCAATCCGCACACGTTGGTACGCCCGCGGTCTTCGGCGGAACCGTTCTCGTCACCGGTGCGACCCAGGGGCTCGGCCTTCACCTCGCCCGCGATCTGGCGGCCCGGGGCGCGACGCTGCTCCTGCACGGACGGGACCGGGCACGGCTGGACAGGGCGGCCGACGAGGTGCGCGCGCTCTCGGCCGGTCGCGGCGGGGTCCGCACCTACCTCGCCGATCTGTCCGACCTGGACCAGGTCAGGTCGATGGCCGAGGCCGTGCGGGCGGCCGAACCCCGGCTCGATGTGCTGGTCAACAACGCGGTGGCCGGCGGGGGCGCGTCCCCGCTGCTCCGCGAGGTGAGCGCGCAGGGGCACGAACTGCGGTTCGCGGTGAACTATCTGACGCCCTGCCTGCTGATCGACGAGCTGCTGCCGCTGCTGGCCGCGTCGGCGCCGGCCCGGGTGGTCCAGGTGGCGTCGGTGGGGCAGTCACCCGTCGACTTCGACGACGTCATGATGGAGCACGGCTACCAGGGCCTGGAGGCGTACTGCCGGAGCAAGCTCGCGATGATCATGTCCACGTTCGACCTCGCCGCCTCGCGGACACCCGGCACCGGGGTCACGTTCAACGCCCTGCACCCGGCCCATCTGATGGACACCCGAGGAGTCCGCGAGCACGGGCTGACCCCACAGGTTCCCGTCGAGGAGGGGGTACGGCCCACGGTCCGGCTGATCACCGATCCGGCGCTGGCCGGGGTCACCGGCCGCTACTTCGACCGCTTCACCGACGCCGCCGCCCATGAGCAGGCCTACGATCCGCAGGCCCGCGAGCGCCTCGCCGCACTGACCCGCGAGCTGCTGGCAGGCTGAGCGCCCCGCGCCGTCAGGCCCCGGCGCGCAGCGCGGCCAGGACGGTGTCGGCCGTCGCCCGGTCGCGGGCGGCGGTGAAGGGCAGGTCGTTGCCCCCGGCGATGCGGAACGGCGCACCGGAGAGCGTGGCCTGGGCGCCGCCCGCCTCGGTGACCAGGAGCAGCCCGGCCGCGTGGTCCCAGGCGTACTCCCAGTTGAAGGCGGTCGCCTCCAGGTCGCCTCGGGCGACGCCGAGGTATTCGAGGCCGGCCGATCCGCAGGGGCGGGCGTCGATGCCCTCGGTGCGCAGGCCCAGCAGGGCGCGCTTCTGGGCGTCGGTGGTGTAGTCGGGGTGGGACATCGCGACCCGCAGGTCGGCGCCGGGCTCGGGCGAACCCGCCTTCAGGGGCGCGCCGTTGAGCGTCGCTCCCCGGCCCCGTACGGCCACGGCCATCTCGTCCAGCGCGGCGGCGTACGTCCAGGAGGCCAGGATCTCGCCGTGGTGGGCGAGGGCGACCAGGGTGCAGAAGCCGGCTTCGCCCCGGACGAACTGCCGGGTGCCGTCGACCGGGTCGACAATCCAGACGGGTGCCTCGCCGCTCAGCGCCCCGTACACCGCCGGGTCGGCGTGGACGGCCTCCTCGCCGACGACGACCGAGCCGGGCAGGAGCCGGCTCAGGGAGGCGGTGAGGTGCTCCTCGGCCAGCCGGTCCGCGGTGGTCACCAGGTCGTGCGGGCCGTTCTTCTCGACTATCTCGTGTGCGGCGAGCTGCCGGAAGCGCGGCACGATCTCGGCGGCGGCCGCTGCGCGGACCGCCGCCTCGATCTCGGTCAGGTCCCCGGCGAGGAAGTCATCGATCATGCCCCCAGCTAAGCACGCGGGTCCGGGGCGCCGACGACCTGGTCATGACGGGTGGGTGACCGGCCGGGGACGGGGCGGGTCAGCGGCCGACGGCGTACCCCTGCATTCCGCGCGGGTTGGCGGCCGCGGACAGGATCCCGGTGCGCGGGTCGCGGGCGACCGCGCACATCCGGCCCTCGGACCACGCCTCGCCGACCGTGACGTCGTGGCCGAGGCGGCGCAGCCCGGCGACCACCTCCGGGTCCATGCCCTCCTCGACGGTGACGCTGCCGAGGTGCATCGCGCGCGGGAAGAAGGAGCCGGGGAAGCTGTCGTTGTGCCAGTTCGGGGCGTCGACGGCGCCCTGGAGGTCGAGGCCGCCGCGGACCTCGGCGCGCAGGGCGACGGCGAGGAAGAAGTGCAGCTGCCACTGGTCCTGCTGGTCGCCGCCCGGGGTGCCGAACGCCATGACGGGGACGCCGTCGCGCAGGGCGAGGGACGGGGTCAGGGTGGTGCGGGGACGCCGCCCGGGGGTGAGGGAGTTGGGCAGGCCCTCCTCCAGCCAGGCCATCTGGAGGCGGGTGCCGAGCGGGAAGCCGAGTTCGGGGACGACCGGGTTGGACTGGAGCCAGCCGCCGCTGGGCGTCGCGGAGACCATGTTGCCCCAGCGGTCGACGACGTCCACATGGCAGGTGTCGCCTCGGGTGGCCCCGTCCGCGGTGACGGGCGGCTCGCCGGTGCGGTCCACGGTCTGCGTGGGCTCTCCGGCGCCCTCCTTCGCGACCGTCGGCTCGCCGGCCCCGGCGGCGGCCAGGCCCGTCGCGTCGAAGCCGTCGGCCACGGCGCGGGCGTGCTCGCTCAGGACGGGGGCGCGCCCGTCGGGGCTGCCCGGCCGCAGCTCGCGTGAGGCGTCGTCGGTGATCAGGGCGCGGCGGGCGGTGTTGTACGGCTCGGAGAGCAGGGCGTCGAGCGGGACCTCGGCGGCGTCGCCGTACCAGGCCTCACGGTCGGCCATGGCGAGCTTGCAGCCCTCGATGAGCAGGTGGACGTATTCGGCGCAGCCGTAGCGGGGCAGTTCGGCGGGGAGCAGGGCGAGTTGCTGGAGGAGGGCGGGGCCCTGGCTCCAGCCGCCGGCCTTGGCGAGCGTCCAGCCGTTCCAGTCGTAGGTGGCCGGGGCCTCGTACGAGGCGTACCAGCCGGCCAGGTCGGCGGCGGTGAGGGTGCCGGTGTGGCGCTCGCCGCTGGTGTCCATGGTGGGCACGGCGGCCTGACGGACCAGGGCGTCGGCTATGAAGCCCTCGCGCCAGACCGTGCGGGCCGCCTCGATCTGCGCGGTGCGGTCCTCGCCGCCGGCCGCCTCGGCCTCCGCGATCAGCCGGCGCCAGGTCGCGGCGAGGGCCGGGTTGCGGAAGAGCTCGCCGGGCTTGGGGGATTCGCCGCCGGGCAGGTACACGGCGGCGGAGGAAGGCCACTCGGTCTCGAACAGCTCGCGGACGGTCTCGACGGTCCGGCCCACCCGCTCCACGGGTGCGTGGCCGTCCTCGGCGTAGCCGATGGCGTACCGCAGCACTTCGGCCAGGGTCCTGGTGCCGTGGTCACGCAGCAGCAGCATCCAGGCGTCGAAGGCGCCCGGTACGGCGGCGGCGAGCGGTCCCGTGCCGGGGACCAGGCCGAGGCCGAGCGAGCGGTAGTGGGCGACGGTGGCACCGGCGGGGGCCGGGCCCTGGCCGCACAGCACCCGGACCTCGCCGTCCGCGGGCGCGAGGATCATCGGCACCTCGCCGGCCGGTCCGTTCAGGTGCGGTTCGACAACGTGCAGGACGAATCCGGCTGCGACGGCGGCGTCATAGGCGTTGCCGCCGCCCTCCAGGACGGCCATCGCCGACTGCGAGGCGAGCCAGTGGGTCGAGGACACCATGCCGAAGGTGCCCTGGAGGGTGGGGCGGGTGGTGAACATACAGGCTCTCACCTCGTTGTTTACGCGCGTCAGACGGTCGAGACCGCACTCAGGATCGGGCCTGGGGAGAATCTGCGGAGTTTGGACCGGCACTCTCCTCCGCCCGCTCCCCCAGCAGGCTATCGATCGCCCTGCGCCCCTTCTTCCCCGCCTCCGGCATGAAGTGCGCGTAGTGATCGAGCGTGATGGCCGGCGATGAATGCCCCAACCACTTGGCGAGGGTGACGACCGGCTCTCCCGCCTCCAGCACGAGGGATGCGTACGTGTGCCTCAACACATGGAACCCGTCCTGAAGAACTCCTCGACCCGCCGCCTTGATCCAGCGACGCTCACATTCGCGCCGCCTGGCCCGCGACTACGAAACGTTGACTGCTACCAGCGAGGCGATGATCCAGTGGTCGATGATCACGCGAATGAGCCGCCGCCCGGCCCGGCCACGAGCCCACGGCCGACGCTGAACATCCCCGACGTTTCCTGGACCGGCCACCCGCGCTCCGCCAGACGCCTTGCCTTCGACCCCACACCTTCCACCTTCGCCGGCGTCGGCTCCAGACCCAGCACTACCGCTACCTCCTTGGCCCGCACCGGCCCCTGGCTCGACCGGTCCGCCACCATGCCCCGCCAGTTCCAGGCGGTCTCCGGGAGCACGGCCTCGCCTTGGTCGACACCGTCATCGCCTTCCACGGGGCGCAGGCAGCCGATCACGCGGACTGGCGGGTGGAAGCCCGACCCCGGCCGGGAACCCGCTGCCCGACGGCGTGGTGCTCCTGACCAACGGTTCCAGCGCGTTCGTGGAGATCGACCGCCCCATGACCTACGCCCGCCTGGTCGCCGAGCTGGAACGCTACGACGCCTACCGGGGCGCCCCGCCCGCCGGGCGCGGGAACGCCGCCCGCCCCGCGCGCTCGCACTTCGCGTGAGCTGAACTGCCCGCGCTTCGGGGCCGTGCAGCCAGCTGAAATCCGTGGTATCCGAGTGCCCGTTGCCACCGTCGCGGTGCTTGCGGAAGTTGGCTCGCCTGGAGTAGATCACTGTTCAGGAGCGATTGCCCGGCAACTGGTCACCCGTCAGGGCGTGTCCGATGGTCGTGCGTCGGGCGGGGCCGGGCACGTCTCGATCGCCGGGTCTTGTCCACCGTCGCCGTTCGGTAGGCGCCTTGGGCTGGGGTGCCCTCAGTGGTCAGGCCGCTCGGTCGTACGTGGGGCCGTCGTGGGTGTCGTCGGACTGTGCGATCTGGTGGAGGCGTTGTTTCTGTGCGGCGCGCAGGAGGGCCCAGGCGATGAGTAGTGCGCCGGTCAGTGTCCACGAGCCGATCCAGGCGGTGGTCCACCGGCTGGTCGATGGCTGGAGCAGGAGCTCGATGGCGGTGAGGGCCATGGCGGTTGCGTGTGCCCAGCAGAGCAGGGTGCCGGTCAAGCGGGTGGCGCGGTTGATTCTGCGGAAGCTGGGTCTCACCCGCAGCCCGTCCTGTTCCATGATCCCCCGTTACGTCGTGCGCGTCTTTGCCCGACCTTGACTGTTCATGCCCTTGAGCGCGAGGGCCGGCGTTTCGCGAGGTTGGTTTCAAGCCCCGATCTGTTGACGGCGAAACAGTTGTCACCAGGCAAGAGAAAGGCTTCTTGAAGGTCAATTCAGGAGGAATCGTTTGCGAAAGTCGGCTTGTTCTTGCTCATTTGTGTGTTTCTAGTCGTGAACTTGTTCGCATCGCGTGAAGGAGTCGTGGCAGCGTGTGGACTTCCGGTGGCCGGCTCTGCGGTCACCGTGTCTACGTGTCCCGTGGGGGGATTGCATGGTTTCGCGTGCTTCCGGCAC
This sequence comes from Streptomyces sp. NPDC048462, assembly GCF_043200175.1. Lineage (NCBI taxonomy): Bacteria > Bacillati > Actinomycetota > Actinomycetes > Kitasatosporales > Streptomycetaceae > Streptomyces > Streptomyces sp. NPDC048462. The sequence continues at coordinate 344,316 of NZ_JBICXG010000002.1, forward strand.
GCCGTTTCGGCGTGCCCGCACATCCAGCAGAAGTTCTCTGACCGCCGCGCTGGTGGTGGTTGCGCTCGGTGCTTCCGCGCTGCCCGCCCTGGCCGCCCAGGCGTCTGATCCGACGCCTGTTTCGGCGTGGGGGCCGGGTGGACCGAAGGCGCAGATGCCTGAGGTGAAGGTGGGCTCCAACACCCCGGTCGCGGCTGAGGCCGAGGCGCCGGTGTCGGCGGAGGTCGCGGCCTGGCGCGCCGCCCAGAAGGAACGGGCCGAGACCGGGACCGGCGCGGGTGCTGCGGCTCGTTCGTCGGCTGCGGTGCTGACATACGTGCCGGAGGGTCAGGGGGCGGTGCCGTGGCATCAGATCTCCGACTTCCGGATCACCGACTCGCTGGTGGCCCGGGTCAACTACTCCAACGGCAACCTGATGCTCGCCGCCACCGACTTCGATGTCGCCGGCGTGGGCCAGAAGGTACGGCTGGCGCGTACGTACAACTCGCTGGACGCGCCGTGGGGCAAGGTGTCCCAGCGGTGGTGGCAGGAGTACGAGCGCTACGCGCAGATCTTCACCTCCGAGGTCGTCATCTACGACGCGAGCGGTGCGGCGCTCCGCTTCACGAAGGAGACGGACGGCACCTTCACCACTCCGAAGGGCTACTCGAAGGACCTGAAGAAGAACGCGGACGGCACGTACGCCCTGACGGACCGTAAGTCGGGGTCGAAGGACACCTACGACGCCAACGGCACGCTGACGAAGGTCACCGACAAGAACAACGGCGTCATCACCGTCACGCAGCACGACGAGGGCGGTGAGCAGAAGGGCTTCAAGGTCACCGAGACCCGCTCGGGCCGGTGGGTTGATCTGCTGAAGACGAACGCCTCGCAGTGGCAGGCCAAGGACCACACCGGCCGCACCGCCGTCTACGACCTCAACCCGTCCGGGGACGTGGTCAAGACGTCGGATACGGAGGGCAAGGCCACCCAGTTCGGCTACGACTCCTCGCGCCGTCTGACAAAGATCACCACCCCGGAGGGGCGGGTCACGGTCTTCACCTACGACGACCAGAACCGTGTCACCTCCATGCTCCGCGCCACAGCCCTCAACGGATCCGGCCACACCGGACCCACCTGGAGCTACACCTACTCGGCGTCCTCGCCCACGGCGGCCGGCACGACCACGGTCACCGACCCCGAGCAGCACGCCACCAAGTACGAGCATGACGGCGACGGCCAGGTGAAGAAGGTCACCGACGCGCTGACCCATACCCGGTCCAAGTCGTTCGACGCGAACCACAACGTGGATACGGCCTCTGACGCGATGGGAGTCCAAGGGACGGGCGCGAACGTCACGAAGTACGGGTGGGACAGCCGCAACAACCAGACATCGGCATCCCTGCCGACCGGGGCCACCTCCACCGCGGCCGGCTACCAGACCATCGCGGGTGCCGACCTTCCCGCCTCGTCCACGAGCGCGGACGACGAGAAGACCAACTACACCTACGACACGGCGGGCAATACGAAGTCCGTGGCGGTGGAGGGCACGGGCGGGGGGAACCGGTCCTTCGAGTACAACCAGGCCACACCCAACTGCCATGGCTTCCAGGGCCAGCTGTGCAAGGCCATCACGGAGATGACGTCGGCGAAGTCGGTGTCCACCGCCTTCACCTACGACACCCAGGGCAACCTGAAGACGGTCAAGGCGCCGGCTCCACTGGGCAGCACGACCTATACCTATGACGCGCTCGGCCGCACCGAATCCGTCAAGGACGCCCGCGGTGTCACCGTCCTCTACACCTACGACAACCGTGACCGCGTCATCAAGGTCGACAGCTCCAACTACATGGCCGTCACCTACTCCTACGACGGCGACGGGAACCTCAAGCAGCGTTCCGACGGCGCCGGTGTCATCAAGTACGACTTCGACCCGCTGTCCCGCGAAACGGTCCGCACGCTGCAGGACGGCTCGCAGACGGTCCTGACCTACACCCCGGCTGGGAACGTCGACACATACCAGGACCCGTCCGGGCTGACGGACTACACCTGGAACGAGGTGAACAGGCTCAAGTCCCTCAAGGACCCCAAGGGCAAGATCACCTCGTACGACTACGACAACAACGACGTCCGCACGACGACCACCTACCCGGGCAACACCGTCCAGACCGTCACCCCGGACAAGTCCGGACGCCCGGAGAAGATCAAGGCCACCAGCCCCAAGGGCACCCTGGTCGACCTCGCCTACGACTACGCCTACATCGACAAGAACGAGGTCAAGAAGGACGGCGGCAAGATCCGCACAAGCACCGACGCTGTCTCCGGCTACAAGACCTCCTACACCTACGACAGTGCCGGCCGCTTCTCCTACGCCAAGGAAGAAAAGGGCACCACACTGCGCAGCTCGTGGCAGTACTGCTACGACCTCGCCGGCAACCTGACCTCCCAGGGCGTCGCGCCCGGCTGCCCCGGCGGCACAACCTACGCGGTCAACGACGCCCAGCAGATCACCGGCAAGAACGGCTCGGCCACGAACTGGTCCTACGACAAGATCGGCAACGAGACCGCCGGAGCCTCCACCCCCGAAGGCACCCGCACCGCCGAGAAGTGGACGGACTACTCCCAGATGACCTCGGTCACCGTCGCCGGAAAGACCTACGCCGGGCAGTACGGATCGACAGACCAGTCCGAGCGGATCAAGCTCGGTGACACGTTCTTCCACAACGGACCGATCGGCCTGGCCGGCACGTCAACTGCCGGGGTCGACACAGGATTCAACCGTGAACCCGGGGGCACTCTGAACTCCATGACTCATGGGGGGAAGAACTACTACTACCTGACCGACGCGCTCGGCAGCGTGGTCGCCGTGGCCGACGAGTCCGGCACGAAGGTGAACAGCTACGGCTACAGCCCCCGCGGTGTTCCGCGCAGCATTACCAGTGAGACGGTTCCCCAGCCCTACCGGTTCGCCGGCGGCTACCAGGACCCCACCGGCCTTTACCACTTCGCGGCCCGCTACTACGACCCCAACATCGGCCGCTTCACGAACCCCGACCCCTCCGGCCAGGAACAGAACCCCTACCTGTACGCGCAGGGCGACCCGGTCAACCAGATCGATCCCGATGGGTTGTTCGGCTTCAATAGCTTCATCGAGGGAGTTGGACACGGCCTCGCCGCTGGGGCCGCGGGCTTCGGTTTCGGTGCGGGCATCGTGAGCTGTGGCCCGACCGTAGGGGCTGGGTGTGTTGCCGGTATCGCTTCTGGCGGTGCTGCCCTTGTAGAGGGAGCCAACGCGTACAAGAGTCTCACGACGGCATTCGACGAATGAGTTCGACATCCAGGATGCCAATCGCCATTTCGGGGGCTATTCTTGCCCTGATTGTCGCGGCGGTTGTCGTTGCTAAAGTGATCGACGTCGATGTAGTCACCGCCGTGAGAGTAGTGGGGTTCTCTCTCATAGCCGTGGCGGTCCTGATCGCCATCATCAAATTGATGAGACGGACGAAACGGCGTCAGGAGTAAGGCGAAACCTTATCTGCCCCAGTGCTCCGCTTGAGTTCTGTGGTCGTCGCAACACCCAGTTCAAGGGTGCGATGGACTTCGAGATCCGCAAGGGCATGGCAAGGGTGGCCGTCGGCCGATTCGTTGTGAGCGGAAGATATTCCTCCGCTCACGAATCGGGGCTGCAGCAGCGCGAAAGCCTGCGGGATCGTCGGGATCAACCTGCCGACCGGCAAGCAGTGGACCTTCAGTGCGGGGTGGGCTGTGCCTGCGGGTTCCCGGGCGCTTGGGCGGCCCGGGAACCGTGGGGCCGCTGTTGGGTGGCACCCCGGCCGCGGCCGTTGGAGGGCGCTTGAGCTGCGCGCTCGGCGGCCCGGTTCAAATTCTTGCCCAGGCAGTTCTTGATTCCCTGTTGCTGGAGGTAGGCCCGACGATCGCCCGGTCCGGGCAGCTCACGCCACCGGGCTTCCCCAAGAGAGTCCAAAAGATCACCGGACGCTCCCGCCCCGGCCGCCTGTCTCCGGAACGGTGACGCCGCCTCGGCCGGGCATCGAGGCGGCGTCCCGCCGCCCGCTACGACCTGGCCGGTGTCCCCGGCACGGGCAGGTAGCCCGTTCCGTGGAAGTACGTCAGGTAGCGGATCAGGATCTCGTCGGTGAGGGGTGTCCGGTGGATACCCACGGCAGCTGCGGCTCCGGCTGTGCGGCGGGAGTCGAAGCGGCGGAGGTCCTTGGCCTCTGGCCGGCTTTGCCCCTCGTCGCCGAGGAACAGTTGCGCGGCGTTGTCGGGCTGCGCGGCCACGCGGGCCTGCCACTGCGGCGCGGGTACGGTTCGCAGCTCGTGCCCGAGCCTGGCGGCCGCTTCGAAGACGCGGTCCAGGCCCGGAGCGTCCGGGTCGGTGAGGTGGTACGTCTGTGCACCGGACGGTCCGGACAGGGCGAGGGCCACGACCGCGGCGCTGACGTAGTCGACGGGCACCCAGCCCGTCGAACCGTGGGGCAGGTCGGGCACCGCTTCCGCCTGGAGGCAGCCCTTGATGAGCTGCCACAGCAGGTCGCGGTCCTGGCAGGCGCCGGTGGTGGTGTCGCCGCTGATCCGGCCTGGGCGGTGGACGGTCACCGGCAGGCCGCGTTCGCGGGCCAGGCCGACGAGTCCTTCTGCGACCCACTTGCTCTGTCCGTACCCGTCGGGCAGTTCGGGTGCGGGGCCCGTCGGCGTCGACTCGGTGATGGTGACGGGATCGGGGCCGGGCGCCGGGGCGTACACGCCGGTGGTCGAGATGTAGTGCATTCCGGGTGAGGCGGAGTCGGCGAGCAGGCGCAGCAGTTCTTCGGTGCCGGCCACATTCGCGTCGCGCAGATCAGCGTACGCGGCGGCGAAGTTGACTCTCGCGCCGTTGTGCAGAACGGTACCGAGGCGACGGACCAGGGCGGTCCTGTCCTCGGGTGACAGGCCCAGGTCAGGGGCGGCGAGATCGCCCGGAACAGCGTGGATCAGGGCCTCGTACCGGGGGCGCCACAGGCCGTAGCGCTCCAGGTTGGCGCGCAGCCGGTGGGCGGCGCTGTGGCTGTCCCGCGCCCTGACGAGGCAGTCGACGGGCCCGTCCGTCGTCTCGATGAGGTCGCGCAGCAGGAACGCGCCGAGGAAGCCGGAGGCGCCTGTCAGAAGGGGCCGGGCGGACGGACGCAGGGGCCGTCGCGGGGTGGGCAGGAGGGACGCGGCCTGCCGGCGGTTGCTTGAGATGTCCGTGGCCAGCCGGACCTCGGCGGCGAGGTCCGTCGTGACGGTGTCCGCTTGGTCCTCCTCCCCCACCGCCTGCCCCAGCAGACGGTCGACACCTTCGACGGTGGGCGCGGCGAACAGGGCCCGCAGGGAGGGGCGCCGGCCGCATCGCTCACCGATCCGCCGGGCCAGGGTGACGGCGAGCAGGGAGTGGCCGCCCAGGGCGAAGAAGTCGTCCGTGACGCCCACATCCGGCACGCCGAGTGTCTCCGCGAACACCTCGCACAGGGTGCGTTCGCGGGCGGTGCGCGGCGGGCGGCCGCCCGCCGGAGCGGCACGGTGGGGGGCGGGCAGTGCGCGCCGGTCGGTCTTCCCGTTCGGGGTGACGGGCAGGGCCGCGAGGCTGACGTGGGCGGCGGGGATCATGTGGTCGGGCAGGCTCGCCGCGAGGTGTGCGCGCACCTCGTCCTCCTCGGGGCCCGGCGTGCCGTCCGCGGGCACGGTGTAGACGACCAGGCGCCGGTCGCCGGGCCGGTCCTCACGGACGGCGGCGCAGGCCGCGGCCACACCGGGCATCGCGGCGAGGACCGCCTCGATCTCGCCGAGTTCGATGCGGAAGCCGCGGAGTTTGACCTGGTCGTCGACCCGGGATACGTAGACGAGCTCCCCCTTCGCCGTCCAGCGCGCCAGATCGCCCGTGCGGTACATGCGGCCCCCGGTGCGGTCGAACGGGTTGGCCAGGAACCGGGAGGCGGTGAGCGCGGCGCGGCCGTGGTAGCCGCGGGCGACCCCCGCCCCGGAGACGTACAGCTCACCGGCCACGCCGGGCGGTACGGGTGCCAGCCGGTCGTCCAGGACGTGGACCGTGGTGCCGTCGACCGGGGCTCCGATGGACACCGTGCGGTCGGGCGCGAGCGGCCCGTCCGCGTGCTGGCGGCCGCTCATGGTGGCGCAGACGGTGGTCTCTGTGGGTCCGTAGGCGTTGACGAGGAAACGGTCGCGCGCCCAGGCGTGTACCAGGGCGGGCGGGCACGCCTCGCCGGCGAGGACCATGGTGGTGCCGGCCGGCAGTGAGTCCGGCGGCATCACGGCGAGTGCGGCGGGTGGCAGGGTGAGGTGGGTGATGCCCCGCTCGCGGACCAGCGCCGCCAGGGTGGGGCCGGGCAGCAGTGCGTCGCGCTCGTCGATCTCCAGGCAGGCTCCGGAGAGCAGTCCCATGCACAGTTCCCAGAACGCGGCGTCGAAGCTGACGGACGCCATGTGCAGGACCCGGCTGCCCGGGGTGATGTTCAGCCGGTCGCTCTGGGTCTGTGCCATGGCTCCGACGCCCCGGTGCGTGACGACGACGCCCTTGGGCCGGCCGGTGGAACCGGACGTGTAGATGACGTATGCGGGGTGTGCCGGTCGCGGGGCCGTGCCGGTGCGGGCGGTCGTCGGGGCGCGGTCGCCGAGCTGATCGGCGTACAGGTGCGGCACGGAGGCCGGGGGAAGGCGGCGGTGGATCGCGGGGGTGGTGAGGAGCAGGCGTGGGGCTGCGTCGTCGAGCATGTACGACAGGCGCTGGGCCGGGTAGTCGGGGTCGAGCGGTACGTAGGCCGCTCCGGTCCTGAGGACGGCGAGCAGGGCCACCACGAGGTGGTGGGTGCGGGGCATGGCGACGGCGACGCGGTCCTCGGGGCCGATGCCCTGTGCGGCGAGGTGGTGAGCGAGGGTCTCGGCGCGGGCGTCGAGTTCACCGTAGGTGAGGGTGGTCGCGGCGTCGCGGACGGCCGGGGCGTCGGGAGTGCGCCGGACCCACTGTTCGAAGAGCGTGGGAACCGTCGACCCGGTGTGGTGCTCGACGGGCCCGGTCCCCCAGTCGGTGAGCCGGGTGCGCTCGGCGGCGGTGAGCACGTCGTAGGTGTGCAGGGGGCGCTCGGGGTCCGCGGTGACGGTGTCGAGCAGCAGGACGAGCCGGTCGGCGATGCCGCGGACCGTCGCCTCGTCGAAGAGTTCCGTCGCGTAGTCGACCGCTGCCCGCATGCCGTCCGGGGCGCCGCTTTCGTCGTACGTCTCGGTGAAGGTGAACGACAGGTCGAACTTGCTGACCCCGGCGACGACCGGTACGCCGCTCACGGTCAGGTCCGGCAGGTCGATGGCGGCAGCGGGCGCGTGGTTCTGCAGGACGAGCATGGTCTGGAAGAGGGGGTGGTGGCTCTGTGAACGCGTGGGGTTGAGCAGTTCGACCAGTCGTTCGAAGGGGACGTCCTGATGTGCGTACGCGGAGAGGTTGGAGTCCTTCACGCGGTCGAGCAGTTCGAGGAACGTCGGGTCGCCTGTCAGGTCCGTGCGCAGCACGAGGGTGTTCACGAAGAGTCCGACGAGGTCGGAGGCGGCTTCGTCGGTGCGTCCGGCGACTGCCGTGCCCAGCGGGATGTCGTCGCCGCCGCCGTGCCGGGACAGTACGGTCGACAGGGCTGCCTGGAGGACCATGAAGGCGCTGCATCCGCTGGTCCGGGCGAGTTCCGCGATCCGCCTGGAGGCGGTGGGGGCGACGGCGAAGTCGTAGGTGGCTCCGGTGTGCCGGGGTACGGCCGGGCGCGACCGGTCCCACGGCAGCTCGACCATCTCCGGAAGGCCGTCCAGTGCGGCTTTCCAGTAGTCCAGTTGGCCCGATACGACACTGTCCGGGTCGTGCTCGTCGCCGAGGAGGCGGCGCTGCCAGAGGGTGTGGTCGGCGTAGTCGACAGGCAGTGCGGGCAGTGCGGGTTCCTCGGCGCGGACGCGGGCCCGGTAGGCGGCGCCCAGGTCGTGGACGAGAGGCGCGAGGGAGGATCCGTCGGCGGCGATGTGGTGGATCACGAGCACCAGGACGTGGGCGTCGTCGGCCAGGCGCAACAGGGTCGCCTGGAGCGGGAGGCGGTGCTCGATGTCGATCGGCTCGGCCGCGGCGGCTCTGATCCGGTGGTGGATCTTGTCCTCGTCGATCGTCTCCGATGCGAACGGGAGTCTGACGTCGTGCGGGGCGGTGATGTGCTGGTGCGGTCCGGTGTCGCCTTCGGGGAAGACCGTGCGCAGGGCGGCGTGCCGGCTGACGACGTCGTGCAGGGCCAGGCGCAGGGCCTCCGTGTCGAGCGGTCCGTCGATGCGTACGGCGAAGGGGATGTTGTACGTCGAGGAGGGGCCTTCGAGCCGGTGGAGGAACCACAGGCGCTGCTGGGCGTACGAGAGCGGAATCGTGGCGGGACGTTCCTGCGGGGTGAGGGCGGGGCGGGGCGGGTGGCCCGATTCCGCCAGGGTGGTGGCGAGCGCGGCGACGGTGGGGTTCTCGAAGAGGGTGCGGATCTCGGTCTCGGTGCCGAGGGCGGCGCGGACACGGCCCACCAGTCGGGTGGCGAGCAGGGAGTGGCCGCCCAGGGCGAAGAAGCTGTCGTCGATGCCGACGCGCTCCACGCCGAGCACGTCGGCGAAGAGACCGGCGAGGATCTCTTCCATGGCGCTGCGCGGCGGCCGGCCCTGCGCGGCGGGCGGGCCGTCCGGCCTGGGCAGGGCTGCCCGGTCGAGCTTGCCGTTGGGGGTCAGCGGCAGCGTGCCGACCGGCTGGATGACGGAGGGCACCATGTAGGCGGGCAGGTGGTGTCCCACGTGTGCGGCGAGCCGGTCCGGGTCCGGGGCGGGCCGCCCGGGTGCGGGGACGACGTAGGCGGTGAGGGTGCGGTCGCCGGGCAGGTCCTCGCGGACCAGCACGCAGGCGGCGTGCACCGACGGATCGGTACGGAGCACCGTCTCGATCTCGGCGGGCTCGATGCGGTGGCCGCGGAGTTTGATCTGCTGGTCGGACCTGGCCACGTAGTGCAGGAGGCCGTCGGCGTCCCGGCGTACGAGGTCGCCGGTGCGGTACATGCGCTCCCCGGCTTCGGAGAACGGGTCGGCGACGAATCGGGTGGCGGTGAGGCCGGGCCGCCCCAGGTAGCCGCGCGCCACTCCGGCGCCCGCGATGTACAGCTCGCCCTCGGCGCCGGTCGGTACGGGTCGCATCGCCGTGTCCAGGACGTGGGCGCGCATTCCGTCGAGCGGCCGGCCGATCGGGGCGGCGCCGGTGGGAGCGTCGCCGGGGCGGACGCGGTGGACGGTGGCGAAGGTGGTCGTCTCGGTGGGGCCGTAGACGTGCCGGAAGGTGGTGCCGGGGTGGGCGGCGGCGACGCGTTGCAGCACGCCGGGTGCGGCGCCCTCACCTCCGGTGGCCACCGTGCGCAGCAGGCCGAGGGCGCCCGGATCCGCTTCCGCGAGGACGTTGAACAGGGCCGTCGTCAGGAACGCCGACGTCAGGCCGTGCCGGGTGACGAGGTCCCTGAGCACGGCGGGCTGGAGCGTGCCTTCGGGTGCCACGACGACGCGGCCCCCGTTGAGGAGCGGGGCCCAGATCTCGAAGGTGGAGGCGTCGAAGACGTACGCCGAGTGCAGCAGGACAGCGTCGGCCGCGCCGTCCTGCCAGGCCCGGTGCGAGGCGAGGGCGGTCACGTCGGCGTGGGTGACGCCGACGCCCTTGGGCAGACCGGTGGAGCCGGAGGTGAACATCACGTACGCGAGCCGGGCGCCGCCCGTGACCGCGGGGAGAGCGCCCGGTCCGGCCGGTTCCCCCTGCCTGACGCGGCCGGCGCCATCGACGCTCAGCACAGCTGTGTCCGGGCCGAGTTCTCCTACCCAGGGGTGCGTGCGAGTGCTCTCGTCGACGATCAGGACACGCACGGCGGCCACCTCCGCGACCCGGCGGAGCCGTTCCAGCGGCCAGCGTGCGTCGAGGGGCACATAGGCGGCGCCCGCGCGCAGGGCGGCCAGGGAGGCGGTGACGGTGGCCGCCGAGCGGGCAACGAGGATGCCGACGCCGCCCTCCGCGCCGCACCCGGCAGCTGTCAGGGCGCCGGCGAGACCGTCCGAGAGGTCACAGAGCTGCCCGTAGCTGAGCTGCTCGCCCGCGCCGGACACGGCCACCGCGTCCGGGTGCCGGGCGGCGTACCTCGCCACGGCGTCCGGGATGCTCATGTCCGGAGCGTCGGAGGCCAGTTCGGCTCCGCGCCCCTGGGAGAGCAGGGTCTCGCGCTCACCGTCCAGGAGGACGGGCACGGCGTCGGCGGGGCGGTCGAGGCCTTGCGCCATCAGCGTCAGCAGGCGCCGCATCCGGGCGACCGTCCGGGCGACGTAGTCGTGGTCCAGGACACCGGCCCGGTAACCGAAGGTGATCCTCAGGGTGTCGCCCGGGGCGATGGTGAGGGTGAGCGGGTAGTGAGCGGCGTCCGTACCGCTGAACCCGGTGACGGCGAGTCCGGGCAGTCCCCGTTGTGCGGTGCGCAGGGCCTCGTCGTCCATCGGGTAGTTCTCGAACACGGTCAGGGTGTCGAAGAGTTCGTCCAGTGCGGTGACGCCCCGGATCTCGCTCAGGCCCACGTGCTGACTGTCGAGGAGCCGGCCCTGTTCCTCCTGGAGCCGGGTCAGGAGCGCGGCCAGGGTTTCGCCGGGCTCAGGGCGGAGCCGTACCGGCACGGTGTTGATGAACAGGCCGATCATCGACTCGATGCCGGGGATCTCCGGCGGCCGGCCGGACACGGTGGCGCCGAACACGACGTCGGGGCGTCCGGTGAGGTGCCCGAGCAGCAGGCCCCAGGCGCCCTGCACAAGGGTGTTGAGGGTGAGCCGGTGAGCACGGGCAGTCGCGCGGAGCCGGGTCGTCGTGGCCGCGTCCAGGTCGAGCACCAGGGTTTCGGGCAGCTCGGCGGAGTCCGGCGCGCCCGCGCGGCCGGGCCCGGCGATCAGGGTCGGCGCCTCGATCCCGGCCAGGGCGGTGGACCAGGCGTCCAGCGCGGCCGCCCGGTCCTGCCGGGCGAGCCAGCCGAGGTAGGTGCGGTAAGGGGTGACGCGCGGCAGGGTACTGGCGTCGCCCCCGGTCGCGTACAGCTCGAAGAGCTCCCGTACGAGCAGGGGCATCGACCAGCCGTCGAGGAGGATGTGATGGCTCGTCATGACGAGATGGTGGCGCTGCGGCGCGGTGCGCACCAGGGTGAACCGCAGCAGGGGCGGGGTGGTCAGGTCGAAGCGGCGGGTGCGGTCGGCGGCGAGGAACGCGGCGAGGCGCTCCTCGGTCGTGCCCGTGGAGTGCGTACCGGTCAGGTCGAGCTCCTCCAGCGGCACCGGCACCTCGGCGGCTACGGCCTGCACGGGCTCGTCGAGGCCCTCGTGGAGGAATCCGACCCGCAGGTTGGCGTGCCTGCGCAGCAGGCTGCCGATGGCGGCGCGCAGTGCGGGGACGCCGACGGGGCCTTCGAGGTCGAAGACGAACTGCGCGGTGTAGACGTCCACGGTGTGCGAGTCGTACAGGGCGTGGAAGTGCATGCCTGCCTGAAGCGGCGTCAGCGGTAGTACGTCTTCCAGCTGGAAACCGGTCACTTGCGTCCACCCCACTTGTTCTGCAGTCGGTCGATCTGGGCCTGGTTGAGCGACACCAGGGGAAGGTCGGACGGCGTGTAGCCGCCCGCGTCGGGCCGTTCGGCGTGGTCCGCGATGGCACGCAGCGCCCGCGTGAACGCATCGGTCAGCGCCCCCACGTCCTCCTCCTTGAGGAGGTCGCTGGGCCAGGTCCAGCGGGTCACGAGTCGTGGGCCGTCCGGCAGGTCCTCGGTGTGCGCGTTGATGTCGAGGACGTGGTGCACGGGCATGTCCGGGTCCTGGCCGCGTGGCCCGCCACCGTCGAGCAGTACGTCCCAGTCGGCGCCCGTTCCGCCGTCCGGTGTGCCGTGTGAAGCGGCATACCTTCCCAGGTAGTTGAAGCCGATCTGGGGGGCGGCCCCGGTGTCCAGCCGGGGGCGGGTCGCCGGGTTGAGGTGGCGCAGCATTCCGTGGCCGACGCCGTGGTCGGGCACGGCCCGTAGCTGTTCCTTGACGCGTTTGACCGCGCGTTCGACCAGCGCGGTGCCGAAGCCTCCTGGTCCGCGGGCGTCGACGGGTCCGGGGTCGAGCCGGACGGGGTAGAGGCTGGTGAACCAGCCGACGGTGCGGGAGAGGTCGATGTGGTCGGCGATCTGCTCGCGGCCGTGGCTCTCCAGGTCGATGAGGACGCCGGTGCCGGTGGCCCGGGGTGCGCCGGGGACCGCGTCCCGTTCTGCCCGCCAGGTGCGGACGGCGAGAGCCAGGCCCGTGAGCAGGATGTCGTCCACACCCGCGTGGAAGGCGCCGGGGGCGGTGGTGAGCAGCGACTGTGTCCAGGTGGCGGGTAGGTGGGTGACTAGGGTGCGGGTGCCGTCGGCGGTGTCCAGGCAGGGGTCGAGCGGCCGGTATCCCAGTTGGGGGTCCGGGGTGTTCAGTACGTCCTGCCAGAGGGGCAGTTCGGCTTCCCGCTCGGTGCTCCGGGACTGGGACGCGAGGAGGTGCGCCCAGCTTCGGTAGGACGTGGTGACGGCGGGCAGTGCGGTGGCGGGGCTCTCTCCCGCGGTGCCGGTCTCGGTGACGGCCTGCCACGCGCGGGCCAGGTCCGCGGCGAGGATGCGCCAGGAGACGGCATCGACGGCCAGGTGGTGCACGACGAGCAGCAGGCGCCCTCGGGCGTGCGGTCCGGCGTCGCACCAGACGGCTTCGACCACGTTTCCTTCGGCGGGCCGCAGCCGTCTGCGTACCTGTTCACCGGCCGCCGTGGTGGCGGCGTGGGCGGCGTCGGGATCGAGGCCCTCGATGCCGACGCGGGTGAAGCGGCGGCGGGCCGGGACGGCGCCGGGGGGCAGTGCTTCGAGGACGGGTTCGCCCCCGGCCGGGCGGGTGATGCGCAGGCGGAGCATGTCGTGGTGGTCGACGAGGAGTTGGAGGGCGGCGACGAGCGTGTCCTCCTCGGCTCCCGCGGGCGTGCTCAGTACTCCGGACTGGTTGTAGCCGTCCGTGGTGCCCGGCCGGTCCAGGAGCCAGGCGGCGATGGGCGTCGGCGGCATCTCGCCGGTTCCCGGGTCGGCCTGCGCGGTGGTGTCCTGGTCGAGCGCGGTGGCGGCGGCCGCGATGGCCTCGGGGGTGCGGTGGACGAAGACGTCGCGGGGTGTGACACCGAACCCCGCCTCCCGGACCCGGCTGACGAGCTGGATCGAGAGGATGCTGTCGCCGCCGAGCGCGAAGAAGTCGTCGTCCGTGCGGACGGCCGGGGTGCGCAGGACGGAGGCGAAGACGTCGCACAGGACACGTTCCCGTGCGGTGCGCGGCTGCCCGCCCGGCCGGGTGGCGGCGGGGCGTTCCGGGGCGGGCAGGGCCCTGCGGTCGGTCTTGCCGTTGGGCAGGAGCGGCAGCGCGTCGAGGGCGATGAAGACGGCGGGCACCATGTAGGGGGGCAGTGCCGAGGTGAGCCGGGTCCGCAGTTCGCCGTCCGTGGGGCGCGCGCTGTCACCGCGCCGGTCGGGAACGGTGTAGGCGACCAGGCGCCGCTCCCCCGGCCGGTCCTCGCGGACGAGGGCGCAGGCGGCGGCGATGCCGTCGAGCCCGGTGAGCGCGGCCTCGATCTCGCCGGGTTCGATGCGGAAGCCGTGCAGCTTGACCTGGTGATCGGCGCGCGAGACGTAGGTGAGCAGGCCGTCAGCGTCCCTTTTGACGAGGTCTCCCGTGCGGTACATGCGGCTGCCGGCGGGGCCGTGGGGATCGGCGACGAACCGGGTGGCGGTCAGCCCCGGGTGCCCCAGGTAGCCGCGGGCGAGACCGTCACCGGCGATGTGGAGCTCTCCGGTGACACCCGGCGGCACCGGCCGGAGCCCGGCGTCCAGGACGTAGGCGCGGGTGTTGCCGACGGGGCGGCCGATCGGCACGCCCGCCTCCGCCGCCGTGGTGGCCTGCTCCCCGCTCCGGTGCTGGTGGGCGGTGGCGTCGATGGTGGTCTCTGTGGGGCCGTACAGGTTGTGGACGTCGACCCGCCAGGCCTGTCCGGCGCGCTCGGCCAGGGACGTGGGCAGGGGTTCGCCTCCGCACAGGACCGCTCGCAGCGTCGAGGGCGCCTCCTCCGGGCCGGTCTCGGTGAGGACGACCGAGAGGTGCGCGGGCACGAACTGCGCGAGGGTCACCCCGGCGTCGCGCATGCGGGCGAGCAGTGCGCAGGGGTCGTGGTTGGCGGCAGGCGGCACGGGGCAGGTGGTGCCGCCGTGCAGCAGCGGCAGCCAGGTCTCCCAGACCGAGGCGTCGAAGCTCGGGGAGGTGCGTGCCAGGACCCGGTCGTCGTCGGTGAGCGCGAGGTGGCCGGCCATCCAGTCCATGTGGTTGGTCAGGGACGCGTGAGTGACGACGACGCCCTTGGGGCGGCCGGTGGAGCCCGAGGTGTAGATGACGTACGCCGCGTCGAGCGGGGCCGGTCCGGCGTCGGGCGGGGCCCCGCGCCCCGTGGACCACGCTGCTCGGTCGTCGAGCGCGAGGCAGGGGAGGGACGCGGCGTACCGCGCGGCGCGTGTGGTGCCGTGGGTGAGGAGCAGCGCCGGGCGGGCGTCGTCGAGCATGTAGGTGATCCGCGCCTGCGGGTACTCCAGGTCGACCGGCAGGTAGGCGGCTCCGGCCTTGGCCACCGCCAGCATGGCGACGGCCTGGTCGGCTGTGCCTTCCAGAGCGAGGGCGACGAGGTCGCCGCGGCCGATGCCCCGGTCGTGCAGATGGTGTGCCAAGTCGTCCGACAGGGAGTCCAGTTCGCTGAAGGTGAGCCGGTGCGCGCCGTCCCGCACGGCGATCGCCGTAGGGGTTCTGCTGGACTGCTGGCGGAACGCCTCGGGTGCGGTGCGCGCGGTCAGGGGCCGGGCGGTGCCGTGTGCGGCCCGCTCCAGGCTCTGCCGCTCGGCCGTCTCCAGTACCTCGACCGTGTGGACGCGCCGTGCGGGGTCGGTGGCGAGTGCGGCCAGGAGGCGGGTCAGTCGTGCGGCCAGGGCGTGCGCGGTGGCGGGGACGAAGAGTTCGGTGGAGAACTCCAGGATGCCGTCGAGTCCTGCGGGGCGGCCCTCGCCGTCGCGCGTCTCGGTGAAGGTGAAGGTCAGATCGAATTTGCTGATGCCGGTGTGCACAGGCTGCCCGGTAACCGTGAGACCGGGCAGGTCGACGGTGGTGTCCGCCTGGTTCTGGAGGACGAGCATGGTCTGGAACAGCGGGTGGTGGTTCTGGGCCCGCACCGGGCTGAGGGCATCCACCAGCCGTTCGAACGGCACGTCCTGATGGGCGTAGGCGCCGAGGTCGAACTCCCTTACCCTGTCGATGACTTCAGCGAAGGTGGGGTCTCCGGACAAGTCGGTGCGCAGGACGAGGGTGTTGACGAAGAAGCCCACCAGATCGTCGAGTGCCTCGTCGGTGCGTCCGGCGACGGCGGTGCCGAGCGGGATGTCCTCACCGGCACCGTGCCGGGAAAGCAGAACGGACAGCGCGGCCTGGAGCACCATGAAGAGGCTGCTTCCGCGGGACCGGGCGAGTTCCGCGAGGGCGCGGTGGGTGTCCACGTCGACGGGAAAGGCGAACGCGTCTCCGCCGTACGCCGTGACAGCGGGGCGCGGTCGGTCGCACGGCAGGTCGAGCAGGTCGGGGGCTCCGGCGAGTGCGGTGCGCCAGAAGTCCAGCTGGCGGGCTGCCTGGCTCGACGGGTCGTCCTCGGCGCCGAGCAGCGCGCACTGCCACAGGGTGTAGTCGGCGTACTGGACGCCGAGTTCCGTCCAGGCCGGCTCCTCGCCCTCGGCGCGCGCCCGGTAGGCGGCGCCCAGATCGCGGGCGAGCGGGGCGAGGGACCAGCCGTCGCCCGCGATGTGGTGGATGAGCAGCACAAGGACGTGGGATTCGGCGTCGAGCCGCAGCAGCCTTGCCCGCACGGGCAGTTGGGTGCCGACGTCGAAGGTGTGCGCGACCTCTGCGGTCAGTACCTCGTCCAGGCGGGCGGGGTCGGTGTCGCGGGGGCTGAGGTCGAGGTCGGCTCCACTGGTGTCGAGGACCAGCTGACGCGCCACCCCGTCGGTCTCGGGAAAGACGGTGCGCAGGCTTTCGTGGCGTTCGACGACGTCCGCGAGGGCGCTCTCCAGGGCCTCCGCGTCGAGCGGGCCGTCCAGGCGCAGCACGAGCGGCACGTTGTACGTGGCGCTCGGCCCATCGAACCGGTTGAGGAACCACAGGCGCTGCTGGGCGAAGGACAGCGGAAGCGGATCGGGGCGGTGCGGAGCACGCTCCAGCCGGTTCCTGGCCTTTTCCGCGCCGTCCAGTGACGCCGCGAGCGCGGCCGGCGTGGGGTGCTCGAAGACGGTCTTGACCTGGACCTCGACGGCGAGCGCGGTGCGGATGCGCGCGGCCAGCCGGGTGGCGAGCAGGGAGTGACCGCCCAGGGCGAAGAAGTCGTCGTCGGCGCCCGCCCCTTCGAGGCCGAGCACATCGGCGAAGAGTCCGCAGAGGATCTCCTCGCGCGCGGTGCGGGCGGCGCGCCCGCGGACCGGTGCGTGGTACGCGGGCCGGGGCAGGGCGCGTCGGTCCACCTTCCCGTTCACGGTCAGCGGCAGGGTCTCCAGCAGGACGACCGCGGAGGGCACCATGTAGGCGGGCAGGGACCGGCCGACGGCTCGGGCAAGTTCGGCGGGCTCGGGACGCGCCCCGCCCGCGGGCACCACGTACGCGACGAGCCGCCGGTCGCCCGGGGTGTCCTCGCGGACGACGGCGAAGGAGTCCGCGACGCCCTCGCAGCAGGCCAGCACCCCCTCGATCTCACCGAGTTCGATGCGGTAACCGCGCAGCTTCACCTGGCTGTCGGCGCGGGTGACGTAGTCGATCTGCCCGTCGCGGGTCCACCGCACGAGGTCGCCGGTGCGGTACATACGGCCGCCCGACGGGTCGAACGGATCGGCGACGAACCGGGTGGCGGTCAGCCCGGGGAGGCCGGTGTACCCGCGTGCCACGCCGCGTCCGGCGAGGTACAGCTCGCCCGTGACGCCCGGCGGGACCTGGCCCAGGGAGCCGTCGAGGACGTACAGCCGCATCCCGTCCAGGGCGCGCCCGATGGGCGGCGGGCCGGCCGGGAGGCCGGGCGCCACGTCGTAGCGGGTGGCGAAGGTGGTCGTCTCTGTGGGTCCGTACACGTGCAGGACGCGTGTACCGGCGGCGGTGCCCGCGACCCGCTGCATCGCGTCCGGTGAGGCCAGTTCTCCTCCGGCGCAGACGAGCCGGAGGCCGGTGAAGGCGCCCGGATCGGATTCCGCGATCACGTTGAACAGGGCCGTCGTCATGAAGACCGCGGTGACCCCGTGCTCCTGCACGGCATCGCCGAGGGCGCGGGCCTCCAGGACGCCGTCCGGTGCGACGACGACCGTCCCTCCGTGCAGCAGCGGGGCCCAGATCTCGAACGTCGATGCGTCGAAGACGTACGCCGAGTGCATCAGGACGGCGTCGGCGGCTCCGCCCTGCCAGGCGGAGTCGGCCGTCAGCGCCACCACGTCGGCGTGCGTGACTCCCACGCCCTTGGGCAGACCGGTGGAGCCGGAGGTGAACATGACGTAGGCGAGGGCGCCGGGGCTCCGGACGGTTGCGGGACGTCCCGGCTGCTCGGGCGCGCCGCGGAGCATCCGGCCGCGCCGGTCCACGACCACGACCGGGATCCGGCGCGCGGTCGCTGCCACCCAGGGGGAGGCGAGGGCGTCCTCGTCGACGACGAGGACCCGCACGTCGGCCACGTCGGCCACCTGTTCCAGCCGCTCCGCGGGCCAGCGCGCGTCCAGCGGGACGTACGCACCGGCCGCGCGGACCGCGCCCAGCGACACCGTCACGACCGCCGGTGACCTGGAGAGCAGTACGCCGATCCCGGTCTCGGGGCGGACGCCCAGGCCGGCCAGCGCGCGGGCCAGGCCGGCGGAGGCCAGGTCGAGTTCGGCGTAGGTGAGGGCGCCGCCGTCGCCGGTGACGGCGACGGCGTCCGGTGCGCGGTGGGCCTGGGCGGCGAAGAGCGCGGGCAGGGTGGCGTCCTCGGTGTGCGCGGGCAGGGCTCCGCCGGTGCCCCGGCGCGTGACGCGGGCGTGCTCGTGCGGTGTCATCAGGTCGTAGCCCGTCAGGGGCAGGGCGGGGTCGGCGGCCGCCTGCTCCAGGAGCCGGACCAGGCGGTCCGCGAGGGCTTCGACGGTGGACCGGTCGAAGAGGGCGGTGGCGTACTCGATCCCGGCGCTGAGGCCGCCGTCGTCGCGCTCCTCGTCGAAGGCGAAGGTGAGGTCGAACTTGCTGAGCCCGTTGTGGACGAGCCGGCTCCCGACGGTGAGACCTGGCAGGCCGGGCAGGGCGGTCTCCTGGTTCTGCAGGACCAGCATGGCCTGGAACAGCGGGTGGTGGTTGCGCGCCCTGACGGGGTTGACGCTCTCGACGAGCCGTTCGAAGGGCACGTCCTGGTGCGCGTACGCGGCGAGGTCGAATTCCCGTACTCGCAGGAGGAGTTCACGGAAGGTCGGGTTGCCCGACAGGTCCGTGCGCAGGACCAGCGTGTTGACGAAGAACCCGACCAGCTCCTCCAGCGCCTCGTCCGTGCGGCCGGCGACGGGCGAGCCGAGCGGGATGTCGTCGCCCGCGCCGTGCCGGTGCAGCAGGGTGGCGACCGCCGCCTGGAGCACCATGAAGAGACTGCTTCCCGACTCCCGTGCCAGGCGCAGGAGCCGGGCGTGGAGGGCGGGCGGTACGTCGAAGGTGTGGACGGCTCCTGCGGGGTCGGTGGTGACCGGGCGCGGCCGGTCCAGCGGGAGGTCGATGAGGCCGGGCAGGCCCGCGAGGGCGGTGTGCCAGTGGTCGAGTTGTTGCCGCAGGACGCTCTCGGGCGCGAGACCGTCGCCCAGGGCGGCGTGCTGCCAGAGGGTGTAGTCGGCGTACTGGAGCGGGGGGCCGGCCGCCGGTTCGGGCTCCCGGCCCGTGAGACGGGCCTCGTAGGCCTCGCCGAGGTGCCGGGCGAGCGGGGCGAGGGACCAGCCGTCGCCGGCGATGTGGTGCAGGACGAGCACCAGGACGTGGTGGCCGGGCGCGGACCGCAGGAGCAGGGCGCGCAGCGGCGGGTCCGTGATGACGTCGAACGGCTCACGCACGGCGGCCAGGACGGCGGCCTCCAGATCCGCGGGTGCGGTGCTCACGACAGGCAGCGGAGGTGTGACGGCACCTGCGGGGAGAACCACCTGATGCGGTACGCCGTCGCGTTCGGGGAACAGGGTGCGCAGCGCCTCGTGCCGCTGCACGACATCACGGAGCGCGGCCCGCAGCGCGTGGGTGTCCAGGGTCCCGTCGAGTTCGAGGACGAGCGGGATGTTGTAGGCGGAGCTGGGTCCTTCGAACCGGTTGAGGAACCACAGGCGCTGCTGGGCGTAGGACAGCGGCAGCGGATCGGGCCGCTGCGCCGCGGGTACGACCGGTGGGTGGGCCCGGCTCCGGGTGTCCAGGACGCGGGCCAGGCCCGCGACGGTCGGGTGCTCGAAGAGGGTGCGTACGGCGATCTCGGCACCGAGGACGGCGCGGATGCGACTGACGACGCGCATGGCGAGGAGCGAATGCCCGCCCAGCTCGAAGAAGCTGTCGTGCGAACCCACGTGAGGCCGTCGCAGGACGTCGGCGAAGATACCGGCGAGCAGGCCTTCCTGGAGCGTGTGCCGCCCCGTTCCGTCGGTGTTGTCCGAGGCCCGCGGGGGCTCCGGCAGGGCGCGCCGGTCCACCTTGCCGTTGGGCAGGAGCGGGAGGTCGTCCAGGATGACGACGGCGCCGGGCACCATGTAGTGCGGCAGGTTCTCGGCGAGGGCGTCGCGCAGGGTGACGGGGCGCTGGGCCGGGTCGCCGGTGACGGCGTAGGCGACGAGGCGGCGCACGCCAGGGGTGTCCTCACGGATCACGGCACAGGCGGCGGTGACGGTGGGCATCGCCAGCAGTGCGGCCTCGACCTCTCCGAGCTCGATGCGGAAGCCCCGCAGTTTGACCTGGTCGTCGGCGCGTGCGACGTAGTCGAGCAGACCTTGGTGGTTCCAGCGCACGAGGTCGCCCGTCCGGTACATCCGCGCGCCCGCTCCGTCGAACGGGTCGGCGACGAACCGCGCGGCGGTCAGGCCGGGGCGGTCGAGGTAGCCGCGGGCGAGGTTGGGACCCGCCAGGTACAGCTCACCGGTGACGCCCGGCGCGACGGGCCGCAGCCGGCCGTCGAGGACGTAGACACGCATGGTGTCGACGGGGCGGCCGATCGGCACGGTCTCGTACGGTGTGCCGGACTCCGCGTGCCCGCCGTCTCCCGGCACGTCGATCCGGTGGGCGGTGGCGTCGATGGTGGCCTCGGTCGGCCCGTAGAGGTTGTGCACGTCGGCCCGCCACAGCTCGGCGGCCTCGGCGGCGAGGGCACGCGGCAGTGGTTCGCCGCCGCACAGCACGGCGCGCAGGCCGGGCAGCGGCGCGGCGTGTGCCGCCTCGGTGAGCACGAGGGCCAGGTGGGAGGGGACGAACTGGGCGAGTGTGACGTCGAATCGGCTCATCCAGGAGACCAGGGCACGGGGTTCGGTGTTGGCTCCGTCCGGCAGCAGACAGACTTCGGCGCCGTTCATCAGCGGGAGCCAGAGCTCCCACACGGAGGCGTCGAAGCTGAAGGAGGTACGGGCGAGCACCCGGTCGTCCGGAGTGATCGCCAGGTGACCCGCCATCCAGGTCATGTGGTTGGCCAGTGCGGCGTGCGAGACGACCACGCCCTTCGGGCGGCCGGTGGATCCGGAGGTGTAGATGACGTACGCCGGGTCCGCCGGGTGGGGTATGTCCAGGGTGTGTCCGGCACGCGCCGTGGCCGGGGTGTCGACGGCGAGCCACGGTACGTCGCAGTCGGGCAGCCCCGCGTGGACGTCCGTGGTGCCGAGCAGCAGGACGGGGCGGGCGTCCGCCAGCATGTGGCGGATGCGGGCGGCCGGGTAGTGCGGGTCGACCGGCAGGTAGGCGGCGCCGGCCCGCAGCACGGCCAGCATGGCGACGACGGTGTCCACGGAGGGCGGCGCCGCGATGGCCACCCTGGTCTCGCGGCCCGCGCCGCGTTCCCGCAGGAGGTGGGCGAGGGTGTCGGCGCGTGCGTCGAGCTCGGCGTAGGTCAGGCTCGTGTGCGCGTCGCGCACGGCGACGGCACCGGGTTCGCGCGCGGCCCGTTCCCGGATCGCTTCGGTGACAGTGCGGGAGGGCAGAGGCCGCTCCGTTCCGCGTCCCTGGGCCAGGAGGCGGTCCCGCTCGGCCGGAGTGAGCGGGTCCAGGCCGCTGATGGGCCGGTCCGGGTCGGCCACGGCCAGGGTGAGGACGTGGGCGAAACGGGCGCACAGGGCGCGAGCGGTGGCTGCGTCGAAGAGGTCGGTCGCGTACTCCAGGTAGCCGCGGATGCCTCCGCCGACGTCCGCGGTACCGGGCATGGTGCTCGCGGCGCTCCGCGTCGGGTCGGCCTGTCCGTCGGCCCCGGCGGGTCTGATGGCCCCGGCGGATCTCGTACTCCCGGATTCTTCGGCGGGTCCCGGCACTTCGGTGAGTGAGAACGTCAGGTCGAACTTGCTGCCCCCGCGGTGCCGCGACCGGTCGTGGACGGTGACGCCCGGCAGTTCGAGACTCGCGTGCTCCTGGTTCTGGAGGACCAGCATGGTCTGGAAGAGGGGGTGGTGGTCGCTGGACCGCTCGGGGTTGACGGCCTCGACGATCCGCTCGAAGGGGATGTCGCCGTGGCTGAGCCCGGCGATGTCGAACTCCTTCACCCTGTCGAGCAGTTGCCGGAACTTCGGGTCGCCGGACAGGTCCGCGCGCAGGACGACGGTGTTGACGAAGAACCCGACCAGGTCGTCCAGGGCCTCGTCGGTGCGTCCGGCCACGGCGGTGCCCAGCGGGATGTCGGAACCGGCACCGTGGGCCTGAAGCGTCACGGCGAGGGCTGCCTGGAGCACCATGAAGGGCGTGCAGCCGGCGGCGCGGGCGAGCCGGGTGAGGCCGGCGTGCGCGGCGGCGGGCAGTTCGAAGGGGACGGCGTCGCCCCGATGGCTGGGCACGGCCGGGCGGGGCCGGTCGAGGGGCAGGTCCAGCAGGTCGGGGGCGCCGTGCAGCGCCTCCTTCCAGAAGCCGGCCTGTCGGGCACCGAGGCTGTCCGGGTCGCTGTCGCCGCCGAGCAGCCGACGCTGCCAGAGGGCGTAGTCGGCGTACTGCACGCGCAGGGGAGCCCAGTCGGGGGCGCCCGTGCCCTCGATCCTGGCGCGGTAGGCGGCTGCGAGGTCGCGGCTGAGCGGGGCGAGGGACCAGCCGTCCGCGACGACGTGGTGCAGGACGAGGACGAGGATGTAGCGGTCGGGTCCCGGGCGGAGCAGATGGGCACGGACCGCGGTGTCGCCCGCGAGGTCGAAGGGTGCGGCGGTCAGGTGACGCACCGATTCCTCGGCCCAGGTGCCCCCGTCGTCCCCGGCCCGCGGCTGTTCGACGACGAGGGGGACGAGCGAGGCGGCGGCGTCCGCGTCCAGGACTTCCTGGCGGGCGACGCCGTCGTGCTCGGCGAAGACCGTGCGCAGGCTCTCGTGCCGGGCGACCACGTCGGCGAGGGCGCCGCGCAGGGCGTCGGCGTCCAGGGGGCCGTCCAGTTCGAGGACGAGCGGGACGTTGTAGCTGCTGTCGGGGCCCTCCGACCGGTTGAGGAACCAGAGGCGCTGCTGCGCGAAGGACAGCGGCACCGCTTCTGGCCGAGGCTCCGGGGAGAGGACGGGCCGGGTCGCACCGGTGGTGTCCAGGGCCGCGGCGAGGGAAGCGACCGTGGGGTGGTCGAAGAGGGTGCCCAGGCCCAGTTCGGCGCCCAGCGCCGTCCGCACCCGGCCGGTGAGACGGGTGGCGAGCAGTGAGTGGCCGCCCAGGGAGAAGAAGTTGTCGTCGATGCCGACCGCCGCCACGCCGAGGACGTCGGCGAAGAGACCGGCCAGGACCTCCTCGTAGGGGGTGCGCGGGGCACGGCCCCCGGACGTGACGGCGCGGGGCGCGGGCAGAGCGCGCCGGTCGACCTTGCCGTTGGGGTTCAGGGGCAGTGCGTCCAGCGTCACGAACGCGGAGGGCACCATGTACGCGGGCAGTGCGCGACTTGCTCTGCGGGCCAGGGCGGACGCGTCCGGCCGGGCACCGGGAGCCGGTACGACATAGGCGACGAGCCGGCGGTCGCCCGGCATGTCCTCCCGGACCACGACGCAGGCGCCCCGTACGTCCGGGGCGGCCAGCAGGACGTTCTCGGTCTCGGCCGGTTCGATGCGGAACCCTCGGAGTTTGATCTGGCCGTCCGCACGCCCGACGTACTCGATGTCGCCGCGAGCGGTCCAGCGCACGAGGTCGCCCGTGCGGTACAGCCGGCGGCCCGACGCGTCGTGCGGGTCCGCGACGAAGCGGGTGGCCGTCAGCGCGGGGTTGCCCTGGTAGCCGCGGGCGACGCCGTGGCCGCCGACGTACAGCTCCCCCACGACGCCGGGCGGCACCATGGCGAGGGTGTCGTCCAGGACGTACAGGCGCATCCCGTCGAGGGCCCGGCCGATGGGCGGCACGCCCGTGGTTCCGGGGACTACCGGATGGCGGGTGGCGAACGTCGTGGTCTCCGTGGGGCCGTAGACGTGCAGCACGCGGGTGCCGGGCGTCACGGCGGCCACCCGCTGCATCAGGTCCGGTCTCGCCGCCTCACCGCCGGTGGCGACCATGCGGAGCCCGGCGAACGCGGCCGGGTCCGCCTCGGCCATCACGTTGAACAGGGCCGTCGTCAGGAACAGCGCGGTGACGCCGTGCCGCTGGACCGTGTCGTGGAGGACCCGTGCCTCCAGGACGCCGGCGGGCGCGACGACCACGCGGCCGCCGTTGAGGAGCGGCGCCCAGATCTCGAAGGTGGCGGCGTCGAAGACGTACGCCGAGTGCATCAGCACCGCGTCGGACACGCCGCCCGTCCAGGTGCTGTCGGCGGCCAGCGCGAGGACATCGGCGTGAGTGACGCCGACGCCCTTGGGCAGTCCGGTGGACCCGGAGGTGAACATCACGTAGGCGAGCCGGTCACCGCGGATCACGCGCGGCAGCGGTCCCGGCCGCGGCGGCGCGCCACGCAGGACACCGCCGAGCGGGTCGAGGACGATCAGGGGCAGACCCGCGGCTGTCTGCTCGCGCACCCAGGGCTGCCGGGCCGTCGCCTCGTCGGCCACCAGGGCGTGTACGCGGGCCGCTTGCGCGACGCGGTCGAGCCGTTCGCCGGGCCAGGCCGCGTCCATCGGTACGTACGCCGCTCCGGCGCGGACCGCGCCGAGCGTGGCGGACAGCACGGCCGCCGAGCGGCCGACGAGCACGCCGACGCCCTCCTCGGCCCCGATGCCCCAGCCGGCCAGGGCACCCGCGAGGTCCTCCGCCGCTCCGGCCAGCTCCTGGTACGAGAGCGTGACGGCGCCGTCCGACACGGCCGGGGCGTCGGGCGTCCGGCGCGCCTGCGCACCGAACGCCTCCGGCAGGCTCGATGCCACGGTCTCCGCCGGAATGGCAGCACCACGCCCTTGTACGCGCAGGGCCTGGGTGCCGGTCTCGTCGAGGAACGGCAGGTCGCGCAGCGGGAGGTCGTGGTCCGCGTCCGCGAGCGCGGACAGGAAGGAGACGACGGCCTGCTGGAGCAACCGCACGTCCTGCGGCCCGTAGAGCTCCGGGCTGGCGTCGAATCCGATCAACGGCCCTTTGTCAGCGGCCCGTTCCGAGACGAAGAAGGACACGTCGTCGGCCGGTCCGACGGACAGCACGCGGGAGGCGCCGGGGCTGCCGGCGAAGTCCATGTCGTAGTCGTAGCCCATGATGTTGACGACGACACCGGTGAGGCGGGTCGCGTCGTCGGTCATGTTCAGCTCGCGCGCCAGCTGTTCGCGGGAGAACCGGCGGTGCCGCAGGGCGCCGCGCATCTCGGCGGCGACGGCGCGTACGAGAGAGCCGACCGTCATCTCGGAGGTGACGGTGAGGCGCAGCGGCAGGATGTTGGAGGTCATGCCGACGATATGGCGGAGTCCGCTGTGACGGCCGTTGGAGGCGAGGCCCACGGTGACGTCCTGTGTTCCGGTGGCCCGGCCGATGTACGCGGCGACCGCGCTCACGAGGACGGCGCTCCACGTGGTGCGGTTGGCGGAGGCGATCGTGCGCAGGCGGTCGAGGACGGCGACGGGCAGCGCCTCGCCGGTGTGCAGCCGGACCTCCTCCGGTGCGCCGGGGGTGGCCGGTGGCGGAGCGTCGGCGCGCCGGCGGATGAGCGCGCGGCCGGTGTGCGCCCCCGCCCCGTCGCCCGGTCCGTGCGGGTCAGCGGGGCCGGGTGTCTCCGATGCGGCGCGATCGGCGACCAGGTCCGCGAATCGGCCGGTCCAGTAGGCGCGGTCGGCCTCGTAGCGGTCCGATGCGCGGTAGGCCTCTTCGTCGGCGACGAGATCGCGCAGGGACGCGGTGGGCACCTCGGCCGTGTCGAGGTTCTCGCCCCGCACCGCGCGCCCGTAGAGATCGGCCACGGTGCGGGTGAAGACGGAGCCGCCGAGGCCGTCGACGGCTATGTGGTGGAACCTCACGTACCAGTAGTGCAGTCGGTCGCTGACGCGGAGCAGAGCGAAGTGGTGGGACGGGGCCTCGATCGTGTCGACGGTGGCCATGTCGTCGGCCAGGTAGCGTTCGACCGCGGCGATGGGGTCGTCGGCGTCGGACAGGTCGACCCGGCGGAGCAGGCTGGTCCCGTCCGGGGAGCGGCGGACGACACGCTGGCGGACCGCGCCGTCCTCGGTGACGAACACGGTGTTGAGGCTGTCGCACAGTGCGGCGGCCCGGTCGAACGCGGCGGCGAATAACACCTCGTCGAGGCCGCCCCGGACCTCGACGCATTCCCCGATGTTGTATTTCGGGCTCTGCGGATCGACCAGTTGCCCGTACCAGACCCCTTGTTGAGCCGCGGTCGTCCCGAACAAATTTTCGGGAACAGGGCCCGAGGAGTCGGAGTTGTTTTCGCGCATGCCGGATCACACCTTTGGGGAGAGATTTTTACGGGGGACGAAGAGGGCGCGACAAAACCGCCCGCGCCGGCGCATCACCTTTGGCCGACCGCGGGCAGATGAAATCACAGAGAAGCGTCGCCGAACCCATGGCATCAATACCGGTGGCGCCCCTGACGACCCGGTAGATCGACAGGCACTCCACCGACTTCACGTATCGAGGACGATCCGCGAGGCGGTCCATCAATGATTCACGAAAGCCAAATAAAGGCAACATGATCGCTCATGGGCCAAGCGTGAATGCTTGTCGCTCCAGCCTGATCGGTTCTGCTCGATTGCGAGCGAAGGTGATCGGCTGGAGCGCCGGAACATGCCCCGTCCTGGGTGGTCATCTACGGCGGCATCAAGGGCTCGAACGCCCCACTACCCCGCGTCGGCCTCCATCATCCGCACCAGGCTGGCGGGCCGCATATCGGTCCACCCAGCCTCGATCGCGTCCAGACACTCCTGACGCGATCCTTCCGGGCCGCCCACACTCCAGCCGCCCGGGATTTCGATGTGCGCCGGCCACAGCGAGTACTGCCCCTCGCCATTCACCAGCGTCACGAACCGCCCCGACTCGTCATCGAAAGGATTGGTCACGACCGTCCCCCCACTTGTTCTCGCACTTTCCACGGCATGTTCATCAGCCTTTTTCGGGCACACCGCAAATCGATGTCCACAGCGACCCGCCGAACCGCCCGCCCCATCACGGTGCGATATCTCGATCACGCGGGGCGAAGATTCGTTACGCCTCGGGATACCGACGTCACACCGACGGCCGAGCGGGACTCCCCCGACTTGGCTCGCTCACGCCAATCACACTAGAGGACTTTCGACGGCCGACGACGCAAATTCAGCCCATTGCCCGCGATTACCCAAAGGGCCCACAACGACCGAGACGCCCCCGAGGCATATGCCAGTCGGGTCACAACGGAAACATTCAGCCACTCCATGTCCCTATTGTGCGAGTATCGCCAAATGCGACCCGTTCAATTTTGGATAGCCGATGGCGTACGCCCGCTGACGTTCTGACACACCGAGATCACACCGCGCTCCCGTACGCCGGGTACGCGCCCCGCCTGCGCCCCGTCTCGCCCAGCCAAGGAGAGGCAATGGGGCGTCCGTCGCACGGCGGGAGACCGGCCGCGCCAAACGCGTCAGTGCGCCACGTCTCCGGAGAGCCAACGCCTGCGGGAGTACTGAGGACACGGCCCAGCAGCGCGTCGCCCCGATCCCGCAGGTCCCCGCCCCCGCTGTGGCGCCCCGACCGACAGGGACTGCCGAGACCAGGGCACAGCCGATCCCGGCGTTTCGGCGGCCGCCACGCGCCTGACGACTTGTCTTCGAGTCCACTCGAAGGTGTTGTCTGGCGGGAGATGTTGTCCGAGCGGATGACGGGTTTCTGGAGGAGCACACCATGACGCAGAAGATCTGGTTCATCACCGGTGCCTCGCGCGGCTTCGGCAGGGAGTGGGCCGTCGCCGCCCTCGAACGCGGCGATTCGGTGGCCGCGACCGCGCGCGACCTCTCCACTCTGGGTGATCTTCGCGAGAAGTACGGAGAACGGCTGCTGCCTCTGCGTCTCGACGTGACGGACCGTGAAGCCGGCTTCGCCGCCGTGCAGCAGGCACACGAACGGTTCGGGCGTCTTGACGTGGTGGTCAACAACGCCGGTTACGGTCACTTCGGCCTGGTCGAGGAGCTCACCGAGGCCGAGGCGCGCGCGCAACTGGACACCAACCTGTTCGGCGCCCTGTGGATCACCCAGGCCGCGCTGCCGCTGCTGCGCGAGCAGGGTAGCGGCCATATTCTCCAGGTCTCTTCCATCGGAGGCATCAGCGCCTTCCCGCTGGTCGGGATCTACCACGCGTCGAAGTGGGCGCTCGAAGGCATCAGCCAGGCACTGGCCCAGGAAGTGGCGCCGTTCGGCATCAAGGTCACGCTGATCGAGCCCGGAGGCTTCGCCACCGATTGGGCGGGTTCGTCGTCGAGCACCTCCCACCCGTTGCCCGCGTACGCCGACTTCCACAAGGAGGTGCAGGAGCAGCGCCGCAAGCGGGTCGGCACACCGGGCGACCCGGCCGCGTCCGCCGCCGCCGTGCTGGAGATCGTCGACGCCGACGAGCCGCCGCTGCGCTGCTTCTTCGGCTCGGCGCCGCTGGGCATCGCCAAGGCCGACTACGAGCAGCGACTCGCCGTCTGGGAGAAGTGGCAGCCCGTAGCAGAGCTGGCGCAGGGCTGAGCCGGGGCCGGACAGGAGCCAGGTGTATTGATCACGAGCGTTGTTGACACTGGCGGGTCTTGAACATGGCGAAGACCTCCGGTGCGCGATCTGTGGCCGGCATGTAGTGGTCCGGAACCGGGCAGCCTGCTCTGTGAACCGCGCCTGTCTCTTCACCGGCGGGATTGTATGGAAGCGACGAAAGCGTCCACCCGGTGGGGTGCCACCACCATCCCCCGCATGCGGCGCATACCCGTCGACTACAGCCGGCCTGCCACCCGTCTCGCCACCCGGCTCGACATGCACCGGCGTCGCCGGCGGCGGCGTGTCAAAACCGTACCCACTGGGAGGTATTTGTGACCCGCCTATCCGCACGGCAGCTCCTCAAGGACGACGCCTTGGGAACTTCCACCCGTTCTTGCGCAGCCTCAACAGGATGAAGACAGCGAACAGCACCCACACTCCGAGGAACGCCCATTTGAACCAGGGCGGACCCTGCCATCGCTCAGCGAGCACGACCATCGACGACGCTGCCACGTGAGAAGACATGGCCTACGGATGCCCTCGCACAGTCGCTCGAATCCCGCGCCACCCGGCTCGCCGCAACGGCACTTCCTGGGGAGAATCCGGTGAGTATCGACCGTCCTGGGGAGCGCGTGGGGAGAATCGGCCGCGTAACGCAGCATGATCCCGAAAGACGCTGATGGGGCCTGTGGCCGCGGCAGGGAATCTTCCGGCGGGTTCGCGGCACCGAGCGCGGTCCTCGGCCGCCGGGGCGGTGCCGGTCACGCCCCCGGGAGGAAGAGGCAGAACAGGTGACCGTGGGGGTCGCGGAGGACCCGCACACCGTCCTGGGGCTGGTGTTCCTCCAGCGTGGCGCCCAGGGCGCAGGCCCGTCCGGTCTCCACGTCCAGGTCGTCCACCTGGATGTCCAGGTGTGCCTGCATCTGCTGGGTGCCCGGTCGCGGCGGCCATACGGGAACGGTGTGTCCGGCCTCCAGCTGGAAGCTCAGGCCCGGCCGCTCCTGTTCGAGCGACCGGAGCCGGACCCACTCCGCGTCCCGGTCCACTTCCTCCCAGCCCAGCAGAGCGCGGTAGAAGTCGGCCAGGGCGGGCGGGTCCGGCGTACCGAGGACGAAAGCGCCGAGCGATGTAGTCATGCTCTTCGCCTTCCCCGGAACGCCCCTTGCCGCACGCGTCCATCGGTGTGCCGTCGGCCGGTGGAACGGCAGGGGGTGACGTTCGCCGCTTCCGCGCCGTGGTGTCAGGCGGTGGGGGCGCCGGGGACCCGGCGCTCGCCGCCGTTGCGTTCCTGCCAGAGCCGGTAGACCTCGGTCGTCCCTTCGTGGGGCGCGTGGCTCATCGGCAGCCTGCGCTCGTCCCAGTTCTTGGCGAACTCTCCGTAGAAGGAGTCGAGTTCGAAGTACTTGCGGTCGTCCACGTAGTACGGCTCGTAGGCGTCGCGGGTGGTCAGGAAGACGACCTCGTCCGGCGAGCAGTAATAGAGGGAGCCCAGGCACATCGGGCAGGGGTGGGCGAGTACGTAGATGGTGGTGCCGGTCAGGTGCTCGGTGCCCAGCTTCGTACAGGCCTCGCGGATGGCGAGGATCTCCGCGTGTGCGGTCGGGTCGTTGGTCTGGGCGACCCGGTTCGGGCTCTCGGCCAGGATCTCGCCGTCCTTGACGATGACGGTGGCGAAGGGGCGGCCGCCTTCGGCGACGTTCCGGCGGGCGATGTCGATGGTGCGCTGTGCGAAGTCCATGGGGTCCTCGGGGTGGTACGTGCGTATGGGGGTGGGGAGGCCGGGGCGGCTCAGAAGGGCCTGGTCGGCAGGTACTTGCCGTCCAGCGTGATGACGGCGCGCTCGCCGCCCTCCGGGTCGGCGACCTTCTTCACGTCCAGGCGGAAGTTGATGGCCGAGATGATGCCGTCACCGAACTGCTCGTGGACCAGGGCCTTCAGGGTGGTGCCGTAGACCTGGAGCATCTCGTGGAACCGGTAGATGGTCGGGTCGGTGGGGATGCCGCCCGGGATGGAGCCCCGGGTCGGGATGGTCTGGAGCAGCATCACCGCTTCGTCGTCCAGGCCGAGGAGCCCGGCGACCGCTTCGGCGGAGGCCTTGGGCAGGGCGTGCTGGCCGAGCACGGCGGCGGTGACGAAGGCGACGGAGAAGCCGGCCGCGTCGGCGATCTGCTGCCAGGACAGGTCCCTGCGCGTCTTGGCCTCCACGGCCGTGACGGCGAGCTGCTGGCGGGCGGTGTTGTCGAACTGGGCGTGCACCATGACGGTGAGGTCCTTTCCTGGGGTGCCGCACCGGGACCGGAGCGGCGGGTCGGGGCGACGGGACAGCGTGTACGGGGGACGTGGTGGTTTCGGGGACGTGGTGGTCCGGGGGTCAGGACACCGCGGCCGGTGCCGGGGCGCCGGACGGGTCCAGCCGGGTGATCGCGCCGGTGGGGATGTCGTAGACCCAGCCGTGCAGCGTCACCTCGCGTGCCGCCAGCGCCCTGGCCACCGAGGGGTGGGTGGCCAGACCGGCGAGCTGGGCCAGGACGTTGCCCCGCACCAGCGCGTCCACCCCGGACCCGGCGGTGCGGGCCACGGAGGCGTCCGCGTGGCGCAGCCAGCCGGCGACGGTCGGCAGGGCGCTCAGGTCGTGGCCCTCGGCCAGGGCCGTCATGGCGCCGCAGGCGGAGTGGCCGCACACGACGATGTCCGTGACACCCAGGACGGCCACCGCGTACTCGATGCTCGCCGCCACTCCGTCGGCGCCGGGGGTGTAGGCCGGGACGAGGTTGCCCGCGGTCCGGATCACGAACAGCTCACCCGGCTCGCTGCCGGTGATCAGCTCGGGCACCACGCGGGCGTCGGAGCAGCTGATGAACAGTGTCGTGGGCGTGTGCGTGCTCGCCAGGTGGGCGAAGAGCTCCGCCTTGGCCGGGAAGACGTCCCGGCGGAAACGCGCGACGCCTGCTGCGAGGTCGTGCACGGTGACTCCCTTCGGTGGCTTGTCGGCCCGTCGGGCTGACGAGATCCACCATGCATGACCTGTATCTATAGTGTCCAAGACGCAATATCCATACCTGCCATAGATGTGATCTATTCTTGGAGGTATGGCCCTGGAACTGCGTCATCTGCGCTATCTGCTCGCCGTCGCGGAACACGCCGGCTTCACCCGGGCGGCCGAGGAGCTGCACATCTCCCAGCCCACCCTGTCCCAGCAGATCAAGCAGCTGGAGCGGACGGTGGGCGTCCAGCTGTTCGACCGCTCCGGCCGCGCGGTCCGGCTGACCGACGCGGGTGAGACGTACGCGCACTACGCCCGCCGCGCCCTCCAGGACCTCGCCGCCGCCGAACGTGCCGTCCTCGACGTGCGGGACCTCTCCCGCGGCGCCCTGCGGCTGGCCATGACGCCGACCTTCACGGCGTATCTCGTCGGCCCGCTGGCCGAGCTGCTCCACACCCGCCACCCGGGGATCACGCTGGATGTCCGGGAGCTGCCCCAGGACCGCATCGAATCGGCGCTGCTGGCCGACGAACTGGACCTCGGCATCGCCTTCCACGGCCCGCACCTGCCGGGCATCGGCGCGACCGACCTGTTCACCGAGACGCTGAGCCTGGTCGTCGGCCCCCGCCACCCCCGCGCGGGGAGCACCCGGGCACTGCCGGTGACGAGCCTCACCGGGCAGCCCCTCGCCCTGCTCAGCGACGACTTCGCCACCCGGGGCCACATCGACGCCTACTTCACCCGGCACCGCACGACACCGTCGGTCGCGGTGGAGGCCAACTCCATCAGTGCCCTCACCGAGATCGTCCGGCGCACCCCGCTGGCCACGGTCCTGCCGGACGCGATCACCCGCGACCACCCCCACCTCAGCCCCGTCCCCCTCACCCCGGCCCTGCCCTCGCGCACGGTCGCACTGCTGCGCCGCGAAGCCTCCTATCAGAGCTCCGCGGCGCAGGAGTTCACCCGGCTCACGCACGACTGGGTCAGGACCGCCCTGGACGCCTGACGGCCGGGCCGGGGCTGCGATCAGCGCCGGGCGCCCCCGGTGGCGGACGCGCCGCCCAGCCACTTCAGCCCGTCCACGACGAAGCGGTTCTGGGTCTCGCTCGCGAAGGTCGAGGACAGGGTCGTGTTCGACCCGTAGTCCATGGCGTTGTGGCCGAAGTTGGCGTACAGCATCCGGTAGCCGGTGTTGGTCCACAGGATCGGGTAGTCGCCGCTGTACCAGGACTGGTCGGGGTCCGTGCCGAGCGGGAAACTGACCGGGTCGACGGAGGCCAGGACCTTGATGTCCGGGTTGTCGCGCAGGTTGTTGGACCAGGAGTACCACTCGCTCACCGACGAGGTGAAGGTGGCGGGCAGGCCCGTGGTGGAGGGGTGGCCCCGGTCCTCGGTGCGCAGCACCGAGGTGGTCGGGCCCCAGGTGTTCGACCTGAAGTTGCCGCTGCCCAGGAACTGGTCGTAGTACCAGGGCCAGTTCTGGGCCTCGGTGGTGAACGCGGAGACGTGGAAGCCCATCCAGGCGCCGCCGGAGCGCATGTACCGCTCGAATCCGGAGCGCTGGGACGCGGTCTGCGAGGCGTCGTCGAGGAACAGCACGACCTGGTACTGGTCGCGGGTGATGCTGTTCAGCCGGGACCAGTCGTTGGTGGAGGTGTACGAGAAGTCGTTGGCCGCCGCCGTGGTGGGGAACCAGCGGTTGGCTTCCTGGACGAAGCTGATGTGCGCCGCGTCCCAGGTGCCGTTGTAGAAGGCGATCACCTTGAAGGCGGGGGCCTTCGCCGCCGAGTGCGCGGGGGCGGCGGTGAGTCCGAGCAGGAGCGCCGGCAGCAGGAGCAGCCGCAGGAGCAGCCGGCCGACGCCTCCGCGGCGCCGGGCCGTGGGCCTGGTGGTGTGGGTGTTCATTCGAATGCGTCCCTTCCGAACCTGTGGGGGGCCGGGCCGGATCCAGTGGTGTCCGGATCCGGCCCGGTGCGTCATGAGGACGTCGCGCGGAACTGCCGGGGGCTGGTCAGGGCTGGCTGACGAGATTCGCCACGTTGGAGGCGGAGTTGGAGGGGCCGCCCCGCCCGTTGATGACGTGGCGGATCGTTCCGGTGCCGCCGAGCGAGACGGTCACCATGCTCTGGAACCGCACGTCCGGGTTGTTCGGGACCTCGAAGGCGTGCTCGGCCGTCACGCCCGGGTTGGAGCTGAAGAAGCAGTAGCTGCCGAGCCCGTAGGCCTGATGGCTGGTGACCGAGTCGGCGACCTTGTAGGCGGCGTAGCCCTGGGTGGAGCCGTTCATCCAGGACGCCTGGTCCGGCACGTCGTACGGCATCTCGTTCTGGTAGAAGTACGTGCGCCCGCCGTTGCCGTTCCAGATCGTCTGGTGCTTCTGGTAGTGCTCGACGAAGAGCCCGTACATCGTCACGTCGTCGCCGTTGACGACGAGTCCGGTGTCCGCCTTGTTGCTGTTCCAGCCGATGCCGCTGCCGTGGTCGCCGCGCCAGATCCACATGTGGTCGCCGATGACGTTGTCGCTGTTGACCACCAGGCTGGTGGTCGCCCGGCCCACGGCGGCGCCGCCGACCCGGAAGAAGACGTCGTGCAGCGAGGTCGGGTTCGCCGCGTGCGAGGCCGACGAGCCGGCCGGGCCGACCTCCATCAGGGTCGACGAGTTCGTCGTGCCCGCGTCGAGGAGGATGCCGGCGACCTTGACCCCGTCGACGTCGGCCACCGTCATCGCGGTGACCCCGTTGTCCGGGATGAACGTGGCGAGGCCGAGCCCGAGCACGACCGTGTCGGGCCTGGTCACCTTCAGGGTCTGGTCGAGGTGGTAGACGCCCGGGGTGACGAGCAGGTTCTTCCCCTCGGCCAGCGCGGCGTTGATCTGCGCGGCCGTGGCTCCCGCCTTCACGACGAAGAACTTGTCCATGCCGATCGAGGTGCCCGCGGCGTTGCCGCCCGCCCACGTGGTGCCCGAGGCGTTGTTGCGGACGGCCGGTACGAACACCTGGTAGGCGCCGTTGCCGTCCACGTACAGGAAGGGCTTCTCGCGGACCACCGGGGCCTGGTTCACCGTCGTGTACGGCGGGTTGGGGAAGCTGGTGGCCGGGACGCCCTGGCTGCCGACGAAGACCATGTTCCAGTTGGAGCCGGTCCAGCTGCCGAGCGTGGAGTTGCGGGTGATCCACTGCTGCTGCGTGCCGGACCGCACCTGGCCGTCGATCTTGGTGTCGGCCATGAATCCGCCGCTGGCCCAGCCGCCGTCGTCCAGGGCCAGATTGCCCCGGACGTGCATGCGCCGGTACGGGGCGGCCTGGGAGACGGCCCAGCGGTCGGTGCCGCCGGTCGGGTTCACCGAGAGGTTCTCGGCGCCGCGCCAGAAGTTCTGGGTGGCGTTCTGCGGCGGGAACCAGTCCGCCTCGGCGTGGACGGCGCCGTTGATCGTCACCGAGTCGGGCGACTGCCCCAGCCCGAGGACCTGGGTGTAGAAGCCCACGTTGACGTCGTTGCTGTACGTACCCGGCTTGAACATCACCGCGTAGCGCTGGTTGCCGAACTGGTTGGTCTCCTGCTGGCGGAAGATCGAGTCGAGCCGGCCCTGGATGGTGGCGGAGGGCATCGACGGATCGAAGACCACCACGTTGGGGCCGAGGTCCGTATCGCCGGGCGCGGTGCTCACCGGGGTGACCTGGAAGCGCTGGGCGGCGGAGTTGTTGCAGGTGTACTGGACGAGCTGGACGCTGTCGGCCGTCGAGGCGGCGGGCACGTCGAGGCACTTCCCGCTGTTGCGGTTGACGAAGTGGTAGGCGCCGCCGCCCTCGTCGACCGGCTGCCACTGCTGATTGGCACCGTTGCTGTACGTCCAGAGCTGGACGGCGGCGCTGTCGGCGGTGGACACGTCGGTGACGTCCACCGCCTGGTTGGCGTCGTTGCGGTTGTTGATGCGCACATAGCCACCGCTGGTCGCGGTCAGGCTCCACTGCTGGGCGGTGGAGCTGTTGCAGGTGTACTGCTGGACGGCGGTGCCGTTGACGGTCGCGGCGGCCCTGGCGTCCAGGCACTTGCCGCTGCCGCTGTTGACGACGGTGGCCCAGCCGGTGGGCAGCGCCGCGGCGGCGGCCGGGGCGGGGGCGGCCCGGACGGCGGCCGGGGCGGGGGTGGCGGCCAGGACCGACCCGGCCAGCGCGCCGGCCACCAGCACGGAGGTCAGTGCCCGCCGTCTGCGGGTGGGCGAGGGGCCGGCCGGGCCGTCCCCGGTGGGCCTTCGGACAGATCTGAGCACGGTTGTCTCCTGTGCGGTGGACGACGCGTCGGGCAGGGCGGTCAGCCGGTGTACCGGGCGGTCACCCGGTACACCGGACGGTCAGCCCGCGTACTGGGCGAACACCTTCGTGAAGTCCCAGGGCTGCTGCGAGACGCCCGAGCAGGTGTCGGCGCCGCCGCCGGCGCACGGGCGGTCCCGGTTGACGGACCAGAAGGTGAGCCGGGCCAGGTGGCGCTGCTGGGCGTAGGCCAGGATGGTGCGGAAGTCCGCGACCGTCACCGTCTCGTTGTCGTCGGTGATGCCGTTCATCGAGGAGATCCCGGTGTGCCGGTAGGCCTGGTCGTCCGTGTACCCGTAGGCGTTCTTGACCACGTTCTTCAGCCCCTCGGCGGCGCTGACGGTGAGGTTGCCCATGTTCTGGCCCGCCCCGCCGAAGTCGAACGGCATGATCGTCCAGCTGTCCACGGTAAGCCCGGAGGCCGACGCCTTGCGGATCATGCTGTCGTCGGGCCCGCTCTGGCCTGTGCCGAAGGTGACGTACACCTTGATGCCCGGGTTGGCGGCCTTCACCGTCTTCAGCGCGTCGACCGTGCGCTGCTGCACCGTGGCGCTGGCGTACGCGTCGGCCTCGATGTCGATGTCGATCGCCTTCAGCCCGTAGGCGTTGATCACCTTCTGGTACGCGGCCGCCAGCTCACCGGCGCTGGAGCAGGAGCTCTCCAGCTTGTTGCCGCTCCAGCCGCCGAAGGACGGGATGACGTCGCCGCCCGCCGCCCGGACGGTGTTCACCGTCTGCTGGTCGACCCCGCCGGTCAGCGGCCTGCCGCCGTCCCACTGCGGGTTGCAGTAGCCGTTGCTGAGGACGAAGGCGAGCGTGAACCACTTGACGCCGGTGGCGTTCATGACGGTGGTCGGACTGGGCGGGCTGCCCCAGCCGTTGTAGAGGTACGGTGCGACCGCCATCGCCCCGGGCGTCCCCGGGTCTCCGCCGCCT
Source organism: Streptomyces sp. NPDC048462 (assembly GCF_043200175.1). Classification (NCBI taxonomy): domain Bacteria; kingdom Bacillati; phylum Actinomycetota; class Actinomycetes; order Kitasatosporales; family Streptomycetaceae; genus Streptomyces; species Streptomyces sp. NPDC048462. Next base: position 380,979 of record NZ_JBICXG010000002.1, read on the forward strand.
CCGTCCACGGCTGGCGCGGTCCACTTCTGGTTGGCGGCGCCGGTGCAGGTCCAGATCTGGAGCCGGGTGCCGTTGGCCGAACTGTTCCCCGTGGCATCCAGGCACTTGTCCGCCTGCGGATTCACGATGTCGCGCGCACCACTGACCGCCCAGCGCTGGGCTGCGGAGCCGTTGCAGTCCCACAGCTGGACGACGGACCCGTTGGCCGTGCCACCTGACGCGACGTCAAGACACTTGCCCAGCGCCTTGACCGTCCCGTCACTGCCAAGACTCCACTGCTGGGCGGTAGTGCCGTTGCAGTCGTAGAGCTGGACGGGAGTGCCGTTGGCCGTGGCGCCCGCGGCGACGTCCAGGCATTTCCCGCCGACCCCGGTGATCCGTCCGGTGGCCTGGGCGGCGCCCAGGGCGGGCGAGCCGGTCAGCCCGGCGAGCAGCGCCGCGGCGGCCACCACTCCCAGTGCGCTCCGTACGGCGGGCGCTCGCCCACGCAGCAGGTATCGGCGCATCAGCTGTTCACCGTCCACTTCTGGTTGGTCGCGCCGGTGCAGGTCCAGATCTGGAGCCGGGTGCCGTTGGCCGAACTGTTCCCCGTGACGTCCAGGCACTTGTCCGCCTGCGGATTCACGATGTCGCGCGCACCACTGACCGCCCAGCGCTGGGCGGCGGAGCCGTTGCAGTCCCACAGCTGGACGACGGACCCGTTGGCCGTACCGCCCGACGCGACGTCAAGGCACTTGCCAAGGGCTCTGATCGTCCCGTCGCCCCCGACACTCCACTTCTGGGCGGCGGAGCCGTTGCAGTCGTAGAGCTGGACGGGAGTGCCGTTGGCGCTGTTCGCCGCGGCCACGTCGACGCACTTTCCGGCCAGGCCGGTGATGGTGCCCGAACCGGCCGGGGGCTGGGTGTCGCTGGTGGTGACGCGGACGTGGTCGACGACGAGTTGCTGGGGGAAGGTGGTGTTGCCGTCGGGGTCGCCGGGCCAGTAGCCGCCGACGGCGAGGTTGAGGATGAGGAAGAAGGGCTTGTTGAAGGCCCAGGTGTTGCCGCCGGTGTCGGCGGGGGTGCGGTGCTGGTAGACGTTGCCGTCGACGGACCAGGTGACGGAGTCGGGGGCCCAGTCGATGGCGAAGGTGTGGAAGTCGTCGGCGAAGGCCTGGCCACCGGGGAGGCTGTAGCCGGCGCCGACGCCGGCGGAGCCGGAGTAGCCGGGGCCGTGCAGGGTGCCGTGGACGGTGCTGGGTTCGAAGCCGACGTTCTCCATGATGTCGATCTCGCCGGAGTTGGGCCAGCCGACCTGTCCGATGTCGTCGCCGAGCATCCAGAAGGCGGGCCACATGCCCTGGCCGCGCGGGATCTTCATCCGGGCCTCGACGTGGCCGTAGGTCTGGGTGAACTTGCCCGAGGTGTTCAGCCGCGCCGAGGTGTACTGACAGGTGCCGTACCAGCACTGGTAGTTCTTGGGGTTCTCCTTGCGCGCGGTGATGACCAGATGACCCTGGCCGTCCAGCGCGGCGTTGCTGTTCCCGGCGGTGTAGTACTGCCGCTCGTGGTTGTCGACGTTGTCACCGGTCTCGATCTGCCATCGGGAGCCGTTGACCGCCGAGCCGGCGGAGCCGTCGAACTCCTCGTCGAACGTCATGGCGGCCGAGGCCGCCGCGTCCGAGAGGGCGGGTGACCGCTCGTGAGCGCCACCGCCCACGAGGGCGGTCGTGACCAGCGCAAGGGTCAGGGCCGAAAGTGCGGAGCGCAGCAAACGCCGCGACAAGCGGGGGGAGTCCATGACTCTCCCTTCCGGTGTGTGAGGGGAAGAAGACCTGTCATGCATATGACATGACAGACGCAGGGCGCGTTGGGCATGCCGAAGCTGCGCCGACCGGGGCGGGGTGCCGTTCAAGAGGTGGGGCGAGAACCGGGGTGCGAGGGGGGCGGCAGGCACGTGCTGTGGGGGCGCTGTGGGACTGCTGTGCACGAGGCTTAATTCACTACGTGATTTAAGAAGTGAACCAATGGACTGTCAAGACCCTGGTCTGTACCAGTGCACGTTCACACACCCACCCCGTCCGGCTTGGGCGGACATGCCTCAGGTGTCCGGGCCGTCACTCACGGCGATCCGGTGAACTGGCGCCGCGTGAACAAGAGTCAAAGACTGCAAGCCCTGTCCATGGCCACGACCGTCGGCCTCATGACGCCGGAATCGCCGCGGCCCGCGCATCGGACACCCGGGATCAGGCCGGGTCACCGGCCCACCGCACATGCAGGTGGCCCGGCACCGGGAAGGAGGGCGGCAGGGCCGGGAGGATCTGGCGAAACCCGTACCGGGCCTTCTCCGCGACCCGGCACGAGGCCGGATTGTCCACCTGGTGCAGCAGCTTGACGCACTCCAGGCCGTCTGCCCCGAAGCTCTCGAAGGCCCAGCGGGTGACGGCCTCGAGAGCGCGAGGAGCCACTCCGCGGCCCCGGGCGTGCGCCGCCGTCCAGTAGCCGGCCTCCGCGGACTCCTGGCCGAGATCCCCCCGCTTGATGACCACACTGCCCGCCAACGCGCCTCCACCGGGGCCCGGCCGGTCCTCCTGCACGGCGAAGCCCAGCCGCTCGCCGGTGACCCAGCCGCTCCGCTGGACCTCCAGCCACGCCCGGACGTCCTCGGCGCTCTCCATGGGGCCGCGCGCCCCGCGGCGCAACGCGGGATCCCGGAACGCCTCGACCAGCGGCCCGATGTCCGCCTCGCCCCAGGGGCGCAGCAGGAGTGCGGGGGCGCACGGTGTCGCGTCCACCCGCAGGGTGGTGTTCATCGAAGTCCTCCCCGGACGGTTCACCCGATCCTCCCGCATCCGGTGAACCGTGGTGCGAACGGCCACAGAACCGCGCGTCCGGCGGAACACCACCCACCGCCAGAGGGGTAAGGTTAGGCTTACCTAACTCGCATCCGTTCCGCAGGGAGTCCCCTTGAACACCGACACCGTCCCGGCCGGACCGACCGACGCGGAGCAGGTCCGCACGGTGCTGTCCCGCGCGACCTCGCTCTCCCTCACCACCACCGGGCAGGCCTACGACCTGATCGGGCTCCACTCGGTCAGCACGGGCGGGCAGGTCACCCTCCACCCCCGCCCAGACAGTCCGTTGGCACGAGAGGCCGCCGAAGCTCCCCTGGGCAGCCTCGCCGCCCTCCTGCAGTTCACCGACATCGCCCCCACCCCGCTGCGCGACCGCGTCCGCGCCAGGGTGACGGTCTCCGGCCGGCTGGCCCCGGAGGCGGACGGCGCGCTCCGGCTGGACTCGGCGCGAATCTCGCTGCGGACCCCGGCGGGCGCGCGGGATGTCGGGCTGGACGAGATCGCCCTCGCCGAGCCCGATCCGCTGGCCGCGGAGGAGGCCGACATGCTGACCCATCTGGCCGACTCGCACGAGGAGTTGATGGCCGACCTGCTCGGACTCGCGGGCTCCCGGCTGCCGCGCGGCATGGTCCGCGCACTCCCCCTCGCGCTGGACCGGCACGGCATCACCCTGCGCTGCGAATACGAATCCGGCCACTGCGACCTCCAGTTGCTCTTCCCGGCACTCGCGCACGACGCCACGGACGCCGGCGAGCAGATCCGGCGGCTTCTCACCGCACCTCGGAGTTGCGCGCACCAGCAGCACCACTCCCACCCCTGATCCCTTTCGGCACAAGAAACTTAGGTTAGGCTTCACTAAGTCATAGTGAATCCTCGCGCCACGGCCGGATCGCCGGATCATCAGGGGAGGGGCCGGTCATGGGCCTGCCAGTCATCGAGTCCTACGACATGCCCGACGTTACGGCCCTCCCCCGCTCCTGGCCCTCCTGGACCATCGACCCCGACCGGGCCGCGCTGCTCGTCCACGACATGCAGAACCACTTCGTCCGGGCGTTCCCGCCGGGGCGCTCGCCGGTCGTGCAACTGGTCGAGAACATCGCCGCGTTGCGGGAGCTGGCCGGAACGCTCGGCATGCCCGTCGTCTTCAGCGCCGAACCCGCCGCCCAGTCGCCGGGCAGGCGGGGGCTCGTCGCGGACGTCTGGGGACCCGGCATCGGCAGCGGCCCGGGCGACTCCGCCATCATCGAGGCCCTGGTGCCCCGGCCGGGCGAGCACGTGCTGCCCAATGTGCGCCCCAACGCCTTCCTGCACAGCCATCTCAGCCGGCTGCTGCGCTCGACGGGCCGCGATCAGCTGATCCTTTGCGGCGTGCACGCCCACCTGGGCGTGCTGCTGACCGCCGCGGACGCCTTCATGAACGACATTCAGCCCTTTGTCGTCGCCGACGCCGTGGCCGACTTCTCCGCCGAGGAGCACTCCATGGCGCTTCGCTGGGCGGCTCGCAGCGCGGTGGTCCGCACGACGGACGGCCTGCTGCGCGATCTGCTGCTCGGCCGGGTCCGCCACGACGCGTGACGGCACCCCCACCTCAGAAGAGACGGAAGAAGATGACCGCACGGGTCGCGACGGCCGAAACCGGCCTCCATGAACAGTCACCACGGCGCGGCGACGGGATACGGACGGACCCGCGTCCGGGGACGGCCCTGCCCAAGGAGACGCGGGGCCGGGTGGTGGTGGTCAAGTTCGGCGGCAACGCCATGGTGGACGAATCCCTCCAGGAGACGTTCGCGCGCGATGTCGTGGAGCTGTGGCACTGCGGGCTGCACCCGGTGGTGGTTCATGGCGGCGGGCCGCAGATCAGTGCGATGCTCGACCGCCTCGGCCTGGAGGTCCGCTTCGAGGCAGGCCTGCGGGTGACCACCGAGGAGACCCTCGACGTGGTGCGCATGGTGCTGACGGGGCGGGTCCAGCGTGAGCTGGTCGGTGCGATCAACGCGCACGGGCCGTTCGCCGTGGGCCTGTCGGGCGAGGACGCGCACACCATGACGGCCGTGCGCCGCTCCGGCCGGGTGAACGGGCTGCCGGTCGACATCGGCCTGGTAGGTGACATCGTCAACGTGGCCCCGGACACCGTCCGTTCGCTGCTGGAGCTGGGCCGCATCCCGGTGGTTTCACCCCTCGCGCGCGGCACCGAGGGGGAGGTCTACAACGTCAACGCCGATCTCGCGGCTTCGGCCCTGGCGGTCGCCCTCGGTGCCGAGCGGCTGGTGATGCTCACCGATGTCGAGGGGCTGTACGCGGACTGGCCGCACAGCACGGAGGTCATCGAGCGCCTGACGGCGGCCGAACTGTCCGGCCTGCTCCCCGGGCTGGCGAGCGGGATGCTCCCGAAGATGGAGGGCTGTCTGCGGGCGGTGCGCGCCGGGGTGGGGCGGGCGCAGGTGCTGGACGGCCGGGTCCCGCACGCCGTGCTGCGCGGCGTCCTGGACGAGCGGAGCCCCGGAACCACGGTTTTCCCGGACGCGTGACGCCTCGTACGTGACGCGCGCGTGGTGGCGTGCCCCGGCCTCCGGGGCACGCCACCGCTGTCACAGGGCGCGGGCGAGAACGCGCGCACCTCGCCGGGGATCCAGTGTGCGCGCCCAGGCGCGTGGGGCCAGCCCGTGAGGGACCGGCGCGAAGCCGTGGCGGAGGAAGAGCCGCCCGCTGCCGGTCGTCGCGGTGAACAGCGCCGCCAGTGACTGCGCCCGCGCCCCGGTGAGCGCCGCGCCCAGCAGCCGTGCGCCCAGGCCGCTGCCCTGCCTCGGCCGGGCGACACAGAAGTTGTAGAGGACGCCCGCGGCTGCCGCGCCGGGTTCCGCGTCGGGTTCCGCGCCGGGTTCCGCGTCGGGGTGGACCCGCAGCGCGAGGCAGCCGTGCAGGACGCCACCGGGCTCCTCGGCCACCAGGAAGTCGGCCGCCCGGTCCGCGTAGACGTCGAACGGCCGCCGGCGCAGCGCTCCCGCGCGGACGAACGGCTCGGAGAGCGCGACGAGGGCGGCGGCGTCGCCAGGGCTCGCCCGGCGCACCCGGAGCGGGTCGGGGAGGGATGCGTCCCGCAGGTGCGCAGACGTGACTGAGGGGCGCGGTGTGGCCGTGATCAAGGCGTTCCTTCCTCGGGTTCCACCGTGCGCGAAGAGCGGCCGGATCGCCGCGGGTCCCCGGTGAACCATCACGAGTTAGGTTAGCCTTACCTAACTGCAATGGCCAAGTCGGCACCCCGGGGACGGCGTCGCTCCGCGCCGGGACCGCGAGCGGGCTCGCCGGCGCTCCGGGCAGCCGCCGCCCTCAGCGCACTCCCCGGCCGGTCTCGGCCATGACGGGGCCGCCGGAGCCCGCCGGGACGTCCTCGGGGACGTAGCGCCGGGGTGCGGCCGGAATCATCAGGGGCGTGCCGGTCTCCGGGTCGGAGATGATCCGGCAGGGCAGCCCGAACACGTCCTCGACCAGTTCGGCGGTCATGACGGCGGCCGGATCGCCCTCGGCAGCGATCGTGCCGCCGGGCCGCATGACGATGAGGTGGGTGGCGTAACGGCATGCCTGGTTGAGGTCGTGCAGCACCGCGACGACCGTGTGCCCCTTGCGGGCGTGCAGGTCGGCGCAGAGATCGAGCACCTCGACCTGATGGGCGATGTCGAGGAAGGTGGTGGGCTCGTCCAGGAGCAGGATCGAGGTCTGCTGCGCCAGCACCATGGAGAGCCAGACCCGCTGGCGCTGGCCGCCGGAGAGGTCGTCGACCGGGCGGTCGGCGAGGTCCAGCACACCGGTCTGCCGCATGGCGTCCAGCACGGCCGTCTCGTCGTCGGCGGACCACTGCTTCAGCATCCCCTGGTGCGGGTAGCGGCCCCGCGCCACCAGGTCCCCCACGGTGATGCCGCCGGGCGCGGTCGAGGACTGCGGGAGCAGGCCCAGCCGGCGGGCGACCTCCCGCGAGCGGTAGGTGGCGATGCCGGCGCCGTCCAGATACACCTGCCCGGAACGGGGTTTGAGCATCCGGGCCAGTGCCTTGAGGAGGGTGGACTTCCCGCAGGCGTTCGGTCCGATGATCACGGTGAAGGAGCGGTCGGGGATCTCGACGCCGAGCGAACTGACCACGGTCCGCTGCTCGTAGGAGAGCGTCAGGTCCTCGGCCCGCAGCCGCGCGCCCTGCACCGGGGGTGTCCCGTTCATATGAGTCCCTTCCGCCGTCGCGGAGTCCGCGCCGGGGCCGGTCGAATCGGACGTACGTGACGTGTCCGCCGTGCGCGACGCGCCCGTCGTACGTGTCGTCTTTCGGGTCATGCGCGGCTCTTTCGCGACTCGGTGATCAGCAGCCAGATGAGGTACAGCCCGCCGATGGTCCCGGTCGCCGTACCCACCGGCAGCAGTGAGGGGGCGAACAGCCGTTGCGCCAGCAGGTCGCTCGCGGCGAGCAGCAGAGCGCCCATGAGTGCGGCCGGGACCAGCGCGGGACCCGATGCCCGGGTCAGCCGGCGGGCGAGCTGGGGCGCCGCCAGTGCGATGAACCAGATCGGTCCGGTGACCGCCGTGGCGAAGGCGGCGAGCGCGACACTGATGACGAGCAGGAGCGCCCGGGTGCGTGCCACGTCGACGCCGAGGGCCATGGCGGTGACGTCGCCCATCTCCACCATGGAGAGCCGGCGGGCGAGGAAGAACGCGGGCGGGAGCAGGACGAGGACGGCGATGCCGATGGTGTTGGCCTGCTGCCAGCCCCGGTTGGTCAGGCTGCCGATCAGCCAGGCCTGCGCCTCCAGCGCCTCCTGCCAGGTCGCCCGGGTGATCAGATAGGAGTTGACGGCGAGCAGCAGCGCGCTGACGCCGATGCCGACGACGACCAGGCGGAAGCCCTGGAGTCCCCTGCCCAGCATGAGGAGGTACATCGCGGCGGCGGTGGCGAGGCCGCCGATCAGCGCGCCCACCGCGATCTGGGTCATGCTGCCGTGCAGCACGATGATGACGAGGAGCGCCCCTACGGCCGAGCCGTTGGTGAAGCCGATGATGTCGGGGCTGCCGAGGGAGTTGCCGGTCAGGCTCTGCAGGATGGCCCCGCTGACCGCGAGGGCCGCGCCCACGCACATCGCGGTCAGCAGGCGTGGCATGCGCAGGGTGTTGACGATGAAGTCGGCGCCGCCTGAGCCGTGGCCCAGCACGGCCCGCAGTACCTCGCCGACGGAGAGTTCGAAGTCTCCGGTGGTGAGGGTGACGAGCGCGACGGCGACGAGCGCGACGAGCATCACGGCCGTCACCACGAGGACGCGGCCCTGGATCCGTACGGACAGCCCGCCCGGCCGGGTGCGCAGCACCAGTCCGCTGACGACCCTCGGCCGCGCTGTCTCCGTACCGGCTCCGGCGGGGTCCTTCTCCCGTACGGCGCTCACAGCATGACCAGCTTTCGACGGCGGCACAGGGCGATGAAGAGCGGCGCCCCGAGGAACGCGGTGATGATCCCCACCTGGACCTCGCCCGGCGAGCCGAGCACCCGCCCCAGGACGTCCGCGCCGATCAGCAGGACCGGGGCGAGCAGCATCGAGTACGTCAGCACCCAGCGCTGGTCGGGGCCGACGACGAAGCGGGCGACGTGCGGTACGGCGAGCCCGACGAAGCCGATCGGCCCGGCGGCGGCGGTGGCCGCGCCGCACAGCAGCATGACGGCGACGGCGCCCAGCACCCGGGTGCGGCCGACGTTCAGGCCGAGGGCGCGGCCGAGCTGGTCGCCCATCGCGAGGGCGTTGAGCGAGGGTGCGAGGCCGAGGGCGATCAGGAGGCCCACCACGATGAACGGCAGGATGACGTAGATGACGTCGTAGTACCGGCCGGACAGGGAACCCACCGTCCAGAAGCGGTACTGGTCGAAGGCGCGCGGATTGAGCAGCAGCACCGCCGAGTTGAAGGCGTACAGCACCGCGGTCAGCGCCGCCCCGGCCACCACGAGCCGGTCGGGTGTGGCCAGGGTACGGCCCGAGGAGCCCAGCAGGTAGACGGCGACGGAGGCGACGGCCGCGCCGATGAAGGCGAACCACACGTACCCCAGCACCGAGCCGACCCCGAGGAAGGCGATGGCCACGACGACCCCGGCGGAGGCGCCGAGGCTGATGCCGAGGATGCCCGGGTCGGCGAGCGGGTTGCGGGTCAGGGCCTGCATCAGCGCGCCGGACAGGCCGAGCGCCATGCCCACGAGCAGCCCCAGGAGCGTCCTGGGGATGCGGTAGTCATGGATGATGATCGAGGTCTCGGAGCCGTCGGGGTGCCAGAGCGCACTCCAGGTCGCGGTGAACGGGATGCCCCGGGTGCCCACCCACACGCTGAGCAGCCCGACCAGGACGAGGGCGGCCAGCGCCGCGACCAGCCCCAGGGCCCGCAGGGTGTTCGCGGTCCGGGCGGGCGGCGGGGCGTCGGGGGCGACGGCCCGGTCCTCCGGAGCCGTCCGGGTTTCGACCGACAACGACAACTCCCCCTGACAGCGGTTCGGGTGCACCGCGAGCTGTAGGGCGCCGGAACGTGACGCAGGGACCCGGATAGAACTTAGGTGAGGCTAACCGAACGGTGCCGCGTGGTCAACGAGTGCCCCCCGCACGCGAAATGACGTGCGCCGCCGTGACCGGGGGCATAGCGGTCGGCGTACCCCCTCGGCCACCCATTTAGAGTAGCCTTACCTAACTTTTCCAGACTCATCGCGGAGGCCCGCATGCCAGGTGGAGGACCGACCGGGGGGCACGTCCTCCGCAGGGCGATCAGGGGGCAACGGCGCCGCGTCGCCACCGCCTCAGTGCTCGGAGCGGTGCATCAGGGGTGTGAGGCCCTGGTGCCCGTCGTCATCGGCGCGGCCATCGACACGGCGGTGGCCACCGGCTCCTCCCAGTCGCTGCTGCGCTGGCTCCTGGTGCTCGCCGGGCTGTTCCTGGTGCTGTCGAACTGCTACCGCACCAGCGCCCGGCTCGCCGAAGGGGCGGGGGAACGAGCCGCGCACCGGCTCCGGATGGAGCTCGGAGCCCGGGTGCTCGACCCGCGCGGGGGCGCCGACACGAACCGGCTGCCCGGCGCGCTCACCAGCATCGCCACCAACGACGCCCGCCGGGTGGGCTCGGTCGCCACGGTCCTGGCCTACGGGGTCGCCGCGACCTCGGCGCTGGTGATCAGCGCGGTGGCACTGCTCAGGATCTCCGTCCCGCTCGGACTCCTCGTGCTGCTGGGCATCCCGCCGCTGCTGTGGCTCGGCCACCGCATCAGCCGTCCGCTCGAGCGCCGCAGCGAGACCGAGCAGGAACGGGCCGCGCACGCCTCGGGCGTCGCCGCCGACCTGGTCGCCGGACTCCGCGTCCTCAAGGGCATGGGCGCCGAGTCGGCCGCCGTGGCCCGCTACCGCACCACCAGCCAGGACTCGCTGGCCGCTGCCCTGCGGGCGGCCCGCAGCCGGGCCGGCCACGAGGGCGCCGTCCTCTCGCTCACCGGCGTCTTCATCGCGGTCATCGGCATCGTGGGCGCCTACCTCGCGATGCGCGGCAGCATCAGCATCGGTGACCTGGTGGCGGCGGTGGGCCTGGCCCAGTTCCTCCTCGGCCCGTTCCAGCTGCTCACCTACGTCAACGCCGAGTTCGCCCAGGGCCGCGCCTCCGCCCGCCGGATCGCCGAGGTGCTGGACTCGCCCGCCGCCGTCGAGGGCGGCGCGTCCTCGGTCCCCCAGGACGCGGCGGGACGGCTGTGCCTGAGCGGGGTGCGGCTCGGCTCGCTGCATGACATCGATCTGGACATCCGGTCCGGCGAACTGATCGGAGTGGTCACCGGTGATCCGGCCGCCGCGACAGATCTGCTGCTCTGCCTGGCCAGGGAGCGGGACCCCGCCGAGGGGCTGATCGAGCTCGACGGCGTACCGCTGACCGAACTCGCCCCCGACGCGCTGCGCCGCGCCGTCCTCGTCGCCCACCACGACGCCGACCTCTTCGAAACCAGCCTGCTGGACAACGTACGTGCCGGGGCCCGCGACGACGCCGCCCCGGTCGACGAGGCCCTCGCCGCATCGGCGGCCGACGAGGTCGCCCGGCTGCTGCCCGACGGCGGGGACACCGTGCTCGCCGAACGCGGCCGGTCCCTCTCCGGCGGCCAGCGGCAGCGCGTCGCACTGGCCAGGGCGCTGGCAGCCGACAGCTCCGTACTGGTGCTGCACGACCCGACCACCGCCGTGGACACCGTCACCGAGTCCCGGATCGCCGCCCGGCTGCGGGAGATCCGCGACGGGCGCACCACCGTGCTGATCACCACCAGCCCGGCCCTCCTCGCGGTCACCGACCGGGTGGTCGTCCTCGACGGGGGCACCGTCTCCGCGACCGGCCACCACACCGAACTCGTCGCCGGGGACGAGCGCTACCGGGCGGCGGTGCTTGCATGACATCCACGTACGAGGAACGCGCGCAAGACACGGAAACGCACGCGGAAGAAGAGGGGAAAGCGGTCATGAGCACATCCGGCGCGGACCGCGCGCTGCTGCCGACGGCGACCGGCGCGGAGAGCGTCGCGGCGCTGCGCACCATGCTGCGCGGCCACCGGCGGCTGACCGCGGCCGCCGTCGGCGTGCTGGTCGCCGGAACCGCGATCGGTCTGCTGACCGCTCCCCTGCTCGGCCACATCGTGGACCTGGTGGTGGAGCGGCGCGGTTCACGGGCGCTGACGGTGCCCCTGGTGCTGCTCATCGTGGTGGCCCTGGTGCGCGGCGCCGCCGCCGCGGTCGGCAGCACGCTCGTGGCGCGGCTCGGCGAGACCGTACTCGCCGCCGTGCGCGAGCAGTTCATCGAGCGAGCGCTGCGGCTGCCGCTGGAGCGCGTCGAGGCGGCCGGTTCGGGGGACCTGGTCTCCCGGGTGACCAGCGATGTCTCCATGATCGCGAAGTCGGTGCGCCAGGCGCTGCCCGAGTTCACCCGCTCCGCGCTGACCATCGTGCTGACTTTCGTCGGACTCGCCGTGCTGGACTGGCGGTTCCTGGTCGCGGCCCTGCTGGCGATGCCGGTCCAGGTGCTGTCGGTGCGCTGGTACCTGCGCCGGGCCGCTCCGGTGTACGCCGAGCACCGCGTCGCGACCGGCGCGCTCCAGCACCAGCTGCTCGACAGCGTCGGCGGGGTACGCACCGTACGGGCGTTCCGGCTGAACCGTGCGCACACCGACCTGCTGGAGCAGCGCTCCGCCTCGGCGCGGGACCTCGCGCTGGGCGGCATCCACATCGTCACCGGCTTCTTCTCCCGGCTGAACCTGGCCGAGTACATCGGCCTGGCGGCCATGCTCGGCGCGGGCTTCCTGCTGGTGGACAGCGGTTCGGTGAGCATCGGTACGGCCACCGCCGCCGCGCTCTACTTCCACAGCCTCTTCAACCCGGTCAACGCGACGCTGTTCCTCATCGACGACGCGCAGTCGGCGGGTGCCAGCTTCGCCCGGCTGGTCGGGCTGTCCAAGCTGCCGGCCGAGCAGGGCGCCCCGGGCGGCACCGCTCCGGCGGACGGCTCGGTGAAGGTGAGCGCGGTCAGTTACGCCTACGGCTCCGGGTCCCCCGTACTGCGGAAGGTCGATCTGGAGGTGCGCAGCGGCGAGCGGGTGGCGCTGGTGGGTGCCAGCGGCGCCGGCAAGACGACGCTGGCCAAGGTCATCGCGGGCGTCCACGAGCCGCACGGCGGGACCATCTCGCTGGGCGGGGTCGACGCGGCCGAGCTGGGCGCCGCCGGGGTGCGGCGCGCGGTGACGCTGATCAGCCAGGAGGTGCACGTGTTCGCGGGCCCGCTGGCCGAGGACCTGCGCCTCGCCCGCCCGGAGGCCACCGACGAGGAGGTGCGCGCGGCCCTTGACCGGGTCGGCGCCCTGGAGTGGGCGCAGGCGCTGGCCGACGGCCTGGACACGGTCGTGGGCGAGGGCGGTCACCGGCTGACGGTGACGCAGGCGCAGCATCTCGCCCTGGCCCGGCTGGTGCTGGCGGACCCGCCGGTCGCGATCCTCGACGAGGCGACCGCGGATGCGGGCAGCGCGGGCGCGCGGGTCCTGGAGGAGGCGGCGCTGCGGGCGCTGGAGGGGCGTACCGGGCTGGTGGTCGCGCACCGGCTCCCCCAGGCGGCGACCGCCGACCGCGTCGTCGTCCTGGACGAGGGCCGGATCGTGGAGACCGGCAGCCATGACGAACTCGTGGCGGCCGGCGGCCGGTACGCGGCGCTGTGGGAGGCGTGGTCCGACAGCCGCCGGGAGCCGGCGGACGTGCGGTGAACACGTACTGACCCACAACAGGCGGCCGCCCCCGGTGAGGAGTTCTCACCGGGGGCGGCCGCTTGTGTACGGGCTCAGCCCTGGAGGGCGACGAGGCTCGCCGGTCGCAGGTCCGTCCAGTTCGCCTCCACGTGGGCGAGGCAGGCTTCGCGGGTGTCCGCGCCGAATGCGGTCCGCCAGCCGGCGGGGACCTCGGCGAAGGCGGGCCACAGCGAGTGCTGGTTCTCGTCGTTGACCAGGACCAGGAAGGTGCCCTGCGGGTCCTCGAACGGGTTGGTCGTCATGCGTTGTCACTCCTCTTGGACAGTGCGGTGAACAGCTCGGACAGCGGCTGCTCCGGATGAGCCGCCGCGCGGTGCAGCAGCTCCAGGTATGCGTCGGCCAGTCGCCGGGCCTTCGCGGTGCCCAGCAGGCCGGTGGCGTGGATCAGCGCGCAGTGCACCGGCCCGTCGCCGCGCGGCTCGTAGAAACTGAGGGTCAGGTCGGCCCGGGTGACGCCGGTCGGTACGGCCGAGAGCGAGCCGATGCCGCCCTCCAGCTGTTCCGCGTCGGCCTGCTCGTGGTGGATGACCATGACCTGCGGGCCCTGCGGCGGGAGTCCGGCGGCCCGGACGACGGCGTCGAACGGGACGTCCTGCCGGTCCAGGGCGCTCAGCGTCGTCTCCCTTACCCGGGTCAGCAGTTCCGTGAAGGTGGGGTCGCCCGCCGTGCCGGTGCGCAGTACCACGGTGTTGAAGAAGCAGCCGACCAGATCGGCGAGCTGGTCGTCGGTGCGTCCGGCGACCATCGTGCCGATCGGCAGGTCGGTGCCCGCGCCGTGCCCGGTGAGCAGTGCGGCGAGCGCCGAGTGGAGCACCATGAACATGCTGGTGCCGGTGGCCCGCGCGAGGCGGTCCACGGCGGCGTGCAGCTCCTCGTCGAGGACGAAGCCGACGTGGGCCCCGGGCCTGACGGAGGTATCCGGTCCTGTTCGGCGCGGGCCGTCGGCGGGCAGGGCGAGCCGGTCCGGGAGTCCGTCGAGCGTCCGGCGCCAGTAGGCGAGCTGCTGCCCGCCCCGGCTGTCCGGGTCCGCGGGGTCGCCCAGGACCTCGTGGGCCCAGTGCGCGTAGTCCGCGTAGCCGACCGGCAGCGGCTGCCAGCCGGGGGCGAGGCCCTGGGCGCGTGCCGCGTGGGCCGTGACCAGGTCGCGGAAGAGCGGCACGACCGACCACTCGTCGACGGCGAGGTAGTGCATGGTCAGCAGCACCGCCTGGGCGCCATCGGGACCGGTGAGCAGATGGGCCCTGAGCGGAGCCTCGACGCCCGGATCGGGTGCCTGTCCCGCGAGTTCGGCCAGCCGGGCGTCCAGGTCGGCGCACGGCTCCTCGGTCAGTACGGGCGCCGCGGCGGGCCGCTGGAACAGGACGCCGTCCCGCTCCGTGAAGGCGGTGCGCAGCGGCTCGTGCCGGGCCACCACATCCGCCAGCGCGGCGGCCAGCACCTCGGCGTCGAGCCCGCCCGCGGAGCGCAGCGTCAGCGCGTGGTCGACGCCCCGCGCGTCGCGGGAGGCCTGCCACTGCCAGTCCTGGACGGGCGCCGCCGGCGGTTCCCCGGCGCGCTGTGCGGCCGGGCGCAGCGCGGGCCGGGCCGGGCCCGCATCCTCTGTGGCGGTGGCCGCGCCCTCCAGCGCCCCGGCGATGCCGGCGACGGTGAGCGCGTCGAAGACGTCCCTGATGCTCAGTTCGACGCCGAACTCGGCGCGGATGCGGCCGAGCAGTCGCATCGAGGCCATGGAGTGGCCGCCGAGCGCGAAGAAACTGTCGTGCACTCCGACGTCGTCCAGCTTGAGGATCTCGCAGAACAGTGCGGCGATCCTGGCCTGGGTGGGGGTGGCCGGGCGTGCGTCGCCCGTCATCGCGGACCAGTCGGGCGCGGGCAGCGCCGCACGGTCCAGCTTGCCGTTGGGCGTGAGCGGCAGCGGGCCGTCCAGCGGGACCACCAGGGCCGGGACCATGTACTCGGGGAGCAGCCCGGCCATGTGGGCGCGCAGCTCCTGCGGGTCCGGTGCGCCGGACTCGGGCACCGCGTAGGCGATCAGCCGGACGATGTCGCCGTCCCGGTCGGGGACCACCGCGGCCTGGGCGACACCGGGGTGCGCGGCGAGCGCCGCCTCGATCTCGCCCAGTTCGATGCGGAAGCCCCGCACCTTGACCTGGCTGTCGGCCCGGCCCAGGAAGTCGAGGTTGCCGTCCCGGCGCCGGCGGGCCCGGTCCCCGGTGCGGTACATCCGGCTGCCGGGCGCCCCGAAGGGGTCGGCGACGAACCGTTCCGAGGTGAGGGCCTCCTTGCCGAGGTAGCCGCGGGCGAGCCCGCGCCCGGCGACGTACAGCTCGCCCACCACACCCGGCGGTACGGGCCGCAGCCGCTCGTCGAGCACGTAGGCCCGGGTGTTGGGGTCGGGGCGGCCGATGGGCACCCGGCCGGCCGGGGTGCCGCCGTGCTCGCGGGCGCTCCACAGCGTCGAGTTGACCGTCGCCTCGGTGAGCCCGTAGGCGCAGATCAGGTCGGCGGTGGCGCCGAAGCGGTCGAAGAGGTCCGGCGGCACCGTCTCGGTGCCGACCAGCACGGTCGATCCCCCGGGCAGTTCACAGCCGGGCGGGAGCGCCGATACCAGGGACGGCGGCAGGATCATGTGGGTGATCCGCCGGTCCGCGAGGAAGTCGGTCAGTGCCGGACCCGCCACCCGTGCCTCGTCGGTGATGAGGACGAGGCTGCCGCCGTGGCACAGCGCCATGGCGAGTTCGAAGACGAAGACGTCGAAGCCGGTGGAGGCGAACTGGAGCACCCGGCTGTCGCTTCGCAGGTTCATCCGGTCGACGGCGGTGGCCACGAGGGAGGAGATCCCCTCGTGGGGCACGATCACGCCCTTGGGGCGGCCGGTCGAGCCGGAGGTGTAGATCACGTACGCGGCCTGGTCCAGGCCTGCGGGCCCGCCGGGCTCGGCGGCCGGGGCCGGCTCCTCCAGTTCCGCGGCGGTGTCCGGGGCGTCCAGCAGGACCACCGGGACGCCCACCGCGTCGGGGATCTTCCCCGCGACGGTCTCGGTGCCGACGACCAGGGCCGCCCCCGAGTCCTCGATCATGTAGGAGAGCCGGTCCCCCGGGTGGATCAGGTCGAGCGGCAGGAAGGCCGCGCCCAGCTTCATCGCGGCGAGCACGGTGGCGATCATGTCCACGGACCGGGGAACGGCGACGCCGACCACGCTCTCGGCGCCCACGCCGTGCGCGGCGAGGAGCCGGGCGATGCGGCGGGCCCGGTCGTCGAGCTCGGCGTACGTCACCGAGCGGGACCGGTCCACCACGGCCACGGCGTCGGGCCGTTCGGTGAGCCTGCGGGCGAACAGGGCGGGCAGGGACTCCTCCTCGACCTCGCGGGCGGTGTCGTTGAAGCCCTCCAGCACGGTGTGCCGCTCCTGGCCGGAGAGGATCTCGGCCCGGGACAGCGGCTGTCCGGGCGCGGCGACGAGCGCGGCGACCAGGGTGCGCAGCCGCTCACCGATGGCCTCGGCGGTCTCCCGGTCGAACAGCTCGGTGGCGAACTCGAGCCGGCAGCCGAGCGAGCCGGGGCCGCCGTCCTGCGCGGTGTGCTCGGTGAAGCTGAACACCAGGTCGAACTTGGCGGAGCGGATCCTGAACGGCACGAACTCCACGTTCAGGCCGGGCAGTGCGAGTTCACCGCCGGTGCGGGCGTGATAGCCGACCATCACCTGGAAGAGCGGGTTGCGGGAGAGCGAGCGGGTCGGGTTGAGAGCTTCCACGACCGATTCGAAGGGCACGTCGGCGTGGGAGAACGCGGCCAGGTCGGTGTCACGGACCCGGGTGAGGAGTTCGGTGAAGCTGGGGTCGCCGCCGAGGTCGGTGCGCAGCACCAGGGTGTTGACGAAGAAGCCGACCAGTTCGTCCAGTGCCTCGTCGCCGCGCCCCGCGATGGGCGAGCCGAGCGGGATGTCCGTCCCGGCACCCATGCGGTGGAGCAGCGCGGCCACGGCCGCGTGCACCACCATGAACATGCTGGCGCCGGTCTCCCGGGCGAGCCGCTTCAGTCCGGCGTGCACGGGGGCGTCGAAGGCGATGTCGAGTTCGGCGCCGGAGAACGCCGGGCGCGCGGGCCTGGCCCGGTCGGTGGGCAGTTCGAGCTCTTCCGGGGCGCCGGCCAGGGCCGTACGCCAGTGATCCAGCTGCCGGGCGGCCAGACTGGCCCGGTCGGCGGGATCGCCCAGCAGCCGGTCCTGCCACAGCGCGTAGTCGGCGTACTGGACGGGCAGCGGCTCCCAGTCGGGTGCCCCGCCTTCGAGGCGGGCCGCGTAGGCGGTGGCCAGGTCCCGCAGGAACGGCCGGTCGGACCACTCGTCGGTGGTGATGTGGTGCAGCAGCAGCACGACGACGTGGTCCTCGGGCGAGAGCTCCACCACCGTGGCGCGCAGCAGCAGTTCGGCGGCGAGGTCGAACGGCCGGTTGACGACCGTGTCGATGATCCCGGGCACCTCGTCCTCGGTGGCCCGCAGGCACTCCACCACCGGGTGCGCATCGTCGGCGGGCAGCACCCGCTGGAACACCTGGCCGTCACAGGCCGTGAAGAAGACGGTGCGCAGGGCCTCATGACGGGCGGTCACATCGGCGAGCGCGGTGCTCCAGGCGGCCAGGTCCAGCGGGCCGCGCAGCCGCATGGCCAGCGAGAAGTTGTACGCGGCCGAGGTGCACTCGATCTGCTGGATGACCCACAGCCGCTGCTGGGCGTGGGACAGCGGCAGCCGCTCGGGCCGGTCGCCCGCGGTCAGCGCCGGTCGGGCGGCGCCGCCGGTGCGGGCGGCGCGGGCCACCAGTTCCGCGACGGTCGGTGCCTCGAAGAGGTCCCGGATCGCCAGTTCCGCGTCGAGCGCGGTACGGGCCCGGCTGACCAGCCGGGTGGCCAGCAGCGAGTGCCCGCCCAGGTCGAAGAAGTCGCTGTCGATGTCCACGCTGCCGGCGGGCAGTCCGAGCACCTCCGCGAACAGGGCGCAGAGCGTCTCCTCGCGCGGGTCGCGCGGGGCGCGGCCGGTCCCCGTACCGGCGAGGTCGGGTGCGGGCAGCGCTCTGACGTCCAGCTTGCCGTTGACGGTCAGGGGCAGCGTGCCCAGGGTGACGAGCGCGGCGGGGACCATGTAGTCCGGCAGTCGCGCCTTCAGGTGCTCGCGCAGCCGGCGGATCAGCGTGTCGTCGTCTCCGGCGCCGTCCTCGGGTACGACATAGCCGACCAGGCGCTTGGTGCCCGCGCGCTCCGACACGACGACCGCCGCGTGCGCGACCTCGGGGTGCGTGGACAGGGCCGTGGAGATCTCACCCAGCTCGATGCGGTAGCCGCGGATCTTCACCTGGTCGTCGGTGCGGCCGAGGAAGTCGATGAGCCCGTCGGGTCGTTGGCGCACCAGGTCGCCGGTGCGGTACATGCGCTCGCCCGGTCCGCCGAACGGGTCGGCGACGAACCGCTCGGCCGTCAGCGCGGTCCGGTCGTGGTAGCCGCGGGCCAGGCCCGTGCCGGCGATGTACAGCTCGCCGGGACTGCCCGGCGGGACGGGGCGCAGCATCGGGTCCAGGACGTGGGCGCGGGTGCCCCGGATCGGCACCCCGACCGTGGAGGTCGTGCTGTCGGCGGTGGAGGCGCCGAGTGTGTTGATCGTGTACTCGGTCGGCCCGTAGAGGTTGTAGCCGTAGACGCCCTCGGTGCGGCGCAGCCGGGTCCAGACGGTGTCGGGGACGGCCTCGCCGCCGAGCAGGACCAGTGCGGGCCGGTGCTTGCCGGCGGCCTCGTCGCGGTCGAGGAGGCCTTCCTCGATGAGGAGCTGGGCGTAGGTGGGGGTCACGTTGACCACGTCGATGCGGTGGCTGTCGCAGTACGCGACCAGCGCCTCGGCGTCTCGGCGCAGTTCCTCGTCACAGACGTGGACCTCATGGCCCTCGACGAGCCAGAGCAGTTCCTCCCAGGACATGTCGAAGGCGAAGGACACGGTGTGCGCGATGCGCAGCCGCCGTCCGCCCGCCGAGGCGATGGCCGGGTCGAAGATCTCCTTCTGGTGGTTGAACTGCATGTTCGTCAGCCCGCGGTACGGGGTGACGACGCCCTTGGGGCGCCCGGTCGAGCCCGAGGTGTAGATGACGTACGCGGGGTGGTCGAGGCGGCCCGGCACCCCGTGCGCGAACGCGGGCCGCTCGGCGTCGGTGACCTCGCCGCCCGGCAGCGCGGCCAGCTCGGCGGCCACGGCCGCCTCGTCCAGCAGGAGTTCGGGGGCGACGGGTCCGTCCGCGTCGCGCAGGGACGGGGCGACGGCGGTGGTGGACAGCAGGCACAGCGGTCCGCTGTCACGCGCCATCAGGCGCAGCCGGTCGGCGGGGTGGTCCAGGTCGAGGGGCAGGTAGGCGGCGCCGGTGCGCAGTACGGCGAAGAGCGCGGCCACCATCTCGATGGAGCGCGGCAGCGCGAGCGCCACGACCTTCTCCGGTCCGGCGCCCCGGGCGAGCAGCAGCCGGGCGAGCCGGTTGACGCGGGCGTCCAGCTCGGCGTACGTGAGGGTCTGCTCGCCGAAGACGAGCGCCACCGCGTCCGGGGTGCGGGCGACCTGGGCGGCCAGCAGATCGGCGACCGTCTCGTCGGGCACGGGCTCGCGGCCGGTGAGCTGTGCGGCGGCGGTGGCGGCCCGCTCGGCGGGCAGCAGCAGGTCGACACCCGCGGTGCGGGCCGGGGCGCCGCCGTCGAGGGCCTCGGTGAGCCGGCCGAGTACCGCGGTGAACCGGTCGAGGATGGTGGTCGCGGCCTCGGCGTCGAACAGGTCCGGCCGGGCCGCCAGGGTGATCCGCAGCCGGCTGCCGGGGGTGACGATCAGCGTGAGCGGGAAGTGCGTGCCGTCCACGTTGGACATGGCGGTGATGCCGTGGCGCCGCCGCAGTTCGGCCGCGCGGTCCTCGCCGTCGGCCGAGCGCAGGACGAACAGGGTGTCGAACAGCCGGCGGTGGCCGGTCTCCTGCTGGAGGGCGCCGAGCCCCACGTACTCGAAGGGCATGACGGCGGCGCGCTCGGACTGCATGCGGCGCAGCAGGCCGAGGAGCGGCTCGTGCGGGGTGAAGGCGACGCGGGCCGGGATGGTGTTGAGGAACATCCCGATGATTCCGGCCGCGTCCGGGACGTCCGCGGGCCGTCCGGCGACGGCGGTGCCGAAGACGACGTCGGCGCGGCCGGTCATCGCGGAGAGCACCAGCCCCCAGGCCGCGTTCAGCACGGTGTTCAGGGTGAGCCCGTGGCGGCGGGCCGCGGTCCGCAACAGTTCGCTGGTCTCCGGGCCGAGCACCGTGTCATGGTCGGCCGGGATGACCGGGCCGGTGTCGCGGCCGGACGGGGCGAGCAGCGTCGGCTCGTCGAAGCCGGAGAGCGACCGGCGCCAGGCGTCCAGCGCGGCGCCGGTGTCCTGCTCGTCCAGCCAGCCGAGGTAGTCGCGGTACGAGCCGGGCACCGGCAGCCCGGTGGCGTCGCCGGCCCGCTCGTAGAGCGTGAACAGCTCCTCCAGGAACAGCCACGCGGACCAGCCGTCCCACAGGATGAGGTGGTGGGTGATCACGAGCCGGTCCCGGCCGTCCCCGAGCCGGATGAGGAGCAGCCGGCACAGCGGGGGCGCGGACAGGTCGAAGCGCTGCCGCCGGTCGGCGGCCAGCAGTTCCCGGACCCGGGTGTGCTGCTGCGGCGCGGGCAGCCCGGAGAGGTCCGCCTCGACGAGCGGGATCTCGGCCCCGTCCACGATGAACTGGACGGGGCGGGGCAGCCCGTCGGCGGTGAACCCGGCCCGCAGTCCGGTGTTGCGGGCCAGCAGCGCCCGGCAGGCGGCGCGCAGCCGGTCGGCGTCGACGCGGCGGTCGAAGTCCAGGGTCTCCTGGGAGAGGTAGACGTCGAGCGCCTCGCCCGCGTCGTAGGTGGCGTGGAAGTACATGCCCTCCTGGAGCGGGGAGAGCGGCCAGATGTCGTCGACCGGGAGCCCGGCGGTGGCGGCGACCCGGTCGGTCTCCTGCGCCGAGAGCTCCAGGCCGCCCAGCGGGGCGGGCCGGACCGGCTCGGGCTCGGGGCCGGCGGCGGAGGTCAGCTGGGCGAGCAGGGCCCGCAGGGCGGGGTCCACGTCGGCGCCGGACTGCTCCTGGAGGGCCAGCACGGCCTGGAGTGCGGCGGCGGCCTGTCCGGCCTCGGCCGCGGGCACGGTCACGGCGTCGGCGGGGGCGGCCGGTTCGGCGGCGCAGGGTTCGGACGGGGCGCAGGGGCCGGGTGCCGCTGTCCGCGCGGCGGCGGCCAGGGCGGCCGGGGTCCGGCTCTCGAACACGTCGCGGGGGCCGATCACCAGACCCCGGGCGCGGGCCCGGGTGGCGACGGCGATCGAGCTGAGGCTGTCGCCGCCGATGACGAAGAAGTCGTCGTCGACGCCGATCCCGGGCACGCCGAGCACCTCGGTGAAGATCTCGCACAGGGCGCTCTCGCGCTCGTCGCGCGGGGCCCGGCCGCCGCTGCGGGGGACGGGCGCGGCGGACGGCAGGGCGTTCTGGTCGAGCTTGCCGTTGGGCGTCAGCGGCAGGGTGTCCAGGACCAGGACGGTGCCCGGCACCATGGGCGCGGGCAGCGCGCCGGCCAGCGCCGCGCGCAGGGCGTCGGTGTCCAGGACCGCGCCGGGTACGGGCACGGCGTAGCCGGCCAGCGCGCCGTCCCGGACGGTCACCGCCGCACGGGCGACGCCCGGCAGGGCGGCCAGGGCGGCCTCGATCTCGCCGGGTTCGATGCGGTTGCCCCGGATCTTGACCTGCCGGTCGGTGCGGCCGAGGTACTCGACGGCACCGTCGGCGCGGCGCCGCACCAGGTCTCCGGTGCGGTACATGCGCTCGCCCGGTCCGCCGAAGGGGTCGGCCACGAAGCGTTCGGCGGTCGTGCCCGGCCGGTCGTGGTAGCCCCGCGCCAGCTGAACACCGGCGAGGTAGAGCTCTCCCGGCACCCCGTCGGGGACCTGGCGCAGGTACGGGTCCAGCACGTGCAGCCGGGTGTTCCACACCGGGCGGCCGATGGGCACGGCGGGCTCCGGGCCGCCGTCGTGGACGTAGGCGAAGGAGGTCACGTCCACCGCGGCCTCGGTGGGTCCGTAGAGGTTGTGCAGCGGGACGGGGGGCCGCCCGGAGCGGGACGTCAGCTCCGACCAGTGCGCGGCCTGGGCCCCGGTGAGCGCCTCGCCGCTGCAGAACACCCGCCGCAGGCTCGCCGCCCAGTCCGGGTGGTCGGCGGCGGAGTCCAGGGCCTGGGTGAACGCGGCCAGCATGGACGGCACGAAGTGCAGCGTGGTGATCCGCCGCGTCCGGATCAGCCCGGCCAGGTAGCCGGGGTCGCGGTGCCCGCCGGGGCGGGCGAGTACGACGGTCGCGCCCTCCAGCAGGGGCCAGAAGAACTCCCATACGGAGACGTCGAAGGCGGCCGGGGTCTTCTGCAGGACCCGGTCGTCCGCGCCGAGCCCGTACTCCCCCTGCATCCACGCGAGCCGGTTGACGACGGCCCGGTGGGTGACGGCGACGCCCTTGGGGCGGCCGGTGGAGCCGGAGGTGTAGATCAGATAGGCCGGGTGGTCGGGACCGGCGTGCCGCACGGGGGCCTCGGGGGCGCCCGTGTCCAGGTCGTCCAGGTCGTCCCCGTCGACGAGCAGCAGGTCGGTGTCCGGTACGGCGGGCAGCCGCCCGGCCGCCTCCGCCGTGGTCACGACGGTAGGTGTGCCGGAGTCGGCGAGCACGAGGGCGACCCGCTCCGCGGGGTAGTCGAGGTCGACCGGCAGATAGGCCGCGCCGGTCTTCAGGACGCCCAGCAGCGCCACCATCAGTTCGGCCGAGCGGGGCACGGCCACCGCGATGTACTGCTCGGGCCCTGCCCCGCGCGACCGCAGCCGCCGGGCCAGCGCCTCGGCGCGCCGGTCGAGTTCGGCGTAGGTCAGCGTGGTGTCCTCGAAGACCACTGCCGGGGCGCCGGGGGTACGGGCCGCCTGCTCGGCGAACAGCGAGGCGAGGGTGGCCCCGGGGACGGGCCGTGCGGTGGCGTTCAGCCCGGCGAGGTGCGCGTGCTCGCGCTCGGACAGCAGGCCGGTCCTGGCGACGGTGCGGCCGGGTTCGGAGACCAGGGTGCGCAGCAGTGCGGTGAACCGGTTGGCGAGGACGGCCACGGTCACCTGGTCGAAGCGGGCCGCGTCGTGCTTGAACCGCAGCAGCAGCGCGCCGTCGCCCGGCTCGACGACGAGCGCGAGGGGGTAGTGCACGGCGTCGGTGACGTCGTTGCCGGTGATGCGCAGCGCCTCCGTACCGTGGTCGGCGGGCGTCTGCGGGGCGGGGTGGTTCTCGAACACCACGAGGGTGTCGAAGAGTTCGCCGCCGCCGGCGATCCGCTGGATGTCGGCCAGGCCGAGGTGCTGGTGGTCCAGGAGCGCGGTGTGCTCGTCCTGGACGCGGCGCAGCAGTTCGGTGAGGGACTCCTCGGGCCGCAGGACCACCCGGGCGGGGACGGTGTTGATGAACAGGCCGACCGCCAAGTCCAGGCCCGCGACCTCGGTTGTCCGGCCGGACACGGTGGTGCCGAAGACGAGGTCGTCGCTGCCGGTGAGCGCGCCGAGCAGCAGCGCCCATACGCCGTGCATGACGGTGCTCAGGGTGAGGCCGTGGGTGCGCGCGTACGCGGTGAGGGCGGCGGTGAGCTCCTCGGGCAGCCGGGTGTCCACCTGTTCCGGCCTGGCGGGGGCCCGCTCGCCGTCCGCCGCGGCGGGGGCGGCGAGCCGGGTCGGCCCGTCCAGTGCGCGGAGCGCGTGGCGCCACGCCTCCCGTGCGGTGTCCCGGTCCCGGTCGGCCAGCCAGGCCAGGTAGGGACGGGGGTCGGCCGGTGCGGGGAGCTGGTCGCCCCGGTAGGCGGCGGTGAGTTCGCGCAGCAGTACGGAGACGGACCAGCCGTCGGCGACGATGTGGTGCAGGGTGAGCAGCAGCCGGTGGCGGTGGCCGTCACGGACGAGGGTGGCGCGCAGCAGCGGCGGCCGGGCCAGGTCGAAGGGCCGGGCGCGGTCGGCCCGCAGGACGTCGTCGAGGGCGGTCTCGGCGGTGTCGGCCTCCTGCCAGGGCAGGGTGACGTGGTCCGTGAGGCGCTGGACGACCTCGCCGCCGGGCAGCTGGCGGAACGAGGCGCGCAGCAAGGGGTGCCGGTCCAGGAGCAGTTGGAGTGCCGCACGCAGCCGGTCCGGGTCGACGAGCCCGTCGAGTTCCAGGAGTTCCTGGACGAGGTAGAGGTCGGCGGTGCCCTCGTCGAGGGCGGCGTGGAAGAAGAACCCCTCCTGGAGTGGGGAGACGGGCAGCGCGTCCTCGTCCAGAACGGTCGCCGGTGTCTGCGGGGCGGTCTTCGTCCCGGCGGCGCGGGCCAGGGCCGCCACGGTGCGGAGCCGGAAGACCTCGCGCGGGGTGATCGTGAGGCCGGCCTCACGGGCCCGGTTCACCAGCTGGATCGCGACGATGCTGTCGCCGCCGAGCTCGAAGAAGCTGCTCCGGACGCCCACGGCGGGCAGGTCGAGCAGTTCCGCGAACAGGGCGGCGAGGGTGGTCTCGGCCGGTCCGGTGGGCTCGTCGGTGCCGCTGACCGCGGTCCACCGGGGCTCGGGCAGGGCGCGGGTGTCGAGCTTGCCGTTGGGCGTGAGCGGTAGGGCGCCGTCCAGGACGACGACGGCGGTCGGCACCATGTGGTCCGGCAGGGCCGCGGCCACCTGGGCGCGTGCGGCGGTGACGGCGGCCTCGGTGGCGGCGGCGTCGTGTCCGTCCCCGACCAGGTAGGCCACGAGGCGCTTGACGCCCCGGTGGTCGTCGCGGACCAGGACGGCGGCCTGGGCGATCCCGGGGGCGGCCATGAAGGCGCTCTCGATCTCGCCCGGTTCGATCCGGTGGCCCCGGATCTTGATCTGGCCGTCGGCCCGGCCAAGGAACTCCAGATTGCCGTCGCTCCCCCAGCGGACCCGGTCGCCGGTGCGGTACATCCGGGTGCCGGGCTCGCCGTACGGGTCGGCGACGAAGCGTTCCGAGGTCAGGGCGGAGCGGCCGAGATAGCCGCGGGCGAGGCCGCGCCCGGCGACGTACAGCTCGCCCTCGACGCCCACCGGCACCGGCCGCAGCGCGGCGTCCAGGACGTAGGTGCGGGTGTTGGGGTCGGGCCGCCCGATGGGCGTGGGGCCCGGCCGGCCGGAACGGGCGAGCCACAGGGTGGAGTTGACGGTGGCCTCGGTCAGCCCGTACGCGACGACGACCTGGAGCCGCCCGGACCAGCGGGCGATCAGCTCGCCGGGGACCGCCTCGGTGCCGACGACGAGGACGGCGCCCTCGGGCAGTTCGCACTCCGGCGGCAGCGCCGAGACGAGCGAGGGGGGCAGGATCATGTGGGTGGCGCGGTGGTGTGCGATGTAGTCGGTGAGGGCTGGCCCGGCGACCCGCCGCTCGGCGGGGACGACGATGATCCGGCCGCCGGCGCACAGCGACATGATCAGGTCCCAGACCGTCACGTCGAAGCCGGCGGAGGCGAACTGCACGACGCGGCTGTCGCAGGTGACGCCGATCCGGTCGGTGGCCGTGGCGATGAGGCTGCCGACGCCGTCGTGGGTGACGATCACGCCCTTGGGGCGGCCGGTGGAGCCGGAGGTGTAGATGACGTAGGCGGCCTGGTCCAGGACGACCGGGGTGCCGGGGTCGGCGGGCTCCTGGGCGGCGAGGGCGGCGGCGGTCTCCGGGTCGTCGAGCAGCAGGTGGCGGGCGTCGGACTCCGGGAGGTGGGGCGCCAGGTCCCGGACGGTGAGCACGGTGGTGGCCCCCGCGTCGGACAGCATGTAGGCGGTCCGGTCCCGGGGGTGGTCGGCGTCCAGCGGGAGGTAGGCGGCGCCGGACTTCATCACGGCGAGCAGCGCCACCACGAGTTCCGGGGAGCGCGGGAGGGCCACGGCGACGACATCGGCGGCGCCCACGCCGCGCGAGACCAGGAGCCGGGCGAGCCGGTTTGCGGCGGCGTTGAGTCCGGCGTAGCTGAGCTCGCGGTCCTCGCACACGAGCGCGACGGACTCGGGCGTGCGCCGGACCTGCGCCTCGAAGGCGGCGGGCCAGGAGAGTTCGGCCACCTCGCGCGGGGAGGCGGCCAGCTCGCCCAGCAGCCGGTCGCGTTCGGCGCCGGAGGTGAGCTCGATCCGGCCGACGGGCCGGCCGGGGTGGTCGGTGAGGGCGCTCAGTACGGTGCGGAAGCGGCGCTCGTGGTCGCGGAGGGTCGCCTCGTCGCAGAGGTCCGCGTCCGCGTCGAGGTGGACGGTGAAGCCCCGGCCGTCCCGGGTCTCGGTGAGGGCGAAGGCGAGGTCGCTGACCGGGCCGAGCCACTCGGGCCGCAGCTCGGCGTCCAGCCCGTCGAAGCCGTATCCGTCGTTCCTGGGCAGGATGTTGACGGTGGGGCCGACGAGTTCCCGGACGCCGTCGACCAGTCCGAGGTCCCTGGCCAGGTGCTCGGCGCGGTGGCGTCCGTGCGCGGCCGCTTCGGAGATCTCGCGGCGCACGTCCGCGACGAGGTCCGCGCCCGTGGTGCCGGGGCGGACGGTCAGCCGCAGCGGGACGAGGTTGGAGACCATGCCGGGGACGACGGCCGACACCGCGTCCTGGCGGACGGCGACCGGCAGCCCGAGGACCAGGTCCTGTTCGCCGGTGACCCGGTGCAGGTAGGCGGCGACGGCCGCGACCAGCAGCCGGGAGGGCCGGACGGCGGCGTTCGCGGCCGCGGTGTGCAGCCGCTCGGCTTCCTGCGGGGTGAGTTCGACGGTGCGGCGCAGCCGTCGCGCCATCAGGGAGTGGCCGCGTTCGACGAGCCGTACGGGCTCGGGCCGGCCCTCCATGCGCTCGTGCCACCAGGCGCGGTCCGCCTCGTGCTGCGCGGAGTCGCGGTACTCCCGGTCGGCGTCGGCCAGCCGGCCGAGGGACCAGTCGGCGCCAGGGGCTCCCGCCGCGCCCAGGGTGTAGAGCTCACCGGCCCGGCGGGTGATCAGGGTCACGCCCATGCCGTCGAGGACGATGTGGTGGTAGCGCTGGTACCAGCGGACCCGGTCGTCCGCGAGCCGCAGCAGGGCCTGGGCGAAGAGCGGTGCCCGGTCCAGGGGTGCGGGCCGTTCGCGTTCCGCCGCCGCCCAGTGGTCGGCGGCCGCCTCGGGGTCGGGGGCGTCGCGCAGGTCCACGACGGGGACCTCGAAGCCGGTGGTGACGGCGCTCTGGAGCGGGCCGCCCTCCCCCGGGGTGAACTCGACGTGCAGGCAGCCGGCTTCCGCGACGGCCTGGCGGACGGCGGCGGAGAGCCGGCCGAGATCCGTGTCGCCGTGCAGGTCCAGGGCGAAGACGATGTTGTAGGCGGAGCTGTCTGGCTCGATCTGCTGGGCCGGCCAGATCCCGGCCTGCCCACCGGTCATGGGGGTCCCGGCGGTGGTCGTCCGGTCCGGCTCGGCGTCAAACATCGTACGAAATGGCCTTTCCCTGATGATGTGGGCAAGGAGAGGACGTCCCGTCCGATGGCGTGCCCGGCAGGCACGCCATCGGACGAGCACCCCTGTTCGGTCCTGCTGAGGTGGGGCGGTGTGCTACTTGACCGAGGTCAGCAGCGGCACGATCTCGTCGATCGCGTAGGGGATCGAGAGGACCGTGTTGAAGGAGAACGCGGCGCCGATGTCCGGGTCCTGGTAGGGCACGAACAGATCGCGCTTGTCCTTGCTCACCTTGAGGTTCTTGTAGAGCGGCTCGGCCTTGATCCGGTCGTTGGCGTCGGTGCTGGAGGTCACCCAGACCAGCCGGTCGACGTCGAGTACGTTCAGCTTCTCGGAGCTGAGTTCGGCGGCGTTCCAGCCCGGCTTGGCCAGCTTGTCGATCTCCGGCTTCAGCTTGAAGCCCAGCTCGGAGAAGAAGATCGACTTGGGGTCGGTCTTCGTGAACGCCGAGTACTTGCCCGCCTCGAAGCTGTCGGCCACGGCGAGGGTCTTGGCGGCGAACTCGGGGTGCTCGTCGCGGACCTTCTTGAAGTCGGCGTCGATGCCGGTGATCAGCTTCTCGGCCTGCGCCTTCCTGCCGAGCGACGCTCCGATCTGCCGGGTCATCACCTGCCAGGAGGCCCCGTAGTCGGGCAGGTCCTTGGGCTGGGCGACGACCTTGGTGAACTTGGAGAGCGTGTCGTACTGCTCCTTCTTCATCCCCGAGTACTGGGCGATGACCAGGTCCGGCTTGAGTGCGGCGATCTTCTCCATGTTGTACTCGTCGCGCTCACCGACGACGTCCGGTGTGTCGGAGCCCCACTTGGCCTTGGTCCAGGGCCACTTGCCGTACGGCTTCTCCTTGAACCAGTCCACCGATCCGACGGGCTTGATGCCGAGCGCGAGGACCGCGTCCTGGTCCGAGAGGCCCAGGGTGACGATCCGCTTGGGCTCCGACTCGATCGTCGTGCTGCCGTACTTGTGCTGCACCGTCACCGGGAAGGCACCGGACTTCGCGCCCGACTCGGCCGAGGCACTGGACGAGGCCTTGTCGTTGCCGCCCCCACAGGCGGCCAGAGCGACGGCGGCGACCGCCGCGACCGCCACTCGGGGTGCGAATCTGACGAGCCGCGTCAGAGCGGGGCGTGTACCAGTGGACACGGATGTTCCTTTCAAGGGGTTTTCACTGTGCGTGCCGGACCCGCCGCGTACGGGCGGCGGGCCTGGCGAAATGTGGGGGGGGGGGGGGGGGGGGGGGGGGCCCGGGGGGGGCCCCGGGGGGGGGGGGGGGGGGGGGGGGGGGGGGCCCCCGCCCCCGCCCCCGCCGCGGGGGCCGCCCCCCCCCCCCCCCCCCCCGCCCCCCCGCCGCCCCCCCCCCCGCCCCCGCCCCCCCCCCCCCCCCCCCCCCCCCCCCCCCCCGAGGGCGGACCGGGAACGGGGCGGGTCAGGGCGCGGCGAGGTCCCCGGCGAGCGGGCGGGGCCCGTCCGAGGCGTCCTTCAGGCCGCGCTCGAGGATCGAGTCGAGGATCTCGCCGACCCTGATCGCGGTGTTGGACAGCAGCGAGGAGGTGATGCCGTGGGTGTGCTCGGTGCCGCCCTGGAGGTAGATCCCGCAGCGCAGTTCGTCGTCCGTCGCGATGCGGTAGTCACGCTCGACCCGGACGCGGCCCGCCCCGTCGCGGTGGCAGTGCCGTGCGACGTCACCGAGGAGGCTCAGGGGGTCGACGGGGCTGTAGCCGGTGGCGAGGACCACGACGTCGGCCTCCAGCGTGCTCTCCTCGCCGGTGACCAGGGAGGTGACGGTGGCGCGGACCTTGTCCCCGTCCTCCTCGACGCCCGTCAGCCGGGAGATGTTGATGAAGTGCAGCCGCTCGGTGCCGAGCACCTTCTCCTGGTAGGCCTGGCGGTACAGGTCGTCGATCAGGTCGATGTCCACGACGGAGTAGTTGGTGTTGCCGTGATAGTCCATCAGCTTGCGCTTGACGTCGTCCGGGGCGGTGAAGTACTCGTCGACCGCTTCCGGGTCGAAAATCCGGTTGGCGAAGCTGCTGTCGTCGGCCGGGCTGTAGCCGTAACGGGAGAAGACCGCGCAGACCTCGGCCTGCGGGAAGCGGCGGTGCAGGTAGGCGACGTTCTCGGCGGCGCTCTGGCCGGCGCCGACCACCACGAACCGGGCGGGGTCGGTGCCCTCCAGGGAGTCGACCTTGGCCAGCAGGTCGGAGTTGTGCCAGACCCGGTCGGTGCGCTCGACGCCCTCCGGCATCAGCGGGCGCAGCCCGGTGCCGACGACCAGGTTGCGGGCGCGGTGGACCACCGTCTCGTCGCCCGAGCGGGCTGTCACGTCGACGTACTCCACCACCCCGTCGACCAGGACGGGTTCGACGGAGATCACGTCGTGTCCGTAACTGACCATGTCGTCGACCTTCGCCGCGGCCCACTCGAAGTAGTCGTGGAACTCGACGCGCAGCGGGAAGAGGTTCTTGCCGTTGACGAAGTCGATCAGCCGTCCCCTGCTCTGCAGGTAGCGCAGGAAGGTGTACTCGCTGGACGGGTCCCGCAGCGTCACCAGATCCTTGAGGAACGACACCTGCATCGTCGCGTCGTCGATCAGCATGCCGCGGTGCCAGCCGAAGGCCGGCTGGCGCTCGAAGAACTGCGCCGTGACCGCCTCCTGCCTGTCCACTCGCGCGTTGTGCTCGCTGAGCGCGATCGCCAGGGCCACATTGGACGGCCCGAAGCCGATTCCTATGAGGTCGTGGATCAGAGGTGCGTCGCCAGGATCAACCTGTGACATGTCACTCCCATCGTGCGGGACAGCCGCCTGTCAGGCGTGGACGAAAAGAACGGGACGCGGGCACACCGGATGCGGCAGCCAGTCGAACTTAGGTAAAGCTAACCTGACTTCAATGAGTCTGTCGACCAGACAAAACCGGACTAATCAGCAGGTGCCCTACCTAACGCGCCGGAAATCAGGGCCCGTTGCGCCATTAGGTAAGGCTTGCTTTACTTGACGTCGATCATTCGCTCACCTGAGGAGGAACCCATGCGGGTCGCCATGTTCGGTTACCAGACCTGGGGCCACCGCACCCTGCGAGCCCTCCTGGAGTCCGAGCACGACGTGGTGACAGTCGTGACGCATCCCAAGAGTGAGCACGCGTACGAGAAGATCTGGAGCGATTCCGTAGCGGACCTGGCCGAGGAGCACGGCGTCCCGGTGATCATCCGCAACCGGCCCGACGACGAGGAGCTGTTCCAGCTGCTCCAGGAGGCCGCTCCGGACATCATCGTCGCCAACAACTGGCGCACCTGGATCCCGCCGCGCATCTACAACCTGCCCCCGCACGGAACGCTGAACGTCCATGACTCGCTGCTGCCGAAGTACGCCGGGTTCTCGCCGCTGATCTGGGCGCTCATCAACGGGGAGACCGAAGTCGGTGTCACGGCCCACATGATGGACGAGGTGCTCGACGCCGGCGACATCGTGGACCAGCGCGCGGTGAAGGTGGAGCCCGCCGACACCTCCGTGGACCTGTTCCACAAGACGGTCGACCTGATCGCCCCGGTCACCATCGGCGCGCTGGACCTGATCGCCTCCGGGCAGACGGAGTTCACCCGGCAGGACCGCTCGCAGGCGACGTTCTTCCACAAGCGCGCCGAGGAGGACATCCGCATCAACTGGGACTGGCCCGCCGAGGTGCTGGACCGGCTGGTCCGCGCCCAGACCTCGCCGTACCCGAACGCCTTCACCTTCCACCGGGGCAAGCGGCTGGAGGTGATGTCCGCCGTCGTGTCCGAGGGCCGGTACGGCGGCACGCCCGGCCGCATCTTCTACCGCGAGGGCGAGGGCGTGGTGGTAGTCGCCGGCGCCGACGCGCGCACGGGCCTCAACCACGGCCTCGCCATCACCCGGGTGCGGACGGAGGACGGCCGGGAGCTGCCCGCGACCGAGTACTTCACCGCCATGGGCGGATACCTCACCAGCCGCCCCTGAGCACCGCGGAGCCCGCCGCCGGCCCGCACCGGACCGGCGGCGGGTTCCGGCCTGCCGCCGCGTGCCGGTGCACGCCCCGGGGGCGGCCGACACGGGATGATTCGGGCGCAGAAGCGCGTTATCGGTGCGTGCGTCCGGCTCACCCCGCGAGCCGTTCCCCGAGGTGGAGGCATGACTGTGCACGGTGAGTACAAGGTCCCCGGCGGCAAGCTCGTCGTGGTGGACCTGGACGTCGAGGGCGGCGCGCTGCGCGGCGTACGGGTGGCCGGGGACTTCTTCCTGGAACCGGACGAGGCGATCCTCGCGATCGACGCGGCGCTGGAGGGAACCCCGGCCAACGCCGGCACCGCCGACCTCGCCGCCCGGATCGACGCGGCGCTGCCCGCCTCGACCGTGATGTTCGGCCTCACCTCCGAGGGCATCGCCGTCGCCGTACGCCGGGCGCTGGCACACGCCACCGAGTGGGGCGACTACGACTGGCAGCTCATCCACGAGCAGCCGCAGTCCCCCGCCCTGCACATGGCCCTCGACGAGGTCATCACCGCCGAGGTCGCGGCCGGACGCCGCCCGCCCACCCTCCGGGTCTGGGAGTGGGACTCGCCCGCCGTGATCATCGGCAGCTTCCAGTCGCTGCGCAACGAGGTCGACAGCGAGGCCGCCACCCGGCACGGGGTGAGCGTCGTACGCCGGGTCTCCGGCGGCGGGGCGATGTTCGTGGAGCCGGGCAACACCATCACGTACTCCCTCTCCGTCCCCGACTCACTCGTCTCCGGGCTCTCCTTCGCCGACAGCTACGCCTACCTGGACGACTGGGTGCTCGAAGCCCTCGGCGACATGGGCATCAAGGCCTGGTACCAGCCGCTCAACGACATCGCGACCGAGGTCGGGAAGATCGCCGGGGCGGCGCAGAAGCGCGTCGTGGGCCACGACGGAGGGCCCGGCGCGGTGCTGCACCACGTGACGATGTCCTACGACATCGACGCCGACAAAATGCTCGACGTGCTGCGGATCGGCCGCGAGAAGATGTCCGACAAGGGCACCAGGAGCGCGAAGAAGCGCGTCGACCCCCTCCGCCGCCAGACCGGCCTCGCCCGGGGCGTCGTCATCGACAACATGATCGAGTCCTTCCGCACCCGCCACGGGCTCACCACCGGCAAGGTGAGCCGGGAGGAGCAGGACCGGGCCGAGGAGCTCGTCCGCACCAAGTTCGGCACGGCCGAGTGGACGGCCCGGGTGCCGTAGAGCCGGCGGCCGGGAACGGTCCGCGCCCGGCGGCGGACGCCCCGGTCAGGGCAACGGAGGCGCGGCCGGCGGGCGGTGTTCGTACCAGCGCCGGTCGGCCTCCAGCTGGGCGGCCAGCGAGATCAGCCGCTCCTCGCTGCGGGAGGGGCCGAGCAGCTGGGCCCCGACGGGGAGCCCGTCGGAGGTGAACCCGGCGGGGACGTTGATGCCGGGCCAGCCCAGCACGTTCCAGGGCCAGGCGTACGGGCACGCCTCCGTGATCGCCACGTCGGTGCGCCAGGCGCTCAGCCCGTCGAAGCTGCCGATCCGGGGCGGCGGGAGGGCGGTCGTCGGGGTGAGCAGCACGTCGAAGCCCGATCCGGCCCGGCCGCGCGCGGGGTGGAACAGTGCCCCGATCCGGCGGTGCTGGCGCAGCTCGCGCTCCCTGGCCGCCCGCACCACCCGGCCGCCGAGCCGGGTGCCGGTGCGCAGGGCGCTGCGGGTGCGCGCGTCCAGGAGCGCGGGTTCGGGGTGCAGTGCGGCCAGTTCGGCGATCCCCGCGGTGGCGCGGGGCACGAAGCCCAGGCCGATCAGCCCGTAGCGGGGTCGGGCCTCCTCGACGTGGTGGCCGAGCGCCGCCAGGGCCTCCGCGAGCTCGGCGACGGCGCGCCGTACCTCCGGGTGGGGCGCGGTCCTGGTCAGGGTGAGCGGCGGCCGCCAGGCGACGGCGATGCGCAGCCGGCCCGGGTCGCGGCGGGCGGCGGCACGGGCCTCGACGGGCGGCGGGCGGTGCGGGTCGTCGGGGTGCGCTCCCGCGACGGCGTCCAGGAGGAGCGCGGCGTCCGCGACGGTCCTGGCCAGCGGCCCGTTGACGGTGAGGCCCTGGAAGGCGTCGCTGTGGGGGTGGACGGAGATCCGGCCGCGCTGCGGTTTGATGCCGACGAGGTGGGTCCAGGCCGCCGGGATGCGGACGGACCCGGCGCCGTCGGAGCCGAGCGCGGCGGGCACCAGGCCGGCGGCGACGGCGGCCGCCGATCCGCCGGACGATCCGCCGGGGGTGTGGTCGGTGTTCCAGGGGTTGCGGGTGGCGCCGAAGGCCGGGCCCTCGGTGAACGGCCACTGGCCCAGTTCGCAGGAGTTGGTCTTCCCGACGATCACGGCCCCGGCGGCCCGCAGTCTGCGTACGGCCTCGCTGTCGGCGGTGGCGGCGGGCACCTCCCCCGCGCAGCCGAAGTAGGTGGGCATCCCGGCGACATCGGTGTCGTCCTTGACCGCGACGGGCACCCCGAGGAGCGGCAGCCGCTCCCCCGCCGCCAGCCGGCGGTCGGCCTCGGCCGCCTCGGTGAGCGCGGCCTCGGCGCGCAGGTGCCGGAAGGCGTTGAGGGTGCCCTGGCTCGCCTCGATCCGGGCGAGGGCCTCGGAGACCAGCCGCGTGGCGGTGCCGCGCCCGTCCGCCAGGGCCCGTGCGCTGTCGGCCAGCCCGGCCGGGGCCGCCGTATCCGTCTCGATGGACTCCGCTGAGGACATGTACTGCCCGCCTCCCTCGTGCCGTCAGGTGCGCGCACCTGTCCGCCCGGTCGCTACTGGAGGGTAACGAGTCGGGGCGGTCCGCTCAACCGTTCGGCGTGCAGTGTCCGCAGCGCTTGCCGGGTTCGCTGCCGGAATCTATGGGCCGTATACGGGGCAACAGCGCCGTGGACGGTGATGAACGACGAAGGCACAGGTGGGGACGCGTGGAGGCGGAGTTCGCGGGCGAGTTCGAGACGCACCTGACGGTGCGTCCGTTCCCCGGGCGCGGCGCGGGTGATGCCGAGGAGTCCGTCCGGCTGGGGCGCTGGGCGGCGGAGCACGTCTGAAGTTCACCCGCATAGGGGTGCGACCGAGGTACGCACCAAAAGGGCAACGGGATGGTCTTGAAACCCTGGGCACTCGTCGCCCGCCACCCATTCGGCCCAGTGCCGTTGGTGGTGATGTTGAGCGTCGTCCGGGTCCTGGTCCGCAAGCAGGCCGGGGTGACGTACGACCAGGCCAAGGCCCGCGGGATCATCGAGCAGTCGATCCGCAAGGAGGCCGCGGCGAAGAACCGCCAGGCAGATCTGATCAACATCGCTGGTCAAAGCTCAAGAATCTGACCAAGCGTCTGGAATGGCTGGACGATCTCGGCGGCACCGACGTGTGGACAGTCTTGGCGGTGACGCCAGTGAAGTTCTGGTTGCGTTCTGGTCAAACATCAACCCTTAGGACGCCTTCCGCCTGGGAACGGCAAGCGGCTCGATCAGGGGCTTCCTTCTTACCTCGGCAGCGGGAGGTTGAAGCGGACTCAGTGTCCCGGCGCTCCTGAGGGCGCGGCGGTGATGATGGTGTCGAGGATCGCGCGCGAAGCCTGTAGATCTTCGATGGTGTGGGTGATTCGCTCGCCTTCCCGGCGCAGTTGGGCGAGCAGGTCCGGGCAGGTGGGCACGAGGTGCTCGTCGTCCGCCCGGATGCACGGCAGAACCTGGGCGATCAGAGCGGTCGGAAGCCCGGCCGCCAGCAGACAGCGAATGCGGCGCACTGTCTCGACGTCCGACTCGCCGTAGATGCGGTAGCCGCTGGGCAGCCTGTCGGGCGTCAGGAGTCCTTGCTGTTCGTAGTAGCGCAGCAGCCGTTCATGGACCCCGGTACGCCGCACCATCTCCTTCATGCGCATGGCGCTCGCCCCATTCCTGCTCCCCTTGCCCACGCCGCGACTTGACTCTGACACTGATGTCGGAGTTTAGCTTCGGCGCATGACCACTGATCACGTGCTTCCCACTTCTCACCTCGACGTTCTCGTGCAGGGGCGCGGCCCCGCACTCCTGCTCGCACACGGCGCCGGCGGCGGCATCGAGGGGAACTTCGGCCTCGTCCTCGACGACCTCGCCCAGGACCACACCGTCGTCGGCCCGCACTACCCCGGGGCCGGCGGCTCTGCCGTAGCCGTCGAACCCCTGGCCCTGGACGACCTCGCCGACCGCCTGGTCGCAGCCGCCGTAGCGGCCGGCCAGGACTCGTTCGCCGTCCTCGGGGAATCCCTCGGCAGCGCCGTGGCCGTCCGGATCGCCACACGGCACCCCGCCCGTGTCCGGGCCCTCGTCCTCACCGCTGGCTTCGCTGCCGCCGATCCCGTCCTGGCGCTCGCCGCCCAGCTGATCAAGTCCCTGGCAGCCGCGGGTCAGTGGGAGGACGTGGCACGGCTCGCCCTTCTGTCCTGCATGTCCCCGGTGGACCTGGCGGACCTCGAACCGGCCGCACTCGACAAACCGGTCGCCCAGACCCTGACCGCGATGCCCCCCGGCATGCTCGACCACTTCGACCTGGTGTCGCGCGTGGACGTCCGGGCCGACCTGGCCAAGGTATCCGCCCCCACCCTGGTGGTGGTGCCGACCGGCGACCGACTGGTGCTGCCCGAGAGTTCGTACCGTCTGGCGGCCGGCATCCCGGGCGCCCGGCTGGTCGAACTGCCCGGTGCCGCCCACGTCCTGAACCCGGCAGACCGGGCGACCTGGCTCCGCCACGTACGCGAATTCCTCGCCGCACTCCCCACCACATCGGCGTGAGCGCACCATTCCTCACGGGCCAGGCCGTTCCGCCCCGCACACCGTCCTGCTCGGCACCATCGCCCTGATGGTCGGCTCACTGGTGCTGCTCGGCGCGAGCATCCGACTGCGGCCACTCGCCGTGGTGGCCGTGGCCCTATGGGGCGTTGCCTTCGCCGCTCTGCCGATAGCGCTGCAATCGAGCGTGCTCCGTCTGGGCGCCACCGCACCCGACGCCGCGTCCTCCTGGTACGTCTCCGCGTTCAACCTGGGCATCGGAGGAGAAGCCCTGACCGGCGGACTGCTGAGCAGTTCCCCGGTGGCGATGCTCGCGTGGATGGCGCTGATCGCCGTGGTACCGGCCTTCGCCTTTGCCTGGACCACACAGGCAGCCCTCTCGCATTCACAGCCGCGGTAAATGCCGGATTTACTGCGGCGACGCGGGAAGGGCGGAGCGGGCGGGACGATCGAACTGAGGCCGCTCCGCGGAACGAGGACGTACCGCGGACGGCCGAGGAGGCCGCCGCGCTCGATCCCCTCTGCCACTTCGAGCATCACATCAAGCTGCTGCTCGGGGCGGGGCGGAGGTCGCCGCCGCCCGCTCGGTGGCCGTCCGGCACGGCGCCCACCTCTCGCGCAACGCCCGGCGCGCCGTCGGCGGGGGCCGTCACGAACGGTTCGTCACCCAGCGCTGCCACGCGGTCGGCCGGGCGGGGGCCCGCGCCGGGCTCGGCGCGCTCCTCGCCGCGCTGGGCGCCGCCGGGCTCCAAGTGAGCGAGTGCGAGGAGAGGTTCGTGGTGCACGGCGACCGGCCGGCGCTGGACGTGGGCTGGATCGAGGAGCGGCCCGGGTCGCGGGCGTGAAGCCGGCCACGCGCCTGCTCCACGCCCCACGGCCCCACAAGCCCTACGGCTGCACCGTGATCTCACCGATGCCGGTGCCGAGGCCGGCGCAGTGCGCGGTCGACTGGCCTGACTGGCCCGGGTTGAGCGTGACGTGTTCGCCGTCCACGTCCGGGGACCAGCCGCAGACCAGGTGCACCCAGAAGGTCTGCGTCGCGGAGCCGTTGTTCCGGCACAGCGCGTAGCCGGTGTAGTCGTCGACGGCGTGCTTGCCCGTGTCGCAGGACAGCCCGGGGGGCGTGGCCGCCAAAGCAGCGGCGGCGGCGGGCGTGGCCAGGCCGGTGGAGGCCGCGAGCGCCGCGGTGAGGCCCGCGACAGCGGCGCCCCGGAGCACGGTCGCGGACAGGTTCCGCACGGTCTTGTTCATGGTTTCCTCTCGGTCGTGACGAACCGGCCGCCCGCGCCGCCGTCCCTCGGGCGGCGACGGCAGTCTGACGGCAGGCCCTGGCTCCCATAACCGAAATCGCCGCAGGACGTCACGCCGGCTGCCCGTCCGGGTGGCGTTCTCCCCGTCGGGCGGCGGCCCCTGCCCCGGCGTACGCTCGAAAGACCGGACTGCGGACCTGAACGCCCGCACAGCCCCGCCATGACCCTTCGAGGAGGCGACGTGACCGGTCCACACCTCGGTACCCGCCCGGCCGCATGGACCGCGGCGATCGTGCTCTCCGTCACCGGCGGCGGCCTCGTCGGCGGCGGCGTGGCACACGCGGACGACATCGGCACGCTCACCGCCCAGCAGATCGCGGACCGCGCCCGCGACGCCCTCCTCGACGCGCACTCCATGCACCTGAGCACGCGCGGTGACCTGGGCAGGGACAGTACGCCGATGTCCCTGGAGCTCACCCTGGACCGGAGCGGCAACTGCGACGGCTCGGTGGACCTCGGCAACAGCCAGGGCTCGGTGGAGATCGTCAAGCGGGGCAACGAGGTCTGGGTCAAACCCGACGCGGACTTCTGGAAGAACCAGGTCCCCGACGGCGGCCAGGCCTTCGCCGCGATCCTGAACGGCCGCTACATGAGGGCGTCGGCCACCGACTCCAGGCTGCTCCCGCTGACGAAGGCCTGCGATCTGGACACCTTCCAGAAGCTGGTCAGTGACAACGCGGACAACGAGACGGGCACGCTCAACAAGGGCACGAGGACCACGCTCGGCACGGAGCCGGTCATCCCGCTGACCAGACTGCGGGACGGCACGACGATGGTCCTGTACGTGGCGGCCAGCGGAAAGCCCTACCCCCTGCGGCTCACTCTCCAGGGCGACGGGGCGGACGCGACCGTGGACTTCTCCGCCTTCGACAAGCCGGTGCCCACCTCCACCCCGCCGCCGGACCAGACGTTCGACATCAACGCGCTGCTGGGCCGCTCGACGGGGACGGCCTGAAGCCCGCAAGTACCGACCGTCACACGCTGCGGGACATGCCGTGCGACGATCCGCGTCCACGGCCGGGATTCACGCCACTGCGGGTTCCGTGGGGAATCAACGCTTCAATTCGACGAATACCGTGGCCCGGGACGACAGGAATACCTGACGGACGCCCCCACCCGGGCGTCGCACCATCTCATGCTTCACAGCGAAGATAATCTGCTGCCCTATACGTGTGTGGGGTCCAGGATGCAGGGCACCCGAAGTTCTGAGAGCGCGTCACCGCCTATTCCAAAGACGCCGGCCGACTCCACTGGTTCGACGGTGGAGCAGGAAGAATCTCAGTGAGGGAGCAATGTATGAGTGACAGCATCTGGGGCTACCAGCCGACCACGGGCCACACGGCGGGAACCGACCTCATCGGATACAAGGTCGAGGCCACCGACGGCAGCATCGGCAAGGTCGACAAGCACTCGGACGACGTCAACTCCTCGTATCTCGTCGTCGATACGGGCGTCTGGATCTTCGGCAAGCACGTCTTGCTGCCGGCCGGTACGGTACGCACCGTCGACCAGGCCGAGCGCAAGATTTTCGTCGACCTGACGAAGAATCAGATCAAGGACTCCCCCGAGTTCGACAAGGACAAGCACGTCGGTGACGCCGGATACCACGACCAGGTCGGCGGCTACTACGACGGCTACCGCCGCCGCTGACATCACGGCACCGTCCACAAGCCAGGACCGGCCAGCAGTTTCTGGCCGGTCCTGGCTTGTGACGTTCTTGTCTTTCTCCAACACCAATCCTCATCCTGCGCCCGGGGCAATTCAATCAGGGCCCCTTTTCTTTTATCGTCCCCCTGTCCGCCGGGCTGCCGCTCCGACGGAATGAATTCCACCGGTCCCATGTGCGGGCGGGTGCGGGGAGGTTCCGCGACAACCGAAAGGAGCGGCCGGACGTGGTAACCACCACCGGTGCCGTCTACGCCTGTCTCGGCATCGGCGTCCTGCTCGCCGCGGTGCTGCCCAGACTGCTGTTCCGGCTGCCGGTCTCCGTTCCGATGGTGTTCCTGGCAGCCGGCACGGTCACGTACTTGCTGCCGCTGCCTCTTCCCTCGGTCGACCCCGTCACGGACCGGATCTGGGTGGAGCATCTCACCGAGCTGTGCGTCATCATTTCGCTGATGGGCGCGGGGCTGGCCATCAACCGTCCGTTCGGGTGGCGTCAGTGGTCCACGACATGGCGGCTGCTCGGACTGGCCATGCCCCTGACGATCGGCGCCACCGCGCTCGCGGCCTGGTGGCTGCTCTCCTGGCCGCTGTCCGTCGCGCTTCTGCTGGCCGCCGTGCTCGCACCCACGGATCCGGTACTCGCCTCCGAGGTGAGAGTCGGCGAACCCACGGACGCCGAGTACGACGAGGACGAGGTGCGCTTCGCGCTGACGAGCGAGGCCGGCCTCAATGACGGGCTCGCCTTCCCCTTCGTTCTCGCCGCCATCGCGCTGGCGGAGGCCGGCGGAGGCCGGTCCACGGGTTCGCTCTCGCACTGGATCGTGAGCGACGTTCTCCTCAGGCTCGGCGTCGGCCTTGCGGTCGGCGTGGGCGCCGGCCTGCTGCTCGGACGGATGGTCTTCCGGTCCGACACGCGATCCTTCCGGCTCTCCGAGAACGGCGGAGGCTTTGTGGCGCTGGGAGCGACGTTCGCCTCCTACGGCATCACCGAGTCCCTGCACGGCTACGGATTTCTCGCCGTGTTCGTGACTGCCTGCACCTTGCGCAGGTTCGAACACGGCCACGGCTATCACAAGGTCCTGCACGAGTTCACCGACCAGATCGAAAGGCTCCTGATGGCGGTCCTGCTCTTCGGAGTGGGCGCCTTCGTGGCGACGGGCGCCCTGAGCCACCTCACCTGGCGGGGCGCCGCCGTGGGCCTGCTCCTGCATCTGCTGATACGACCGGCGTCGGGATGGTTCGCACAGTTCGGCGGGGCGGGCGGCCGGAAGGAGCGGCTGGTCACCGCGTTCTTCGGGATCCGCGGAATCGGATCCCTCTTCTATCTCGCCTATGCCTTCGGAGAGGGCGACTTCCGGGCGTACGAGAACGAGATGTGGTCGGTGGTGGTCTTCACCATCCTGGTATCAGTCCTTCTCCACGGCGCCTCGGCGCCTCCGGTGATCGCCCACCTCGACAGGCTGGGCGACAACGCACCGCAGACCCGCACTGAGTGACTGACCGCCAGATCTCGCCCGAGCCGCCCCGGGCGACGCCCCCGGCGCCCACAGCCGTCGGGGGCGTCGCGACTCAGACGTTCACCCTCGGAACGCTCTCGTTCCAGGTGCGGGAGAAGACCCTGCGGTCTCCCTCGTAGCCGTCCAGCGTGGCGTCGACGTGGAATGCGTTCTCGTCCGACGTCAGAAGGGTGCGCGTCTCCACCCGGATGTCCCATTCGGGGCGCCTGAACCGCATGGTCCAGGCGGACTCGCCGCTCACCGAACCGAAGTCGTCCGCGACCGACGTGTACTTCTCGATGGCTCGCAGCCCTACCTCGATCCCGTTCTCCTCGTACCGCTGGAGTCCGCGGTCCTTGATGATGTCGAGCGAGGAGTGGTAGTCGACCAGATTCCTCGACACGGTCCAGGCCTGTTCGGGTTCGGTCAGCTGGGTCACGTCCGCCGGTGCACAGCCCTCGGGTTCACCGAAGGGCTGCGAGGTCTCGTCGTCCCGGGTGTCGTTGGGCCGGATCGGCAGCGTGAGGGAACTGCCGTTCTCGTGGACGCTCAGGAGGGCGGGTGCGGGCGCCGGCCAGACCAGCGGCCAGTACGAGGTGGAGAGCGAGAGCCGGATGCGGTGCCCGGCCGGGAAGACCTGAGCGACCCCGTTGAGGGGAATGCGCACGCGGTACGGCCGGCCCGGTTCGAGTGCTTCGGGGCTGTCGCCCGCCCGGTGGGCGAGGTTGAGCACACCGTAGGTCACCCTGGTCGCCCGGCCGTCGGCCGCCACGTCGGACAGCCGGACGGTGAGCTGTGCCGTCTCCTTGGACGAGGACACCAGTAGGTCCACGGCGGGCGCGCCGAGGATCTCCACGCGTTCCGTCAGCGGCTCGGTGTCGAAGACGAGTGAGCCGCCGTCCTCCTCCCGTTGGTCGTACGGCAGATCCGGAGGGGCGTTGTACGAGGCCCACTTTCCCGCGAACTGCCCGACCGAGAGCGGCGACTGCACCGTGTGGACCCGGCCTGCGGGTTCGCCTTCCTCCGATGAGGCAGGTTCTTGCCCGGCGCGCACGATGGTGCGGTCGCGCAGAGGGTGCGACACCTCCTGGATGTGCGGCGAGGGCCAGCTCGGCTCCCCCACCCAGCGGCCCGGCCGCTCCTCGTAGGAGGTGGACGGCGGCACGCTCTCCTGCATCCAGGCGCGGATCATGGGTCCGTCCATCACGCCGTTGTCCACGCCCTTGAGCCAGTGGTCCCACCACCGGACCACCTCCTGCAGGTAGCCGATGGCCGGTCCCGGCTCGCCGAGGTGCGGCATCTTGTGCGACCAGGGCCCGATCAGGCCCTTGCGCGGCACCTGGACACGGCTCAGCAGCCGGGTGACTGCATTGGAGTACCCGTCCGCCCAGCCGCTGGAGGCCAGCACGGGGCAACGCAGGGCCTCGTAGTTCTCGTTGAGCGAGGCGTGGCGCCAGTACTCGTCGCGGTGCTGGTGGCGCAGCCATTCGAGAACCCAGGGGCGCGCGGACGCCAGCCGTTCGTGCCACATGTCCCGCCAGCGCTCGCCGACCACGGCCGGATCTGGAGGGCAGGTGGCGTAGGCGAACATCGTCCCGGCCTCGGCCAGGTTGTCGGACAGCATGGCACCGCCGACGTAGTGCATGTCGTCCGCGTACCTGTCGTCCGTGAAGGACGCGATGACGATGGCGCCCAGGCTCGGCGGTTGCCGAGCGGCGACCTGGAGTGCGGCGAACGCTCCCCAGGAGATGCCCATCATCCCCGTGGTTCCGTCGCACCAGGGCCGCTCGGCGAGCCAGGCGAGCAGCTCTTCGATGTCGCACTGCTCCCGTTCCAGGTACTCGTCCAGCAGGACGCCCTCCGATTCGCCCGTGCCTCGCAGGTCAACGCGTATGCAGGCGTAGCCGTGGCCGGCGATGTAGGGGTGGTGGATCGCGTCACGGGTGGAGGTCAGATCGTTCTTCCGGTACGGAATGGCCTCCAGGATCGCTGGTACCGGCTCCCTGTCGGAGGTGACCGGGCGCCAGATCCTCGCTGACAGCCGGACCCCGTCCGACATCTGGATGGTGACGTGGTCCTCTCGCCCGACCGCATGGGGAAGCCGGTCGACGTGTCGCATACCGATGGGGTGCTCCTTTCCTCTCCGGGGCCTCGTCACGGCGTCTTCTGGTCGCGGCCGCCCGGAGCGGTGTCGTCGAATGTGAGGCCCAGGGCCGCGACGCACTGGTCGAACTTGCGCCGCAGGCCCTCCTCGTCGTCCGCCCCGGTGAAGATGTGGGCGATCTCGTAGCTGTAGCTGTCCTGCTGGGGCACCGAGGAGAGCCTCTGCCCCTCGGCGGGCACCACGTCGATCCGTACCCCGGGTATGTCCCGCTCGATCGCCGCGAGTTCGTCGGGGGTGGGCACCTGATGCACCGTGCCCTGCCCGAACCACCTGTAGTACCACTTGGCGGCCACGCCGTACGGGCCCTGCCCACCTGGCAGGGCGGGGTCGTTGCCGAGTGCGAGGCTGATCATCCGGTGGTGGTTGGGGGCGCCGTCGACGTAGTCGAACAACTCCGCGTGCGACTGGGAGTGCCGGGGATTGATCTCCAGCAGGCTGACGTCCCCGGTCTTGGGGTCGTAGAAGTACTCGATGCTGAAGGTGGCGGAGTCCATGCCTATCTGTCGCATGGTCCGCTCGCTCACCTCGTGCAGTTTCCGGATCACCGGGGCCGGCAGAGCGCTCGGGTACTGGTGACGCAGGAAACAGGAGGAACCGGAGTAGTTGATCGAGTCGAGTACTCCGTAGACGGTCACCTCCCCGTCGTGCACATATCCCTCGACCGCCACCTGAATGCCCGTCATCGCTTCCTCGGCCAGACAGACCTGACCTCCCACCCCCGCCATCTCCGGCGGAAGTTCCAGGAGTTCCAGCACCGCGTTGAACGGCCTTCCGACCCGGTCGATGCCCTCACGGATATTTTTCACGGCCGTACGGAACTCCGTCATGTCCGAGACGCCGTATGCCAGTTCCGACGAGTACGCGAGGGCGGGCTTGAGCCACATGGGGAA
This sequence comes from Streptomyces sp. NPDC048462, assembly GCF_043200175.1. NCBI lineage: Bacteria > Bacillati > Actinomycetota > Actinomycetes > Kitasatosporales > Streptomycetaceae > Streptomyces > Streptomyces sp. NPDC048462. The sequence continues at coordinate 424,966 of NZ_JBICXG010000002.1, forward strand.
GCCCACGCCTTCCGGTGGCTGAGGATCCGCGCTCTCCAGATCGACCATTCCGAAGTTCGGGTACTCGTCGATCACCTTCTGCTGTTCCAGCCGGCTCCAGTATTTGTGCTCACATTTGACGACGGACTCGAGGCTCGTCGTGCGCGTGCCGTACTCTCTGCCGAGCATCGGCACGAGCGTGCTCACGGGGAAGTCCCAATAGCCGACGATCGCGTCGATGCTGCCCTCGTGCGCGTCCAGGATCTCGCGGGCGCGGCTCATCAGACCGGCCACCGAGACCTCGCCCTCCTGCAGCTCGCCGATGCTCAGCAGGGGATGGAACCGGTACGTCCCGGATCCGGGGACGGATTCCAGAGTCGGCAGATTGGCATCGTCCAGGCCGAGTATGAAGATGTTCTTCCGCTGCACGGACACGACGTGGTCCTTTCGTCGGGTCCACGGCGCGTACCCGCCGCACAGGATCCAAACCGGCCCGCCCGGCCGCCGCCGTTCACGGCGGGGGCGCGGGGCGGCCGGTGGCCCGGAGGAAGCGGTCAGCCGGACAGCGCGGGGATGATCTCGGCGCCGTAGGCGTCGATGGTGGCCTCGCGGGCGTCGTGCATGTTGTACACGGCGAACTGGTCGACGCCCAGATCGCGCAGGGCCCTGAGCTTCTCGATGTGTGCCGCCGGTGGCCCCAGCAGGCAGAACCGGTCGACGATCTCGTCCGGTACGAAGGTCGTGTCGGGGTTTCCGGCGCGGCCGTGGTGGCTGTAGTCGTAGCCGGAGCGTCCCGCGATGTAGTCGGTCAGCGCCTCGGGGACGAGACCGGAGTGCTCGCCGTAGCGGGTGACCAGGTCGGCCACGTGGTTGCCGACCATGCCGCCGAACCAGCGGCACTGCTCACGGGCGTGGTCGAGGTCGTCGCCGACGTAGGCGGGCGCGGCGACGCAGATGGTGACGGAGTCCGGGTCACGGCCCGCCCCGGCCGCCGCGTCCCGGACCGCTTTGATCATCCATTCGGTGAGGAAGGGGTCCGCGAGCTGGAGGATGAAGCCGTCGGCCTTCTGCCCTGCCAGCGCCAGCGCCTTGGGCCCGTACGCGGCCATCCAGACGGGCAGCCGTCCGTCCTTGATCCAGGGGATCTGGATCGGCCGGCCCTCGACCAGGGCCTCGCGCCCCTCCGCGAGGTCGCGGATGGCATCCATCGCATCGCTCAGCCTGGCCAGCGTGTTGGGGCTGCGGCCCGCCACCCGCATCGCGGAGTCGCCGCGGCCGATGCCGCAGACGGTCCGGTTGCCGTACATGTCGTTGAGGGTGGCGAACGTGGAGGCGGTGACCTCCCAGGTGCGGGTGGAGGGGTTGGTGACCATGGGCCCGACCATGAGGCGGTCGGTGTGTTCGAGGATGCGGCTGTAGATGACGAAGGGCTCCTGCCAGAGCACCGCCGAGTCGAAGGTCCAGCCGTAGCGGAAGCCGTTGCGTTCGGCGCGGCGCATCAGCCCGACGACGGCCGAGGCGGGCGGGTCGGTCTGCAGGACGAGTCCGAAGTCCATGCCAGATCTCCTAGTCCAGGTACTGACAGGTGGCGCGCGGGGTGTACATGCCGTGTCCCGCGCGGCCGGTGAACGTGCGGCGGTCGATGACGACCTCACCGCGCGAGAGCACGGTCTCCACCTGTCCGGTGAGCCGCTTTCCCTCGTACGCCGAGTAGTCGACGTTCATGTGGTGGGTCTCGGCGGAGATGGTCTGGACGGCGGCCGGGTCGTAGACGACGAGGTCCGCGTCGGCGCCGGGGGCGATGGTGCCCTTCTTGGGGTAGAGGCCGAACATCCGGGCCGGTGAGGCGCAGGCGATCTCGATCCACCGGCGGCGGGAGATCCGGCCGTCGACGACCGCCTGGTGCAGGAGGTCCATCCGGTTCTCGACGCCCGGCATCCCGTTGGGGATCTTCGAGAAGTCGCCCCGTCCCATCTCCTTCTGCCCGGAGAAGCAGAACGGGCAGTGGTCGGTGGAGACGACCTGGAGTTCGTTGTTCCGCAGGCCCCGCCACAGCGCTTCCTGGTGCTCCCGGGGCCGCAGCGGCGTGGAGCAGACGTACTTGGCGCCCTCGAAGTCCGGCTCGGCGAGGTTGTCGGTGGAGAGGAAGAGGTACTGCGGGCAGGTCTCCCCGAAGACGGGAAGCCCCTTGTGCCGGGCGGCCGCGACCTCGGCGACGGCCTCGTCGGCGGAGACGTGCACGATGTACAGCGGGGCTCCGGCGACGCGGGCGAGCTGGATGGCGCGGTGAGTGGCCTCGGCCTCCAGCGCCACCTTGCGCACGTCCCCGTGGAAGCGCGGGTCGGTGCGGCCCGCGGCGAGCGCCTGCTCGACCAGGACGTCGATGGCGATGCCGTTCTCCGCGTGCATCATGATCAGGCCGCCGTTGGACTCGGCCCGCTGCATGGCGCGCAGGATCTGCCCGTCGTCGCTGTAGAAGACGCCGGGGTAGGCCATGAACAGCTTGAAGGAGGTGACGCCCTCCGCCACCAGCAGGTCCATCTCCTTGAGCGAGGAGGCGTTCACATCGGCCAGGATCATGTGGAACGCGTAGTCGATCGCGCAGTTGCCGTCCGCCTTCGCGTACCAGGCGTCGAGCCCCTCGCGTACGGAACGCCCGACGGACTGGATGGCGAAGTCGACGATGGTGGTGGTGCCGCCCCAGGCCGCCGCCCGGGTCCCGGTCTCGAAGGTGTCGGCGGCGTAGGTGCCGCCGAACGGCATCTCCATGTGGGTGTGCGCGTCGACGCCGCCCGGGATGACGTATTTTCCGGTGGCGTCGATGGTCCGGTCGGCGGTCCAGCTCGCTGCGGCGTCGGTGCCGTGCGCGGCGAGTGCGGCGATGCGGCCGCCCTCGACGAGTACATCGGCGTGGATCTCGTCGGATGCGGTGACGACGAGGCCGCCGTGGATGACGGTGCGGCTCATGTACCCCTCCTCACTGTGGACTGTGGCGGAACGGGTCTACGCACGTAGACCGGTGCGTGGTGAAGAACGTAGAAGTGGGCTGCCCACTGTGGCAATACCGCTGCGGTCAACCGCTGAAGACGTTTCCGTTTCATCCGTCCGGCACTCCACCGGCCCAGCGCGCGGCGCCGCGCCCGGTCCGCGCCGGGCTCCGGACGGACGAGTGGGGCGAGTCCGTGCGGGGGAACCCACCGGACGGCGGGCGGCGGTCCGCCCCGGACCCGGCCGGCCGCACCCTAGCTTCGCTCCATGATCAGAATCGCAGTCATCGCCTCGGCCGCCCTCTGCGCCGCCCTCGCCACCGCTCCCCCGCCCGCCGGCCCGTCCGACGGCTGGCAGCGGGTCGGCTCGGGCACCTTGGGCGGGGTGAGCGGCATGGCGCCGGCCGCGTGGGCACCCGAGGGACACGGCCTGGCCGACCTGGTCGTCGTACGGGACAACAGCGGGGACCGCGAGTCCAGGGCGGCGACGGTACGCCTGCGGGCCGGCCGCGCCCCGGCCGTCCGGGAACTCCCGTGGTTCGGCGCGCTCCCCGTCGGCCTGCAGGCGATCGACGCGGTTCCCGGCCGCCCCGGCCACTACGTCGCCGTCACGGACGGGGGCGACGCCTTCCACCTCGTCGTGGCGCACGGCCGGGCGACGGCCGAGGGTGCCCCCGTCGCGCTGCCCGGCCGGCGCGACGGTGACAGCTACGAGAGCTTCGCGCTGCACCGCGACAGCTCGGGCCGGACCTTCGCCGTCTGGGCGACGCGCGGCAGCGGCGAGCGGCCGGCCGTCGCGCGCGCCTCCTCGGTGCGCGTCGGGGCGGACGGCCCGGAGTTCGGCACCGTCAGCGCCCGGCAGGAGTTCGCCGTCCCGTACCCGGACCGGCCCGGGGTCCGGCACATCAGCGATCTGAAGGTCCTGACGGACGGCACCGTCATGGTCTCGTCCTCCTCCGGCCCCGAGGAGGACGACGGGCCGCCCACCTGCGCCGTCTACGACGCCGGCCGGCTCACCGTCAACGCGGCCCATGACGCCGTGCTGCGCCTGAAGCCGCGACGTGAACTGACGCCGCTGAGCCTGTTCACCGAGCGGGACAACCGGAGGATCGAGGCCATCGCCTTCCTGCCCGGCGGGCACGCGGTCTGGGGCACCGACGACGGGAGCGACGGCGGTTCCCTGCGGTTCGAGCACCTCGGCGGGTAGCCCGGCGGCCGGAGCCGGCGCTGTCCGGCGGCGGGCGCGCCGCCCCGGCGGCGCCCCCTCGCCGGTACCGGGAGCGCCGCGCCGCCCGGTGCTCACCCCGCCGCTCGCAGCGCGTCGGCGAGGATCACCGCACCCTCCTCCGCCTCCGGGATGGAGAGCGAGAGGGGCGGGGCGATACGCAGCACGCTGGTGTTGTGGCCGCCGCCCTTGCCGATGAGCAGGCCGCCCTCGCGGGCCGCCTCCAGCACGGCCGAGGCCGCTTCGGGGTTCGCCTCGTCCGTGCCGGGCTTCACCAGCTCGATGCCGATCATCAGCCCCCGGCCGCGTACCTCCCGGACGCAGTCGGAACCGGCCGCGATCGCCCGCAGCCGCTCGATGAGCAGTCCGCCGACCCGGCGGGCGTTGCCCTGGAGGTCGTGTTCGAGCAGGTACCCGAGGTTGGCGAGACCGGCGGCCATGGTGACCGGCGAACCGCCGAACGTCGAGATGGAGTTGGCGTCCAGGCAGTTCATGACGTCGGCGCGGGCGATGACACCCCCGATCGACATGCCGTTGCCGATGCCCTTGGCGAAGGTGACGATGTCCGGCGGCCCGTTCTCCGCGTGCGCCTGCCAGCCCCAGAAGTGCTCACCGGTGCGGCCCCAGCCGGTCTGCACCTCGTCGGAGATCCACAGGATGCCGTGCCGGTCGAGGACTTCGCGGAAGGCCGCGTACAGACCGTCGGGCGGCGAGGTGAACCCGCCCACGCCCTGGATGGGTTCGGCGATCAGCGCGGCCGCGTCCCGGGTGTGCCCGAGCAGATCCTCCAGGTCCGCCACGCAGGCCGCGATGAACTCCCCGTCGCTCAGGTGCGCGTACGGTCCGCGGCCGCGGACGCCGCCGTGCACGTACAGCGTCTGGAGCGGGGACAGCGCGGTGGGCGACCAGGCGTGGTTGCCGGTGATGGAGACGGCGGAGAACGACCGGCCGTGGTAGCTGTTGCGCATCGCGAGGATCTGGTTCGACCTGCGGTACGCGGTGGCCAGCAGCAGCGCCGTGTCATTGGCCTCGGTGCCCGAGGTGGTGAAGAAGACCCGGGCGTCCGGGATGCCGGAGAGGCTGACCACGCGCTCGGCGAGCTCGACCATCGGCCGGTTCAGATAGAGCGTGGAGGAGTGGATGATCCGCTCCGCCTGCTCGGTGACCGCCTTGGTGACCTCGGGCAGCGCGTGGGCGGTCATGGTGGTGAGGATGCCGCCGAAGAAGTCGAGGTAGCGGTTGCCGTCCGCGTCCCAGACGTGGCGGCCCTCGCCATGGGTGATCTCCAGCGGATGCCGGTAGTAGAGGGCCAGCCAGTCCGGGCTGACGGCGAGATGACGGTTGTGCAGACTGCTCACGGCTCCACCAGTCCCTCGTACGCGTCGGGACGGCGGTCCCGGTAGAAGGCCCACTGCTGCCGGACCTCCTCGATCAGCCCGAAGTCCAGGTCGCGGACGAGGAGTTCCTCCGCCTTGTCGCTGGCCACGTCCCCGACGAACTGACCGCGCGGGTCAACGAAGTAGCTGGTGCCGTAGAAGTCGTTGTCGCCGTACTCCTCCTGGCCGACGCGGTTGATCGCGGCGATGAAGTACTCGTTGGCGACGGCGGACGCCGGCTGCTCCAGCTGCCAGAGGTAGCCGGAGAGACCGCGCGAGGTCGCGGACGGGTTGTACACCAGCTGGGCGCCGTTGAGACCGAGTTGGCGCCAGCCCTCGGGGAAGTGCCGGTCGTAGCAGATGTATACGCCGACCTTGCCCACCGCCGTGTCGAAGACCGGCCAGCCGGCGTTGCCGGGCTTGAAGTAGTACTTCTCCCAGAACCCCTTGACCTGGGGGATGTGGTGCTTGCGGTACTTGCCGAGATACGAGCCGTCGGCGTCGATCACCGCTGCGGTGTTGTAGTAGAAGCCGGACTGCTCGACCTCGAAGACCGGGACGACGATCACCATCCCGGTCTCCCGGGCCAGCTCCCGCATCCGCTGCACGGTCGGGCCCTCGGGCACGGCCTCGGCCCAGCGGTAGTGCTCGGGTTCCTGCACCTGGCAGAAGTAGGGGGCGTTGAACACCTCCTGGAAACCGATGATCTTCGCCCCCTGCCGGGCGGCCTCGCGGGCGTGTTCCTCGTGCTTGGCGATCATGGATTCGGTGTCGCCGGTCCAGGTCGCCTGGACGAGTGCGGCGCGTACGACTTGGGACATGAGCTGCTCCTTCGACGCGGCGTCAGAGAGCCTCTTGGCAGTTTCTACGCCCGTAGACACGTGCGTAGAGGAGAACGTAAGCCCCGTCACACAGCGGGGCAAGACCATCGCCGTGAACCAGCGGAGTCGATCTTGTTTCGCACCCGTGCGGTCCAGCCCGGGAGCGCGGGACGGGCCGCTCCCGGCCGCGCTCACGAGCCCGGCATGCACCGGGACCCCAGGATGCGCCGGAGCGGCCCCGGCCCGATCCCCCGTTCCTCAGCCGATACCCGCGACCCTCAGTGCGTGCACCACGTCCCGCTCCCTCGCCTCGGACACCTCCCGCGCAGCCGCGAGCAGTTGCGGTACGAGGCGGCCCGGATCACTCTCGGCGACCCTGGCCGCGTCCTGCGGTGTCCGGACCCGGACGAAGGCGCCGAGCAGCGCTTGCGCCTGCGGGCCCCGGCCGGCCCGGTCCAGTGCGGCCACGGCGTCGGCGATCTCCGCGGCGGGCCGGGCCACGCCCTGGCGCAGCAGCCGGTCGCAGTCCTCCGGCCACCCCGCCTTGGACAGTGCGGCGGCCGCCGCCGCGAGTGCGGCCGGCGGCAGCGAGGAGATCTCCCACAGCAGGGTCGCCCAGTCCGCGTCGAGCCCCGCCAGTCGGAGCTCCGCCGCGAGCACCGGCAACCGGTCCGCGGGCCGCGCGGCCGCCTCGCAGAGCACCCCGTGAGCCTCCCCGCTGCGGCCCTCCGCCCGCAGCCGGAGCAGCGCCGCGACGGTGTACCGGGCGGCCTCCACCACCTCGGCGTCCACCGGGACCTCGGCCGGACCCCGCTCCGCGCCCGCCGACGCGCCGCCGAACCGGGCGCCGCGCGGCACGGCGGCCGCGACCGGCGGCACGGGCAGGAGGGGCGCCACGGACGCGGGGCTCTCGTCCTCCACGTCCAGCCCGGCGAACCGGGCACCGCGCGGCCTCCTGCGCACGGGCCGTGCGGGGGCGGATGCGGCGGGAGCGGGGGCCGCTGCCGCTGGGGTCTCCGGTGGCGGCGGGGCGTGCGGTGACGGCGGGGCCTGCGGTGACGGCGGGGCTTCCGGGACGGCGTCGCGCACCGCCGCGAGCCGCCGGCGCAGCTCCGCGCAGCGGGCCGAGGCGCGTTCGTGGTCGTCCCGGGCCCAGGCGGCCGCTTGGGCGTCCACCGCGTCCGCCGCACCGCGCTCGTGGGCCGCGAGCAGCCGCTGGGCGGCGTGCGCCTGCTCCCGCAGCATCAGTTCCAGCCGCTCCACGAGCTGCTGCCGCCCGCCGGGGCGGCGGTCGTGACCGGCGGCCGAGGCGGCGTGGAGCCCGGCAGCGCGTACCGACTCCTGTCCGGCGAAGTCGGCGCCGCGCGCGGTCGCGAGATCCCGCAGGAGCGAGTCCACCACGTCCCATGGCGGGATCTCGACGCCCTCCAGACAGGCCCGCATCCCCTCCGGATCGCGTTCGCAAAAGACGCCGTACCAGCCCTGGGAGGGATCGAGCAGCCGGGTCAGATACCGCAGGTAGTGCGCGAACTCGCTCAGGGACACCGCATGCTGATGCACTGTCATTTCCGCCCTCGGGCCGCCGTCGGCTGGAACCTTCCAGTCCGCAGGCATTCGACCGCAGGCGTGTTACGGGACGGCTACGCGCTCTTTTCGGTACCGGTGCGAGCGGCGTACGACCCCGACGGCGAGCGCCCCACACGCACCCGTCGAGCGAGTACGCGTCGAGCGAGTACGCGCGGGCGGGGTTCAGAAGGTGATGGCGATCCCGGTGTGCGGCCGCTTGCCGAGCCGGAAGACCAGCGCCGGGTAGTCGAGCAGCCAGTACTTCCAGGTGTACTTGCGGCCGATGGCCTTGCGCACAGCGGCCATGTCCTTGACGTCGAGCAGCCGGCCGGTGCCCTCGGCGCTCGGGGCACCTTCCGCGATGCGCCCGCGCACGTCACAGACGGTGACGAGGACGCGGGTGTCGTTGCGAAGCCGCTTGACCTTCCACGAATCGGCTTTGGTCCACACCAGCAGCTCGTCCCCGGCGGCGGCGGCCCACACCGGTGTGGCGACGGGGGTGCCGTCCTTCCGGTACGTGGTGAGGCTGACGTACTCACTTCGGGCGAACTCCTGGAGGCTCATGGCGCAACCTTACGCACCTCACGCCCGGGTTCCGCGCACGGCCGGGACTTCCCCAATCAGCCCCCGGCCGCCGCCGGTTCGGCCAGAAGCCGTCCGGCCGTCCATGCGTGCGGCCGGATGACGCGCGCCGCCGCGGGGCCTCCGCCGCCGGACGGCCCGACCGCCCCCGGCTCAGGGCGCGGTGGCTTCCCAGGCGGCCTCGATCATCCGGAAGACCTCGTCCACCGTGGCCCCGGGATCGTCCGACCGGCAGGCCAGCGCGTAGGCGTCGATGGTGAACCGCGCGGTCGCCCGGCAGGCCGTCGCACTCCGGGACAGGTGGGGGTCGGCGGCCAGCGCCGCGGCCAGGGCACCCGCATGACGCAGGCTCATCGCGTCCTCGTACTCCCGCAGGGCGGGTGACTCCTCGATCAGTCGCCGGACGGGCGCACTGCCCTGCGCCGTGCAGTGCCGCACCAGGGCCTGGACCTCGCGGTGCAGGGCCGGGACGACCGGCCCGCGCGGCGGCCGATCGGTCACCGCCCGCGTGAGGCGCTCCTCGAAGTCCTGGTCGCGCTCGAACACCAGCGCCTCCTTCGAGGCGAAGTGAGCGAAGACGGTGGTGACGGCCACATCGGCCCCGGCCGCGACGTCACGGATGCCCACGGCGTCGTATCCGCGCTCCAGGAAGAGGCTCAGCGCGGTGTCGGCGATCTTCTGGCGGGTCGCGGCCTTCTTGCGTTCACGGCGTCCGGGCGGCTCGGTCATACCCGGACACTACCAGGTATGAATTCCTCACCACTATGAAATCCTAACGGTTAGGGTTATTGTCGGCCGCATGAAGAAAATCAGCTTCGCCGAGTTCGGCGGTCCCGAAGTCCTGCAACTGGTGGAAGCCGAGGAGCCGCACGCGGGCCCCGGCCGGATACGCATCGCCGTACGGGCGGCGGGCATCAACCCCGTCGACTGGAGGATCCGGGAGGGCCAGGTCCTGGGAGCCCACCCGATCGAGCTGCCCTCGGGGGTCGGGCTCGACGCCGCCGGGGTGGTGGACGAGATCGGCGAGGGCGTGGAGGGGGTCACCGTCGGCGACCGCGTGTTCGGCGAGGGCGTCGACACGTACGCCGACTTCACCGTGCTGTCGGCCTGGGCCCGGATGCCCGAGGGGCTGGCCTTCGAGGAGGCGGCCGGGTACCCGTCGGTGGTGGAGACCGCGCTGCGCGTCATCCGCGAAGTCGGCGTGCGGCCCGGCCAGACGCTACTGGTCAGCGGCGCGTCCGGCGGCGTCGGGTCGGCGGTGCTGCAGATCGCCCGTGCGCGCGGCATCGCGGTGATCGGCACCGCCGGGGCCGCGAACCAGGACTATCTGCGGAGCCTGGGCGCGCTCGCCACGACGTACGGCGAGGGCTGGGTCGAACGGGTGCGGCACCTGGGCCGGGTCGACGCGGCCCTCGACCTGGCCGGCTCGGGCGTGATCCGCGAACTCGTCGGGCTCACCGGGGACGCGCACAAGGTCGTCTCCATCGCCGACCTCGGCGCCCCGCAGCTGGGCGTCCGGTTCTCCGGAGTGGCCGGGAGCGTGCCGGACGCGCTCGCCGAGGCCGTCGATCTCATCTCCGGGGGCAGGCTCCACATCCCGGTCGAGAAGTCGTACCCGCTCACCGGGGCAGCGACGGCGCACGCCGACAGCCGGGCAGGCCACACCCGGGGCCGCCGGGTCCTGATCGTCTGAGTCGCGGCCTGTCCCCGTCCGCCCCTAACCGGCCAGCGGGACGGCGAGCGGCTCCGCGGCGCAGCGCAGGAGCAGTTCGTCCATCGAGAGGCCGAGCGCCCCGGCCAGCGCGGCGACGGTGAAGAAGGCGGGGGTGGGGGCGCGGCCGGTCTCGATCTTGCGCAGCGTCTCGGCGGAGATCCCGGCGCTGCGGGCGATGTCGACCATGCTGCGGCGGCCGCGCGCCTCGCGGATCAGGCGGCCGAGCCGCTCGCCGCGCAGGTGCTCTTCGGGGGTCAGGGGCGTTCGTACCATGCCGTCATTCTAATACCGCCTGAACCGGTATAGTAATTGGCATGGTGCAACTCAAGACAGACACATCCATCGAAGCCATGCGCGAGGCCGGCCGGGTCGTGGCGCAGGTACTGACGGCCACCCGGGACGCGGCGGCGCCCGGCGTCTCGCTGCGCGAGCTCGACGAGGTGGCCCGGGGCGTCCTGCGCGAGGCGGGCGCCGGATCCCCCTTCCTCAACTACCGGCCGGACTTCGCCCCGGTCCCGTTCCCCGGCGCGATCTGCACGTCCGTCAACGACGCGGTCGTGCACGGAATCCCCACGGACCTGCGGCTGCGCGACGGCGACCTGGTGAGCGTCGACGCGGGCGCGACGCTCGACGGCTGGGTCGGCGACTCGGCGATCAGCTTCACCGTCGGCCGTGCCAGGCCCGCGGACACCCTGCTGATCGAGACGGCGTTCGCGGCGCTGGACGCGGGCATCGCGGCGGCCGTCGTCGGCAACCGGATCGGTGACATCGCGCACGCGATCGGCCGGGTGTGCCGCACGGCCGGCTACGGCATCCTGGAGGGCTTCGGCGGCCACGGCGTGGGCCGGTCCATGCACGAGGACCCGGGCGTCCCCAACGAGGGACGACCGGGCCGCGGGATGCCGTTGCGGCACGGCATGGTGCTCGCCATCGAGCCGATGCTGCTCGGCGGCGGCCTCGACACGTTCCACACCGACCGGGACGGCTGGACGCTGCGCACGTCCGACGGCAGCAGGGCCGCCCACGCCGAGCACACGGTGGCGATCACGGACGACGGCCCCAGGATCCTGACCGCACCGTGACGGGCTCAGTTGTTCTGCAGGAACTCCTTCGCCAGCACGTCCCCGGCACTCACGGCGGCGTCGTGGCTCTCGATCGGTGACGCCTGCGAGTTCTTGAACAGGATGTACGTGACGCCGGACTCGGCGCCGCCGGTCTCCGGATCGGGGTCGATTCCGAGGGCCTTCGCCGTGGCGTACGAGGCCTCGCCGATGATCTTGTCGGGGCCGGTGTCACCGACGACGGCGTACTCCACCTTGCCGTTGTGGATGACGGCGACGACGCCTCCGCCCTTGATGCCGGCGCTGCCGTAGTTCCAGATGGAGCTGCTGCTCGGCACGACGACGTACGGCAGCTTCTCGGCATTGAGCGGCTGGTCGCCGGAGGTGTGGAACGCGGTGTCGTCCTGGAACCACGGGTCGGTGTCCTCGTTGCAGGCCGCGGTGATCTGTCCGTCGCAGTCGACGTCCATGTCGGCCTTCCAGAACACGGCGCCGTTCGCGCCACAGACCGGCACCGTGGCCGAGGTCTCCTCGTCCGTACGGTACTTGCCGTTCGAGATCTGCGAACAGGACGAGACCTTGGCCAGCAGGTCGGCCGCACTGACGGAGCCCTCCTTGATTCCGGAGGACGGCTTATCGCCGGACGCGGCACTCCCCGACGAGGCGGTGCCGGAGGGGCCGTCGTGGGGCAGCCGGGCGGTGTGGGCGACGGGCGCCAGCCGCACCGTCGCCGGGTGCGCGTTCCGCGCCGCTGCGGCTGCGGCGGAGGGGGTGGGGGAGCCGCCCGAGGCGGCCGGTGTCAGCGATCCGGCCGCGAGGAGAGCGGCGCCGGAGGCTGCGGCGAGGGCAAGCGCTTGCATACGCATGGTGGGGGTGCCCTTCTATTAGGAAAGTTTCCTTACCGAGATGCCAAGATGCTCCCCCGGTCATGTCCTCGTCAAGACCCCCGAGGCCGGCCACCTCGGTTCTCCCGCGGCGACCGGCCCCCCTGCAACGACTATTGATGGATCGTCAGGACCGCCCGGTGGGCCTCACCACCATCGCCGAACCGCCGCCCCGGCGAACCGTCTCGGCGGCCGCGAGCCAGCGCCCGTCCGGCAGCCGCTGCACACCCGTCGCCGCTCCGATCTCCGGATTCGGCGTGAAGACGTGTCCCAGCGCTTCCAGCCGGGCCCGCACCGGGCTGTTCCACAGCCCCGGTTCAAGCTCCGTCTTCGCCGCGTTGCGCTGGCTGGCGCGGGGCGCCGCGATGGCGTCCACCAGGGGAAGCCCCCGGTCGACCTTGCCGATCAGTGACTGCAGCACGGTCGTGATGATCGTGGCGCCGCCCGGCGACCCCAGCGCCAGCACCGGCTGTCCGTGCTTGAGCACGATGGTCGGGGAGATCGACGACCTCGGCCGCTTGCCCGGACCCGGCAGGTTCGGGTCGTGGACGGCCGGGTCGGCGGGCGCGAACGAGAAGTCCGTCAGCTCGTTGTTGAGCAGGAACCCGCGCCCCGGCACCGTGATCCCGCTGCCTCCGGTCTGCTCGATCGTCAGCGTGTACGCGACGACGTTGCCCCACTTGTCGGCGGTCGTCAGGTGAGTGGTGTTCTCCCCCTCGTACGTGGTCGGCGCGGCTTTCCCGCCGGTGGCGCAGTCGGCCGGATGGCGCGGGTCGCCCGGCGCGAGCGGGCTGGTCAGCACCGCGTCGTCCTTGATCAGGCACTCCCGCGAGTCGGCGAAGCGCTGGCTGAGCAGTTCCTTGGTGGGCACGTCCTCGAACTTCGGGTCACCGACCCAGCGCCCTCGGTCGGCGAACGCGATCCGGCTCGCCTCGATGAACCGGTGCAGGTACCGCGTCTCGCTCGCCCTCGACAGGTCGGTCGACTCCAGGATGTTCAGGGCCTCGCCCACCGTCGTACCACCGGAGGAGGACGGCGCCATGCCGTACACGTCGAGTCCCCGGTAGCCGGTCTTCGTCGGCGCCTGCCGCAGCGCCCGGTAGGAGCGCAGGTCCTTGGTGGTCAGGTCGCCCGGCCGCACCACCCGGGACGACTCGGGATCGACGGGCGGGTTGCGTACCGTCCGCACGACGTCCTCGGCCAGCTCGCCCCGGTAGATCTCAGCGAGTCCCTTGCGGCCGACCTCGTCATAGGTGCGTGCCAGGTCGGGGTTCTTGAACACCGATCCGACGACTGGCAGTTGGCCGCCCGGTAGGAAGAGCTTCCGGGTTGCCGGGAAGTCCGCGAACCTGGCCTGATTGCCCTCGGTCTGGGACCGGAACGTGCTGTCCACGACGAACCCGTCCCGGGCGAGACGCTCGGCCGGCTTCAGCACCTGCCGGAGCGACTTGCTGCCCCAGGTGTCGAGCGCGGTCTCCCAGGTGGCCGGGGTGCCGGGCGTGCCGACGCCGAGTCCGCTGGTGACGGCGTCGGCGAAGGCGAGCGGCTTGCCGTTCTCCATGAAGAGCGAGGAGTTGGCGCTGTGCGGCGCGGTCTCACGGCCGTCGATGGTCTGCACGGTGCGGGTCCGCGCGTCGTAGTGGACGAAGTAGCCACCACCGCCGAGACCCGCAGAGTACGGCTCGGTCACCCCGAGCGCCGCCGCTGTCGCCACCGCCGCGTCCGCCGCGTTGCCGCCCTTGCGGAGCACCTCGATACCGGCGGCGGTCGCGTCGGCGTCGACGCTGGAGACCGCTCCCCCGTATCCCACCGCCACCGGGGACTTGGCTGTCGGCACTGCCGGTGGCGCGGACGAGGACGGGGCCGCCGCCCCGACCGACACCACAGCGGCGAGAACACCTAAGAACGACACATTCCGCGCGACGGAACGTCGCATGCGCACCTCCAGTGAAGGATCGTCCGCGCAGGGTAGCGCCGCCCCGGCCGCCCCGTCAGGACCGCCTCGAACTTGAGGCCGAATGCCCGCTAACATGCCCGCCCATGACTGACGACGTACGCAACATCGCGCTGGGCGTGATAGCCGCCGGCATCAGTGCCGCCCTCGGCTGGCTCGCACGCACCTACCTCTGGCGCCGCAGACTCCGCCGCAAGCAGGCGTTCTTCGGACTGCCCGGGAACTCGGAGTGCCTGCTCGTCGTCAACCGCGACGCGGGCGGCGACGGCGCCGTCCACCGGCACGACGTCTTCGCACTGCTGGAACTGGCCGCGCTGATCAAGGACTGCTCGGCGCACGCCCAGATCCTCTCGCACGACGTCGCCCAGCAGGGGTTCGGCGAACGGACCGAGTTCTGTGTCGGCGGGCCGGTCTCGAACCGCCGGATGGCCGCGCACCTGCATTCGCTGCTGCCCGGCGTGAAGGTGAACACCGACGCCGAGCCCGGCCCGGACCGCGGTGCCTTCCAGATCGGCTCGGAGCGCTACCGGGCCGAGAAGGGCGTCGCCGAGTACGTGCTGCTCGCGCGGCTGACCGCCGGCCAGGAGGCCCGCCCGGTCTTCCTGTTCTGCGGACAGCAGGCGATCACCAACCAGGCCGCCTCCCGGTACCTGGCCCGCAACTTCGAGCGGCTGGCGCGCAAGCACGGCAACAACACCTTCTGCCTGCTGCTGAAGGTGGTCAACTCACAGGCGTACGGCCCCGATGTGGTGGAGCTGGTCGGCGATGTGACCAGGGCGGCCCAGGCGCCGGCACCCGCGCCGCGCACCTCGCACCGCGCGGGCTGAGCCGCTGAGGGGGCTCAGCACCGCCACAGCCGGCTCCGCACGGCCGCCAGCGCGGTACTGATCCCGGTCAGCCGCGGCGGCCGGGCCGGCAGCGCCACGACGACGCCGAGGAGTGGACGATCGCCGCCGGCACCCCCACCCGGCCCATCCTGCCCCACCGAGCCGTATCGGCGTCTTCGCGCTGCCGCCGGATGCTCTGATAGGCGTCGGATCTGCGTGAGCAACGTGGTTCCGGGCACCGGCGAAAGGCCGGTGCCGGGCCGAAGCACGAGCTGGCGACTTCAGCTCATCTCACAGACATGCTCTGCCGCCGATCGAGCCATGCGCGTCCTTCGCGCTGTATGCCATCAGATGTGGCCGTGCAGGAACTCTTCGATCTCGACGGTGGTCAATGGCCCCGCGGCGAGCACCGCCGCCTCCCTCTCCTCCTTCAGCAGGACGCAGGACGGGGCGCCAGCGATCCCGTAACGCCGTGTTACCTCCGGACATCGCGAAATGTCGGTCCGCACGACAGTCAAACGGCCCACGTACTCCTCGGCAATGCCACCCACGACGAGGTCCATCGCCCGACAGGGCTCGATTGCCTTGGGCCATGTCCCGATGAAGTACGCGAGAACCGGCACCGCGCTCATCCTGAGGATGAAATCGAACTCCGCGTCCTCACGGGGCTGGTGCACCCGGCTCGTCATGGAAACTCCTGACCTCGATGCCCGTCTTCCTGTACCCATCATCCCCCCGCGCGGTACGGCGGCCCGACCTGGCCACCGCCCCTCCGGCTGCGTCCGACCAGCAGGAGGCCATTGGTCTCAGTGACCTCTGTCCCAGCTCTGCCCCTCAGCTCGCAAGGGCGGCTGCACGCCTGTGTCACCAGACCATCGCTCGGGCCGACCGCTCCCATTGCCCCGTGCCTCCGCACGCTGCGAAGCACCTGGACGTCGCCGATCGCCAGTGCCGGCGATCGGCGCCGCCCGAGGAGCGGGGAGACTGAGCTGCCGAGGGCGGTGAGCCGCTGACAACTCCCGACTGCGAGCGCAGATGGACCGACGTCCGACACACCCGTGCCCGGCCTGACGCCGTTCCGGCGGGCCGCCGGAGACGAGGGGCGGCCAACGCCCGGACCCGGGTCAGCCCGAGACGCTCGCGCGGCCGTTCTCGATGTGCCCCATCAGCCGACGCCGGAAGGTCTCGTCCCCGCCGACCGTGACGTCCAGGTCGTACCAGCCATGCGCGTCGGCCGCCGAGTGCACCACCGTGCGGCTGCGCCCCGGCTTGACCTTGACGGTCCTGGTCCAGTCGCTCAGGTCCGCCTCGTCGACGTATGCCCGCGGCCGCACCGTGAAGGTGAGCGCCGTCCGGCCCGTGTTGCGCAGCGTGAGATGCAGATCGCGCTCACGGGCGTCGATCCGCGACGCGACCTCGGCCGGGGCACCGTCCTTCGTTGACCCGGCGAACTCGCGGCGGAAGCCGTTCGGCCCTGTCACCGTGAACCGGTACGCCGCGCCGGTGGCGGGCACCGTCCACTGTGCCGTGCCCTTCACGTCCCGGTGCTGCGGCGCGGGGAACTCGCCCGCGTACGGATACAACGCGAAGTGCGCCGACGAACGCCCCGTGTTGCTGAGGGCCAGCCGCACCGCGCCATCCACCACCTTCGCCCGCGCGTCCGGCTGGTACGGCAGCGCACGGGCCGGACGCGCGCCCCGCTCCTGCACGGGCATGTGCTGCACGAGTGGCGGCCTGGGCGACCAGCGTCCGCTGAACGGCGGGATAGCGCCCGGCTGCTCCACCTCGGGTCGGCGACGTCCTCGCGAGAAGTCGAAGGCCGAGGTCAGGTCGCCGGTGACGGTGCGCCGCCAGTCGCCGATGTTCGGTTCCCTCACCCCGGTCCAGCGCTCCAGGAAGCGGATCACAGAGGTGTGGTCGAAGACCTCGGAGCAGACGTAGCCGCCGATGGTCCATGGCGACACGACGAGCATCGGAACCCGCATGCCAAGGCCGGTGGGCTTGCCCTCCCACTGCTCCTCGGTCACCTCGGGCGAGGCGACCGGCGGGGGCACGTGGTCGAAGAAGCCGTCGTTCTCGTCGTAGTTGATGATGACGGCGGTGTGCCGCCACACGTCGGGGTGCTTGCCCAGTGCGTCCAGAACCTTGTAGACGATCGTCGCGCTGTGGATCGGCGAGGAGACGCTCGGGTGCTCCGAGTCGACGGCGGAAGGCACCAGATAGGAGACCTCCGGCAGTGTGCCCGCCGCCACGTCCTTGGCGAACTCGTCGGCCAGCGTTCCGGTCTCCACCCGGCGCAGCGCCCTCTCGAAGAGACGGCGTTCGGCCTTGTCCAGGGTGGCGACGCCCTCCTCCAGCAGGCCGAACAGCCGCTCCCGCCCGGCTGCGTCCGCGTCCCGCACGACGGAGTAGAAGGACTCCATGTACGTGTGCCCGCCGGTCTTCGCCAGCGCCTTGCGGGCGATGGCCTTGAAGGTGGCGAAGAACTCGATCTGGTTGTCGGTGAAGTTCTCCCACTCGGTGTACGTGCGCCAGCTGTGCCCGGCCCTCTCCAGCCGTTCCGCGTAGGTGCCCCAGTCGTATCCGGGGTGGGTGCCCTCGTCGTACGCGTCATTGCCGACGGCCCGCTTGCCGTTCGGCTCATTGCCCGTCTTCCCGCTCCACAGGTGGTTGCGGTTGGGGCTGGTCGAGGAGTGGATGGAGGAGTGGTAGGCGTCGCAGACCGTGAAGGTGTCGGCCAGCTCGTAGTGCAGCGGGATATCACGGCGGTCGTAGTACGCCATGGTTGCGGCCGACTTCGCGGATACCCAGCCGTTCATCCACCCGCCGGCCCACGCCTTGCCGCCACCGCTCCAGGAGTGGTCGAGCGCACCGATGTACTGGAGGTCCTTCTGCTGCGTCTCGGCGGCGCCGCGCACCGGGAACGGCAGAACGGAGGTACCCAGCGTTGCGGGCTGCTCGAAGACCGGCTTGCCCGAGGGCAGCTCGACGGCGTTGCGGTCACCGAAACCGCGCACGCCCCGGAGCGTGCCGAAGTAGTGGTCGAAGGAACGGTTCTCCTGCATCAGGATCACCACGTGCTTGATGGCCCCGAGCCCGTCAGCGCCTCCGGACCCCACCGAATGTGCAGGCTGGGCGGCTATCGCGGCCTGCAGCGAAGGCGGCAGCAGCGATCCCGCCGCCGCAGCGCCGAGCGCACCGCCGCCGAGCGCGAAGAGCCGTCGCCGTGAAATGTCCGTGGTCAAGTTGAGCCTCCCGAGTCCTGTCGTACAGCCGGGAAGCTAACCAAGCCGGGTGGCGCGGGGAAGGATTTCGTACGGCGTCGCGGTGAACCTCCAACAGGTCGTACCGGAAAGTCCAACCGTCCAGCAGGGGCACTGCGCCGGCCCCTGCCCGTGATGCCGCGCACGCCACGGCGTACGTGCGGCTCGCGCGGCTGACCGCCGGCCGGGAGGCCCGCCCGGTCTTGGCCCGCAGCTTCGAGCGGCCGGCGCGCGCACACGGCAACAACAGGGCGGCGCAGGCACCGGCACCCGCACCGCGCGGGCTGAGCCGCTGAGGGGGCTCAGCCCCGCCGCAGCCGGCTCCGTACGGCCGCCAGCGCGGTACTGACCTCGGTCAGCCGCAGCGGCCGGGCCAGCAGCGCAACGACCAGGAGGAGGACCGCCGTCCCGGTGCCCGCCGCGCCGAAGTCGCGGAGCCCGGGCCCCGCCGTGTCGACGGCACGGGCCGCCGCGTACGCCAGCAGCCCCGCCGGCACGCAGGCGGCCACCAGCCGCGCGTGCGCCCGCACTCCGGGTGAGCGCGGCAGCGACGGCCGCTGCCCGCCGCTTCCGGAGAGCCTGCGGTGCAGCACGTACGCGGTGACGGCGAATCCGGCGAACAGCGCGACGGAGTACGCCCCGGCCATCCCGGTGACCGCCCAGCGCGCGGGCAGCAGCAGATAGGCGGCGACCGCGAGGCCGGCGTTGAGCGCCGCGATGACCAGGTTCAGGAGGAACGGGGTACGGGTGTCGCTCATCGCGTAGAACCCGCGGGAGAGCACGTACTGCCCGGAGTAGGCGATGAGCCCCGGCGCGAAGGCGGCCATCATGCCCGCCATCACGGTGATGTCGGCCGGGCCCGTCTGTCCGTAGCCGAACACCGCCCCCACCACCCACGGCGCGAGCGCGAGCAGCGCGGCGGCGGCCGGGACCACCACCGCGGCCGAGGTCCGCAGCGCGTACGAGACGTCCCGCCGAACCCCGGCCAGGTCGCCCCCTGCCGCCGCCCGGCTCATCCGGGGCATCAGGGCCGTTACGAGGCTGACGGTCACGATGCCCTGCGGCACCACCCACAGCTGGTAGGCGTAGCTGTACGCGGTGTAGCCCGCGCCGCCCGCCACGTGCTGGTCCACCGCGTGCTGGCCGCTCGCGGTGGAGAGCCGGGTCACCACCCAGTAGGCGGCCTGGTTGGTCAGCACGAGCATGACGAGCCAGCCGGCCGCGCGCAGCGGCCGGGTGAGACCGCTGCCGCGCCAGTCGAACCTCGGCCGCCAGCGGAACTTCGCGGCGCGCAGGGCGGGTACGAGCGCCAGGGTCTGCACGGCGATCCCGGCGGTGGTCCCCCAGCCGAGCAACCGGGCCTGCGCGGAGGTGAGGCTGCCGTCGGAGTCCACCGCGGTCCAGAGGTAGAGCCCGAACACGGCAATGATCACAACGTTGTTGAGGACCGGGGTCCACATCATCGCCCCGAACCTGTTGCGTGCGTTGAGGACTTGGCCCAGGAGGGTGAAGAGTCCGTAGAAGAGGATCTGGGGCAGGCAGTAGCGGGCCAGGGCGATGGTGAGTTCGGCCTGGTCCCCTTCGTAGGTGGGCGCGTACAGGGAGATGATCAGTGGGGCGGCGACGACGGCGAGCGCGGTGAGGGCGAGGAGCCCGGCCGTGCAGAGGGTGAGGAGCCGGTCGGTGTAGGCGGTCCCGCCGTCGGTGTGCTCCTTGGCGACCCGGACGAGTTCGGGGACGAACACCGCGTTGAGGGCGCCGCCGATCAGCAGCATGTACAGGATGTTGGGCAGGGTGTTGGCGACCGTGTAGCCGTCGGCCCGCAGTCCGGTGCCGAGTGCGGCGACGACGACCGCCGAGCGTATGAACCCCGTGGCCCGCGAGACGACGGATCCGGCGGCCATGACGGCGCCGCTGCGCAGCACCGAACGGGAGGCCGGCTGCTCGTGCTCCTGGGTGGCGGCCCCGGTGGCCGCGTCCGAGGCCGTCACCGGCGCGCCGGGCGGGCCCGGGACATCCGGGGCCGGGTGTTGCCGACTGCTGCGCGCACCGATGTCTCCCACTCTCCGAGGGTCTCCACGACCTCTCCTCGGTGGCCGCCTGCGGGGCGAGGAGGGTGGTCGTCGGGATCGAAGGGGGGAGAATACCGGACGCGGGGCGCCCGGATCGGCGCCGGTGTGCTCGCTCGGGCCCGATCGGTCCGTGGTCCCGGCGGAGTGTCGCGGGCGGACGCCGGGCCGGCCGTTCCCCGTGGGCCCGGAGTGGTTCTCCGGCTCCCACGGCGACCCGGCCGGTCACCGACGCGCCCCGATGGCCGACACCGTCGGCCCGTTGCGCACCGAGCACAGCCCGGCCGGCTCACAGCTGACCTTCCCCTCGCAGGCGCGGACCGTCGTGCGGTCCGTGCCGTGGCGCGAGAAGTGATCACCGGCTGCTGCCGGGCGGGCACCGCTCCCGGGTACCACCGCGAGGCGGTACCCGGCTACTGCGCTCCCGGCGGGAGCGTTCCTGGGCCGGCCGGTGCGACGTCCACCGCCTCCGTCTTCGGATTGCGCCGCTGTCGCTTGGCCACCCAGGTCGCGAACCAGGAGAGCAGCATGCACATCCCGATGTAGATCGGCGAGATCACCATCACCACGGGGATGAAGGGAAGATCGTAGTCGAGGTTGGAGGCGATGAGCTTCCCGGCGTGAAGGAATTCCTCGTAAGTGATCAGATAGCCCAGCGAGGTGTCCTTCAGTGCCACCACCAGCTGGCTGATGATGGTGGGCAGCATCGCGCGGACCGCCTGTGGGGCCAGGACGAAGGTGGTGACCTGCGTCTTGCGCAGGCCCAGGGCGAACGCCGCCTCGTGCTGGCCGCGTTCCACCGAGTTGATGCCGGTGCGGAACACCTCGGCGAGCACCGAGCCGTTGTAGAGCGTCAGTCCGGCGACGAGCGCCGGCAGCGGCTGGACCTTCAGGGCGACGAAGACGAAGAAGATCATCACCAGCACGGGCATGGCGCGGAAGAACTCGACGAGGACCGTGGCCACCCACCGCACCGGCCGGTGGTCGGAGAGCCGCCCGACGGCCAGGACGGCCCCGAGGGCCAGGGAGAGCACCGCGGCGTACGCGAACGCCTTGAGGGTGTTGCCGAGGCCGCGCAGCAGCAGTTCCTGGATGCCCTTGTACTCGAAGGGTGTCCATTTGGCGCTGGTGAACTGGTCGGTGTCGAAGAGCAGGTAGATGACCCAGCCGACGAGGGCGAGGATCAGGACGGTCGAGACGACTCCGTAGACGAGGTGCCGTTTGCGGGTCAGTGGTCCGGGGATGTCGTAGAGCGCGGTGGCGGAGGGTGCGGAGTGGGAGGTCATCGGTCGACCCCCCAGCGCTTCTCCATCACGTTGAAGACCGCGCTGATGGACAGCGTGATGATCAGGTAGCCGACGGCGATCCAGACGAAGGTCCAGATGATGCTGTATCCCAGCTCGTTGAGGGTCTTGTAGGTGCCGAGCAGTTCGGTGACGCTGAACGCCCCGGCGATCGCGGAGTTCTTGGCCAGTGCGATGAGCGTCGAGCCGATCGGCGGGATCACCGAGCGGAAGGCCTGCGGGAGCACCACGTTGCCGAGTGTCTGCCCGAACGTCATCCCGAGGCTGCGCGCGGCCTCACCCTGGCCGGTGGGCACGGTGTTGATGCCGGAGCGCAGCACCTCGCAGATGAAGGCGGAGGTGTAGCAGCCGAGTGCGATGACCGCGAAGACCTTGAACGGCAGTACGAGGCCGAAGCGCGGCAGGCCCAGCAGTACGGCGAAGAAGAGCAGGGTCAGCGGGGTGTTGCGCAGCACCGTGACCCAGGCCGTGCCCAGTACCCGGAACGAGCCGACGGGCGCCACCCGGCAGGAGGCCATCACGAAGCCGAGGACCATCGCCAGGATCGAGGCGTAGACGGTGAGTTCGAGGGTTCCGAGGAAGCCCTTGCCGTAGAGCGAGAAGTTCTCGGTGAGTACGTCCATGGTTCTGGTCGTCCTCTCAGGTCGCCGGGTAGCGGTCGATGGGCGGCGGCTTCGGCGCGGGCGCCCCGGAGAGACCGAGCGTGGCCTCGTAGGCCTTCTTCCAGTTGCCGTTCTTCTCGTTGGTCTCCAGCGCGTCGTTGAGTGCGGCCCGCAGGGCGTTGTCGCCGCGCGGGACGCCGATGCCGTACGGCTCCTCGGAGAACGGTTTGCCGACGACCTTCATCTCGTCGGGCGCCTTGGCGGCGAAGCCCAGCAGGATCGCGTCGTCGGTGGTGACGACGTCGACCTGGTAGGTCAGCAGGTTGTCGACACAGATGGAGTAGGTGTCGTAGGAGACGAGATCGGCCTTGGGGTAGTCGGCGGCGATCCGCTGGTACGGGGTCGAGCCCGCGGCCGAGCAGACCGTCTTGCCGGCCAGGTCCTGCGGGCCGTGGATGTCGTTCTCGTCGGTGCGGACCAGCAGCCCCTGCCCGGCCATGTAGTAGGGCCCGGCGAACCCGACGAGCTTCTTGCGCATGTCGTTGATCGTGTAGGTGCCGACGTAGTAGTCGATCTGACCGTTCTGCAGCGCCGTCTCGCGGTTGGCGGAGGCGATCGTCTTGAACCGGACCGTCTTCGGGTCGAAGCCGAGGGAGGCCGACATCATCCGGGCGATCTCGATGTCGAAGCCGGAGTAGACCCCGGTGGCGGGGTCCTTCTCGCCCAGGTAGGGCTGGTCCTCCTTGGCGCCCACCCGCAGGTATCCGCGCTTCTTCGCCTTGGTCCAGGTGCTGGAGTCCGGCAGCCGGAAGCCGGTGTCGACGCGGTACACGGGCAGCGCCTCGGCCTTCGGTCCCTTCACCGGGGGGCTGCCGTCCTTGCCGCAGCCGGCGGCGAGGACGGCCAGCAGGAGGGCGGCACAGGCGGCCAGTACTTTTCTCGTACGCAACGCGGGACCTCCCGTCAGTGCTTGAGGATCTTGGACAGGAAGTCCTTGGCGCGGTCGCTCTGCGGTGCGGTGAAGAACTCCTCCGGGACGCGGTCCTCGACGATGCGGCCGTCGGCCATGAAGACGACCCGGTTGGCGGCGGAGCGGGCGAAGCCCATCTCGTGCGTGACGACGACCATCGTCATGCCCTCCCGGGCGAGCTGCTGCATCACCTCCAGCACCTCGTTGATCATCTCCGGGTCGAGCGCAGAGGTGGGCTCGTCGAAGAGGAGCGCCTTGGGGTCCATGGCGAGGGCGCGGGCGATGGCCACGCGCTGCTGCTGGCCGCCGGAGAGCTGGGCCGGGAACTTGTCGGCCTGCGAGGCGAGTCCCACCCGCTCCAGGAGCTCCCGGGAGCGCTGGTCGGCCTCGTTCTTCTTCCGCTTGCGGACCTTGAGCTGGGCGAGCGAGACGTTCGCCAGTACGGTCTTGTGCGCGAACAGGTTGAACGACTGGAAGACCATGCCGACTTCGGCCCTCAGCTCCGCGAGCCCCCTGCCCTCCTCGGGAAGCGGTCTGCCGTCGAGCGTGATGTGGCCCGACTCGATCGTTTCGAGCCGGTTGATCGTCCGGCAGAGCGTTGACTTGCCGGAGCCCGAGGGGCCGATGACCACCACCACCTCTCCGCGGCCGACGGTGAGATTGATGTCCTGCAGTACGTGCAACTTTCCGTAGAACTTATTGACGTCACGCAGCTCGATCAACGGATCGACGGCCATACGCTGCCCTACCCACTTGTCGCTTGGTCCAGGTCAGCGCAAACTATCCATCCCGGCAAGGGACTTCACACCCGACACGCGTAAATAGGGCATAAGGCTTTTTATCGCGCCGGGCCGCGAAGTGGCCCGGCGGGCCCCCGGTCCGGGCGGCCGCCGCCTCAGCCCTCGGCCGACTCCGAGTAGAGCTGGGACAGCTCAGGGCTGCCGGACATCGCCCAGCCGAGACCGGCCTCGACCACATCGATCTCACGTCCGGACGCGAGCCGCACCACGGGCTGACCGCTCGGCCAGATGTGCCAGTGCGCGCCGGGAACGTTACGGACCAGTACGGTGCCCAGGTAGAGGCCCGCGTCGTTGCCGAGCCAGGGCAGCTCCTCCGGGTCGTCGCGCCAGCGCGGCGGAAGCTGGTCCAGCGCCGCCAACGAGGCAGGGTTGTCGTCCAGTTCGAGCCCGCGCTCCCCCGCCCGGACGCGGAGCAGGTCACATTCGGCGAGCAGCTGGGCCACGCCTTCCGGATCGGCGTCGACGGCGGCGGCGAGCCCCGCCTCCGGCGTACCGTCGTGACGCTTCCGCCAGTTGTCCAAGAAAGGGATGTTCATACTGCTCAGGGTCGCATCCCGGCAGTCATCCGCACCACAGGACGCGCGGCCTGCCGTTCGAGCGCTGAACACCTGAAGTACGTCGCGAATTCGCCCGGACACACCCCGGCGCTCCCCCGGACACGGGCGGCTGCTGCTCCGCGGCCACCCACCGAACCGGTACAGCGGTGGTGGCGGCCCGGCACGCGCTGATATCTTCGCCGTCATGCGCAGCCCCGAGTCCGACAGAACCTAGCCACCGGTCCCCGGTGGCTTCCGGACCGGCCGGACCCCGTCCGCCCCGGTCACCTACGGCTGCCGCCCCGGACCCAAGCGGTTGCGGGTTGCCTTTTTCGGTATACGCGCCGGGGTGAGGATCCCCCGGCGGTAACGGCTCCGCCGGCGCGCCGTCTCTCACGGCCACCGTGGCGCCGGCCGTTGCGCCGTGTTGCCGCTCGCCGATGCGAGCGGGTGCGGCCCCGCATCCCCGTCCGGTTCTGTCCATCAGCCGTCCATGGGGTTCCTTCATGCCATTTTCCGTATACGCGCTCGGGCTCGCCGTCTTCGCCCAGGGCACTTCCGAGTTCATGCTGTCCGGCCTGCTCTCGGGCATCTCCGCCGACCTGCACGTCTCCATCCCCGCCGCGGGGCTGCTGACCTCGGCGTTCGCCGTCGGGCTCGTGATCGGCTCGCCGCTGATGGCGCTGCTGGGACGCAACTGGCCGCGCCGGCGTGCCCTGTTGTTCTTCCTCTGCGTCTTCGCGGCCGTCCATGTCATCGGCGCGGTCACCTCCAGCTACGGCCTGCTGCTCGCGACGCGCGTCCTCGGCGCGCTGGCGAACGCCGGCTTCTGGGCGGTCGCGCTGGTGACCGCTGTCGCCCTGGCCGGGCCCGGGGGGCGGGCCCGCGCCACCTCCGTGGTGGTCGGGGGTGTCACCGTCGCCTGCGTGGCGGGGGTACCCGCAGGGGCGTGGCTGGGCGGGCAGTGGGGGTGGCGGGCGGCGTTCTGGGCCGTGGCCCTCGTGTCGCTGCCGGCGATCGCCGTGATCGCGGCGGCGATTCCGGCGGGGCGGCCCCTGTCCGCCCTGCCGAGCGCCCGCTCCGAACTGCGCAGCCTGGCGGGGCGCGGGCTGCGGCTCACGCTGCTGACGAGCGCCCTGGTCCAGGGCGCGACCTTCTGCGCGTTCTCGTATCTGGAACCGCTCGCCACCCATGTCACCGGGGTCGGCTCCGCATGGGTGCCGGTGCTGCTCGCCCTGTTCGGGGCGGGCTCGTTCATCGGGGTCACCGTCTGCGGCCGGGTCATCGACTCCCGGCCGGTCGCGCTGACCGCCGCCGGGCTGGTGTCGCTCACCCTGGGCTGGGCCCTGCTCGCGTGCACGGCGGGGAGCCCCGTCGCGGTGACCGCGCTCGTTCCGGTCCAGGGGATGCTGGCGTTCGGCACCGGCACCGCGTTGATCTCGCACGTGTTCCGGCTGGCGGACGGAGCGCCGAGCCTGGCGGGGTCGTTCGCCACCGCGGCGTTCAATGTGGGCGGCGCGCTCGGGCCCTGGCTCGGCGGGCTCGCGATCGGTGCGGGGTACGGGTTCCGGGCGCCGCTCTGGGTGAGTGCGCTGCTGATGGTCCTGGCGCTCGGTGCCGCCCTGGCCGCGCATGCCTGCCGTCCGGCACCGGCGTCGTCACCGTCGTCGGCACTAGGATCCGACGCACACGCGCACACGTACGAGCAGGGGAGTTCGAGTGGCTGAGGACCGTGCCGGGGTTGTCGTCTACTGGCGCCCCGGCTGCCCGTACTGCATGAATCTGCGCCTGCGGCTGCGGTTCACAAAGCTGGAGTACACCGAGGTCAACATCTGGCGCGACCCCGACGCCGCCGCGTTCGTCCGCTCCGTGGCGGACGGGAACGAGACCGTGCCGACGGTGACCGTGGGCGGGAAGGCCATGGTCAACCCGTCGAAGCGCCAGGTGATGGCGGCCGCGGCGGCGACTCGGGCGCCCGGACCGGACGCCTGAGCACCGGCCGTGCTCAGAGGTCGAGGTCGACGACCACCGGGGCGTGGTCGGACGCGCCCTTGCCCTTGCGCTCCTCGCGGTCCACATAGCTGTCCGTAACGGCGGCGGTGAACGGGGCGTTGCCGTAGACGAGGTCGATCCGCATGCCCTTGTTCTTCGGGAAGCGCAGCTCGCGATAGTCCCAGAAGGTGTACGGGCGGTCGTACTTCAGGGGGCGCGGCATGACGTCGGAGAGGCCCTCCTCGCGCAGCGCGGCGAGGGCGGCCCGCTCGGCGGGTGTGACGTGGGTGGCGCCCTCGAAGAGGGCCGGGTCCCAGACGTCCTCGTCGGTCGGGGCGACGTTGTAGTCACCGATGACCGCGAACGGCAGCGCCCCCGCCGCGTCCGCCGCGACCGCCTTGCGCAGCGCCTCGAACCAGCGCAGCTTGTACGCGTAGTGCTCGTGCTCGACCTCGCGGCCGTTGGGGACGTACACCGACCACAGGCGCAGCGGGCCGCAGGTCGCGCTGATCGCGCGGGGCTCCTGAACGCCGTCGTACTCGGGGCCGTCCGGCAGCCCCGTCACGACGTCGGACAGGCCGGCCCGGGAGACGATCGCCACCCCGTTCCACCGGCCGGTGGCATTGACCGCGGACTCGTAGCCGAGCTCGCGGAGCGCCTCGGTGGGGAACTGCTCGGCGGTGCACTTGGTCTCCTGGATGCACAGCACGTCGGTGCCGGTGCTCTCCAGCCAGGCGAGCAGCCGGGGCAGGCGGGCGGTGATCGAGTTGACGTTCCAGGTGGCGATGCGCATGTACGTAAACCTAGCGGCTCCCACTGACAGCCGCCGGGGCGCCGCCCCTCACACGCCCGTGGAGTCCCCCGGCGCCAGCCGTCCGTGGTCGGTTCCGCCGAGGCCGCCGATCTGGCTGTCGTAGATCGGGCGGGCGAGATCGGTGAGCAGCGCGTCGTGGATGTCGATGGCGCGGCGCGGCGCGACCTCGCGTACGTAGTCGATGACCTCGTAGATCTTGTTCCACGGGGCCATCACGGGGAGCATCAGGGTGTCGACCTGCTGGTCGGGCACGGTGAGCGCGTCACCGGGGTGGAAGAGCGAGTCGTCCACCAGGAAGCCGATGTTGGTGATCCGCGGGATGTCCGGGTGGATCACCGCGTGGAGTTCGCCGTGCACCTGCACGTCGAACCCGGCTGCCGTGAAGGTGTCGCCGTGGCCGACGGTGTGGACGCGCCCCGGGAACGCCGCGCCCAGCTGATCGGCCACGCTGCGCAGGGTCCAGATCTCGGCACCCGGACTTGCCTCCAGACCGGCCCGCAGCCGCTCCTCGTCGAAGTGGTCGGGGTGCTCGTGCGTGACCAGGATCGCCTCGGCGCCGACCGCGGCGTCCTGCTCCGAGAAACCGCCCGGGTCGATGACGAGCGTGCGCCCGCCCTTCTCCAGACGGATGCAGGAGTGGGATTTCTTGGTCAGCGTGAGCGCGAACGGCTCGGGGTTCACAGCGTTCATGTGCCCCATCCTGCTACGCGGGCGGTGTCGTTTCGGCCTGAATCACCGACTGCGCGATCGTGAAGGCCGCGCTCGCCGCCGGAATGCCGCAGTAGACGGCCGTCTGCAGCAGGACCTCCCGGATCTCGACCGGGGTGAGGCCGTTGCGCAGGGCCGCGCTGACATGTGCGGCCAGGCTCTCCAGGTGCCCGGAGGCGACCAGCGCGGTGAGCGTGACGGTGCTGCGCATGCGCCGGTCCAGCCCCTCCCTGCTCCACACCTCGCCCCAGGCATAGCGGGTGACGAGCTCCTGGAAGTCGTCGGTGAAGCCGTCCGAGGCGGCCGTGACGCCGTCCACGTGGGCATCCCCGAGCACCTCGCGGCGGATCCGCATGCCCTGCGGGTACGGATCCGTGCGCCCCTGCGAGGGGTCCGCGGGCCGCGCGGTGGCCGCGGTGATCTCCGCGACGGGCAGTACGGGGGCGGAGAGCCGCGGGGCGTAGGTGAGCGCCGGAATGGCCGCCTGGGTGTCCTGCCAGGCGGCGGAGAAGTGGGTGAGCAGTAGATCGGTGACGGCTCCGGGCTGCTCGACCGGGGCCAGGTGCGAGGCGCCGGGGACCAGGGCCAGTCGGGCGTCGGGGATGCCCGCGACCAGGGTGCGGGCGTCGCCGGGGCCGGTGACCTTGTCCTCGGCCCCGACCAGGACGAGCGTGGGGACGCCGATCCGGTCAAGTGCGCCACGGATATCGAAGGCGGCGAGGGCCTCGCAGGCGGCTATGTAGCACCCGGGGTCGGTGGTCCGGACCATCTGGACGGCCCACTACACGATGGCAGGCTGTGCGGCGGCGAACCCCGAGGTGAACCACCGCTCGGGGGCGGCGCGGGCCATCGGCTCCAGCCCGTTGGTGCGGACGATGACGCCGCGCTGCCGGAACTCGTCGGCGCTGCCGAACCGGGCCGAGGAGGCCACCAGGGCCAGCGACGCGACCCGGTCCGGGTGCCGCAGCGCGAGCTCGGCACCGATCGCGCCGCCGATGGAGCAGCCCGCGTATCCGAAGCGCTGGACGCCCACGCCGTCGAGGGTCGCGAGCAGCCGGTCGGCGAGTTCGCCCACGGCGGTGGCCGGGCGGGCGGGTGCGCCGCCGTGGCCCGGGAGGTCGAAGCGGAAGACTCTCCAGTGCTGGGTGAGCTCGGCTATCTGCCGGTCCCACATGTGCCAGGTGGTGCCCAGGGAGGGGCCGATCACCAGGACCGGAGCGTCTTCTGGCCCGTCAAAGCGGTATTGGAGGGTGTTCGGTAGTGTCTCGCTCACCCGTCCGACCCTCTCATCACTCGCAAAGAGTCACGCCGCCGGGGTGGACCCGGCCGAGGTGGACCAGCCGAGCTTGCTGCGCTCCGGCGCAGGCAGGTCTGCTCACAGAGGTCCGAGCGCGAGATGCTCACGGCACAGGGTGTGGCTCACCGCCCAGGCGAGTATGACTCAGCGTCTCACTGGCCCGGCACGTTCCTGGCGGCCCCGGATTGCACCCCCCCACTGGGGGTCTCCGGGGCCGAGCCCGGCAGCGTCCCTGCCAGGCGCCAGGATTCCGCACCGCGCAAACAACGTGGTTCCTGTCACCGAATTGACGAGAACTCATGAAGAGCCGGGACTAGAAGTAATGCTTGCGCCCGCCGACCTTGCGTCCGGTGGAGCCAAGGATCCACAGTACGGCGCCCACGACGACGAGAATTCCACCGACGGTAGTCAGCAGCGAAACGCCGACGAGCAAGCCGACTATGAGCAGAATCGCACCGAGAAGAATCATGTCATTTCCCATCATCAGTTTCTTGTTCCGCGTACGAGAATCCGCTCTGCAGCGGGCTCAGCGCAATCGGCCGGTTCATTCTGGCTGTCTTCGCATCGAAAGTAACCGGATTACTGTCTCGCCCTCCGTCTGCCCTGCGCCTGCAGGCTCACACATCCCTTTCCGATCCAAAGCCGAGTCGGGGTGAATCACGGTGTCGGCAAGCGAGCCCCGCGGCGGGCCCGACGTACTGCTCAGCGGCAAGGACTACGGCTGCGACGCCGAGGCTTGTCCCGGGGATCTGTCACGTGATCATCCGGCGAACGGTCGGCGGCGCGGACCGCGACGCATCGGCCGCCGACCTGCCCCACCCGTTTCGCAGCCCCCCGGCTACCCCGTCCGAGGGCGGTTGCAAACTTCGTAGATCGTGCGGGAGTGTTTCCGTACAGCAAACTTTCTTCGAGCTGATGAGGTGAGGGATTCGCACAGCGGGTCCTCTGTGTATGGGTATTTCGACCCAAGCGGCAGTCGGCGTGGGCGGACAGGCGGACTCTCCGTGGAGTGCCGCTCCCTGCCCGGTGTTGATCGTGGACGCCAGGGGCGCCCTGGTGCTCGTGAACGACACAGCGGGGGCCCTCCTGCCCCAGGCCCGGCCGGGTGCCGTCATGGCGGACGCCGTTCCCTCCTGGCTGTGGCGTGCGCACGAAAGAGTCGGTGCGCAGTCCCAGGAGTCCACCGACAGCGAGGTGTTCTCGGGCGCTGTGGGCGAGCGAACCTTCGAGGCGCATCCGACCGTCCACGCCGATGACACCGTGTCGTGGTGGCTGGTCGATGACACGGACTGCCGCCTGGCGCGTGACGCTCTGGCAGTGGAGCGCGAGCGCACCGCGTTTCTGACGCACTCGTCGAACCTGTTGCTCTCGTCCCTCAACCTGGACCGGTGCATGGACGTCACCGCGCAGATGGCTGCCGAACACCTCGCCGATGCGGCCCTGGTCGTCGTCCCCTCCCGGGCACACCACCTGCCGATGGTGACGTGTCTGCGCGGCGGCAGCCCCGTGATGTCACACCCTCGGGTCGATCCGGATGAAGTGCCGGGCCTGGGAGAGGCTTTGCAGGGGTTCCCGCCGGTGCCCTCCCGCTGGCTCGACCCTGCCGTCGCCCCTGCGTGGCTGGTGCCCGAGGGGTTCGGGAAGGTCGGTTCGATCGTGATCACTCCGCTGCCGGGGCACGGGGTGCCGGCGGGAGCACTTGTTCTGCTGCGCCATTCGGAGAACCCGGCGTTCACCGAACGCGAGGAAGTGTTCGCCCGGCTGTTCGCCGCGCGGGCGGGTGCCGCCATGTCGGCCGCGCGCCTGTACGCGGAGCAGTCGGCGATCACGGAAGTCCTGATGCGTGAACTGCTCCCGCCCTCACTTCACCAAGTGGCCGGGGTCGACTTCGCCGGTGGCTACCGGCCTTCTGAGGACCACGAGCGGATCGGCGGGGACTTCTACGACGTACACCCTTCCGCGACCGAGGGCGAGGCTTCGCTGGTGGTGCTGGGGGACGTGTGCGGCAAGGGACTGGAAGCCGCGGTGCTGACGGGCAAGATCCGCAACACCCTGCACGCCCTGCTGCCCATGGCCGGTGACCACCAGCGGATGCTCAGTCTGCTCAACACATCACTCCTGGACTCCCACCACACCCGCTTCGCGACGCTGGTCCTGGCCTCGGCGATCCGTGAGGGACACGAGGTGCGGTTGACGCTGACCAGCGCCGGGCACCTCGCACCGCTGATCCTGCGGACCGACGGCGAGGTGGAGGAAGCGGAGACGCTGGGCACTCTGGTCGGGGCGATCCCCGACGCCCACTCCAGCAGCACGGCGCTCACCCTGGCGCCCGGGGAGACCTGCGTCCTCTACACGGACGGGATCACAGAGGCCCGCGGCGGGCCCCTCGGCGAGACACTGTTCGGGGAGGAGCGTCTGCGCCGCTCGCTGTCGGAGTGCACGGGCATGCCGGCGGAGGGGATCGTGGAACGGATCCAGATGCTCGCCTCGGAGTGGGTCGGCAAGGGCCGCCACGACGACATGGCCATCGTGGTGATCTCCGCTCCCCGCTCTCACCATCTGAGCGCGGTGAACGGTCACACTCGGGGCAGGTACACCGCATGAGCACCAACGCCTTCCACTCCGCACAGAACGGCCGAACACCCCGCCGGTGGGTGGATGGGTTGTGGAAGGCCGTCACGGACGGGAACGAGCACGCCGCGACCGAGGTGGTGACGCGCGCCCTGGAACAGGGCCTCGACGCGGAGAGCGTACTGCTCGACGTCATCGCTCGGGTGCAGGGCAGGGTGGGTGAGGAATGGGCCGCGAATCGACTCAGCGTCGCTTCTGAACACACCGCCACCGCGATCAACGACCGCGCCGTGGCCGCACTGTCCCTGCACCCCGCCTCCCGCACCACCGCCGAACGGGGAAGGATCACGGTGGCCTGCGTCGACGGCGAGTGGCACGCCCTGCCGGCCCGCATTCTGGCCGAGGTACTGAAACTGAGGGGCTGGCACGTGGACTACCTCGGAGCACAGGTGCCCACTCCGCACCTGATCGCGCATCTGCACCGAACCAACTGCGACGCGGTCGCGCTCTCCAGCTCGATCTCCACCCGGCTGCCCACCGCTCACGCCGCGATCACCGCCTGCCAGGCCGTCGGCGTACCCGTACTCGTCGGCGGTGCCGCCTTCGGAGCCGACGGCCGCTACGCCCGCCTGCTGGGCGCCGATGGCTGGGCGCCCGATGCCCGCGCCGCCGCCGAACGCCTCGCCCTCGGCCCGCTGCCCCGTCCACAGCCGAACCACCAGCCGATCGACGACCTGCCCCACCTGGCCGACCAGGAATTCACCCTGGTCGCCCGCAGCAGCACGACCCTGGTCCGTACGGTGTTCACCGGCCTGGAGTCCCGCTTCCCCGCCATGCGCGCCTACAACGACCAGCAGCGTGAACACACCGCGGCGGACCTCGTCCACATCGTGGAGTTCCTCGGTATCGCCCTCTACACCGGCGACGACGACCTCTTCGCGGACTTCCTCACCTGGACCAGCGGCATCCTCGCCGCTCGCAACGTTCCGCCGCACAGCCTGCCGCCGGCCCTGCAGGTCCTCGCCGACGAGTTGAAGGACTTCCCCCGCGCCACCCGAATCCTCCGGCTCGGCATCGAACGCCTCACCTCCGCCGCCCTCGTCCCTGTCGGGAACACCGCATGACAACGACGCCCCCCAGCCACCTGCGCCTGACGACCGTGGACACCGAAACCACCGTCCGCATCGAAATCCAGGGCGACCTCGACTACGACAACGCCGACCAGCTCCTGGCCACGGCCAACGGCAAACTCGCCGACAACCCCCACCTGCTCGACCTACACCTCCACTTCGCGGGACTCGGCACCACCGATTCCACGGGCCTCTCGATCCTGTTGATGATCCGCCGCCGCGCCACCGGGGCCGGCGTCCGCCTCCACCTGGACGAGCGCCCCTCGGCCCTGGACCGCATGCTGACGATCACCGGCACGCTCGCCCACCTCACGGCGCCCCCCGTCAGTGCCGCCGACGACTCCACCGGCGCCGATGAACAGCACCTCAGACGCGGACCGGGCGACACAGGGCCGGACCACAGCGCCTGATGCCCGCGCCCCGGGGCGTGGACAGGCCACCAGCTGAGCCGATGGGAATCACGTGCCGCAAGAACCTGCCGCGCAAGCACTCACCCGGGACGCCGCCCGCGCCGTCTCCCGTGTCCTCGAGCTCCTCGACATCCCGCTGGAACGCGTTCGCGCAACGGCTGATCCGGCCCCCGTCTCCACCTCACAACTTCAACTGCTCTGTCTTGTCGACCGCGACGACGGAATCCGCATGCGCGCCCTCGGTCAGCTCCTCGACACGGCGCCCTCCTCAGTCAGCCGCCTGTGCGACCGCCTGCAGACCATGGGACTCCTGGAACGACGCCCATGCCCGCACAGCCGCCGCGAAGTCGTCCTGCGCCTGACCGGAGCGGGAAAGTCCCACCTCGAAGCGGTCCGCACCCAACGCGAAACCGCGCTGCTCCACGTCATCGGCTCACTGCCGAGCACGGAACGCCGGGCACTGGCCAAAGGACTGACGGCCTTGCACACGGCTCTCTGCGCAGCCGCCGACACGAAGGCCAGGAGCTGAACCCCGGCTGCTCCTGCTCCTGCTCCTGCTCCTGCTCGGAACAGCGCGAACCGAGAATGGTGATTGCGCGCTAATACAGCCGCACACAGACAATATGGTTCCTATTGTTCTCGTTCACCGCCGGCAGACGGCGCACAGCAGATTCACCGGGTGGGCCCCGACGTGACTACGGCGTCGGGGCCCACCCGGTTTCACGCTCACGAGCAGGAAAGGGCCGGCAGTAGGTCATCGTCGTCTGAGGTGGGGC
Source organism: Streptomyces sp. NPDC048462 (assembly GCF_043200175.1). Taxonomy (NCBI): domain Bacteria; kingdom Bacillati; phylum Actinomycetota; class Actinomycetes; order Kitasatosporales; family Streptomycetaceae; genus Streptomyces; species Streptomyces sp. NPDC048462. Next base: position 459,184 of record NZ_JBICXG010000002.1, read on the forward strand.
AGTGCGTACTGCCCCGCCGCGTTCTTCTCCCGCTCCTGAAAAAACCATGTGTGAGGGAAGGAGCACGGGGCACGCGATTTACAGGGAACGCCGTCACTGCAATTCGGGTGACGCCGTACCGACTCAACGGCCAACGCCTTTGAGTGAACCAGAGTCTCAATGAGGGAGTCGTTATATGAGTGACAACATCTGGGGCTACCAGCCGACCACCGGCCACACCGCGGGCACCGACCTGATCGGTTACAAGGTCGAGGCGACCGACGGAAGCATCGGCAAGGTCGACAAGCACTCGGACGACGTCAACTCCGCGTACCTCGTGGTCGACACCGGTGTCTGGATCTTCGGCAAGCACGTACTGCTGCCCGCCGGCACCGTACGCACCATCGACACGGGCGAGCGGAAGATCCTCGTCGACCTCACCAAGGACCAGATCAAGCACTCGCCCGAGTTCGACAAGGACAAGCATGTGGGAGACGCGGGATACCACGAGCAGGTCGGCGGCTACTACCAGAGCCACCGCCGCTCCTGAACGCACCGCACGACCTCATGAGGCGGGGCCGGCCAGACTCGTTCTGTGCCGGCCCCGCTTCCTGTTCCCGCAAGGGACGTATCTCCTCTCTCCTCCTCCGGGCGACTTCCGATACGGAAACGTGGGCGGAGCACCCGTGGGCGGAAACGGACTCGAACGCCGACTGATTGGTCTACGCCTTCTGGGGCACGAGGACGTTGGCAGCCCATACACCGAAAGGGACTTCTGTGTTGATCGCGCACCCCATGATCCTGCGGAGTCTCGTCGGCCGGTAGGAGACGCTCCGGCTTCTGAACTCTCAGCAGCGCACGCCGCCGACGGACCAGGAACTGCAGGACGTGTCCTACACGCTGTGCGTGACCACCGGCACCCGCGCCGTGGAGGAAGCGCTCGCGGCAGCGAAGCAACAGCTCGCCTCGCCGGCCGACGCGGAGGTCGCCTCCTCGGATGTGCGACTCACGGCCTGATGCCGACAGGCATCGCAGTGCACCAGCTATGACCTGGTGGCCGAAGCACCGGGCAACGGCGGCCACCGCCTCCCCGGATTCCAGGCCGCCGCGCACAGCGACTCGGCCACGGAGGCCGTGTAACGGGCCGCCGTGAGCCAGTGCAGGGCGAAGCCGTCGGTGTCGGCGGGGAGGAGGCGGCCGAAGTGGTCGCGGTCGCGTTGGGCCGCCGAGGCGCACAGCGCGGCCAGGAGTCCGGCGGCCGTGGGCAGGCCCGCGCGGCTGATGCGACGGGTCTCGGCGGTGACGTCTCCGAGCATGCCGAGGGCGGCGCGGCCCGCCGGGACTGCCTGTTCGACCCGGCGCTCCAGGAGGTAAAGGGGTGAGTGGGCGCCGGACTCTCCGGGCGGTGGCGGCGCGGGGTGTCCGGGGGCGGCCGGGCCCGGGAGGTCGGCGCGGCGCAGGCGGTCGAGGCCGAGGTCGATCGTGCCTTCGCCGGTGGGGTGCGCGCAGGCGAGGAGGGTGAGCCGGGGGTGCGGGGCGGGCACGAGGCGGCCGATGATCCTCAGCCGTGTCCCCGGCGCCGTGGCCAGCAGCATCAGGTTGTCGCGATGAGCAAGGGCGGGGTCGTCGTCGGCCACGGTGAGCCGGACGGGAATGTTGCCCTCACTCAGCGCGAGCAGGCAGGCGCCGCCCGGCTCCCGTACGGCGCCGAGGAGTTCGACGTCCAGGAAGATCAGGTCGCTGCCGCCGCCGTCCGGGTCCGCGTAGCGGGAGGTCGACCGAAGGGCGCGGGCGGCCTGTTCGGACGGCGGTGCCTCCCACAGGGCCGCGAGCGGCGGCTCCGTCCACGCCGCGCCCCGGGCGGTGACTGCTTTGACGCCCTTCCCGGCTCCCAGCCTGCCGTCCGGGGAGACCGTCGCCCCCGAGACCGCCAGGCCGGCCCGGCCCAGCTCGCGATGGGTGAGCGCACTGTCCCCCAGGCGCACGGCCCGGTCCGCCACGCCCAGGGCGCGCGCCGCGCCGCCGGGTGCCACGTCGCCGACGGTGCAGAGGCGGCCGTCGGATCCGGCGACCCAGGTGCGGACGCCGCCGTGCCCCGAGTCGGTGACCACCGGTTCGGTGAACAGTCCGTACAGGCGCAGCGAGCCGTCCGGGGTGTACGGGCGGCGCGCGCGGCCTCTGGCTGCGGCCAGCTCCGCCCCGGACGCGATTCCGAGCCGGTGTGCGGTGCCCAGGAGTTCGGCCAGGGCCGTGACGAGGTCGGCGGTGCGGTAGGACGGATCCCCGGCGCGGGCCGCCCGCAGCAGTGTGACGACGGACAGCGCGGCGCCCGCGGCGCGCGGCAGTTGCCGGAGCCGGGCGGTGTGGGCGGCCCGGAGGAGGGCGGCCTGGGTGACGGCGCCTGCCCCGTCGACGCCGGCCTCCAGCACGGCGGCGCCCGCCGCCCACAGGGCGTCGGCCGCGACACGCTGGGCCGGGCTCGCCACCTCGGGCGAAGAAGCCGATTCGGGGCCGGAGTTGGCGGTGGGGGCGGGAGTGGGGGCTGAGTCCGTTGTGCGGGCGGGGTCGTGGTCGGGGGCCGCGTGGGTGGCCCGGTCGTCCGGCTCCGGCGCGGGGACCGCCGTGGGGGCGGCACAGGCGGCGGCCGCGCGGTGGACGCACGCCGGGGCGAGGAGGCAACCGCATTCGATGGCCTCCGCCGACGCGACCGCACCGCCCGGTGCGTGGAGGCGCAACTCCGTCTCGTCGTCGACGGCGATCACCACCGTGTCCCCGTCGCGGCGCGTCGGGCGGGCGCCGAGCTTGGTGACCGCCGCGTCCAGCCGCTTGCGCAGCCGGGGTGAGAGGTTCTCCACCAGTGTGGCTGTGACCTCCGGTGCGACAGGCGGCAGTTGGGCGGTCATGCGGTCTTCTCCCCTATCCAGCGGGCCAGTTCGAGTGGGCTGAGGGCTGCCACGGGCATGCCGGCGGCCACGACCTGTCCGGCGACGCCCGTCGAATAGCGCGGCCGGCCGGCGTCGTCGAGGCTCGCGCACCCGAGGACGTGGCAGCCGGTGTTCACCAGGGCCCGTACCTCGGCCAGCAGTCCGCCGAGCGGCGCGCCTTCCTCGAAGTCGCTGATGACGACGACGAGGGTGCGGCTGGGTACCGCGATCAGGCTGCGGGCGTGCCGCAGTCCGGCGGCGATGTGCGTGCCCCCGCCCACGCTCACCTCCAGCAGGAGCGAGAGGGGATCGTGCACGTGACCGGTGAGGTCGACGACCTCCGTGGAGAAGGCGAGGAAATGGGTGCTCAGAGTAGGCACCCCGGCGAGCACGGAGGCCGTCAGCGCGGACCAGATCGTGGACGCCTCCATGGATCCGGAGACATCGGTGACCAGGATCAGGCGCCAGTCGGCCGACCGGCGGACGCGACTGCGGAACACCGGATGCTCCGGGATCACCTGGACCGTGCCGTCGGCCGTCCGGCGGGCGGTGGCCAGGTTGGCTCGCAGTGTGCGCGGCAGGTCCAGCCTCCCGCCGGGGCGGCGGGTCGGCCGGGCCGCCATCGTGCCGGTGAGCGCGGGCCGCAGCCGGGTGGTGAGCTGCCGGGTCAGCTCTTCGACCAAGCGGCTGACCAGAGGCCGGAGGGCCGCGAGGCGGGCTTCGGGGAGGCCGCCCGCGTACCGCAGGATCGTCCGGAGCAGTTCCACGGAGGCGGTGGCGGCAGCCGGGTCGAGCTCTGCGAGGACGTCCCGGCGGCCTGTCGCGGCTGCGGCGGCGAGTACCTCCTCGCGGATGCCGCCGCCGAACAGCGCGGCCAGTTCCTCGGACCACTCGCGGACGCCGGGGAACGACGGCTCCCGGCCACCACGCCTGCCGGGTCCGGGCAGACTGCCGCGGGATCCCTCGCCGTGCCCCGCACCGTAGAGCTCGTCCAGAGCGGTCGCCAGACGGGCGGAGCCGGCAGGCAGGTGTTCGGGACGCCGGCCGAGCACGAGCCTCCACCGGTCGGCGGGTGCGAGGGTCCGCGCGGGAGCCGGCTCGGTGGCGGGTTCGAGGATCCGCTCGGGAGCGGTCGCGGTGGCGGGGGTCCGCGCGGCAGGCTCTGTGGCGGGTGTGACGGTGGGGCCCGGTGTCGCGCGGTGTCCGGGCAGGGGTGCGAACCGGTCGTCGTGCGCCGGGGGCGGGACGGGCAGGCCCAAGCCGGTCAGGAGCTCGCGGGCCGCGAGGTCGGCGGCCGTTCGGCGGGCCAGCTCGGCCGGGTCGTCCCCGTTGAGGCTGTCGACCCGTTCGCCCAGCCGCTCCTCGATGGTGTCCAGCAGCCGGTCCCGGGCTGCCGGGCTCAGGGTGTCGAAGCCACCGCGCAGGGCCGGCAGCCGGGCCAGGAACGCGGTGTCGTCCAGCTCGACGACCCGGTGCAGCAAGGGGTCCAGGGTGCCGACGCCGACGGCCAGGAGCGGGCCCGCCACCGTCAGGACGCCGGTGAGGCGGGCGGTGAGCGCGGCCCGGGACGCGGTGTCGACGGCTCCGTCCACCCACGAGGCGACGCGCCCTCCGAAGGCCTCGGCCTCATCGTGGCCCGTGAGCACCCTGACCGCACCGGCGGCCGCGGCGATCAACGGGGTCCCCTCGGCGGTCAGCCGGGCGAGGGCGCCGGTGAGCCGGATGCCGCCCACCCGGTCGGCCCGCTGCGAGAGTTCGAGCAGCGCACGGGCGTCCTCGGGCTCCTCGGAACCGGTCAGACCGTCGACCTGACGGACCGCGGCCGAGGTGAGGAGTTCGGCCGCGTGTGCGGTGCGGGCGGCACGCGCGGAGGCAGCGGCAGAGGCAGTACCTGTAGTCGTAGCTGGGTCTGCGTCTGTGCCTGTACCTGCGTCTGTGGCGTCCGAGGCCGGGGCCGGGTGGTCGTCGGGCGCGGCCAGGCCCGAAAGGTGCCCGGCGTCGAGGCGGTCCAGCAGGTCGAGCCCGCCCAGGAGTTCGGGAAGGGTGCCGCTCGCGGGGAGTACGGCGGCCAGTTCCGTCAGCCGTTCGTCCACCAGGGAGGGGAGCCCGCACCCGGCGGCCTGCGTGAGGCCGCGGACGACCTGGGCGGGTGTCGGACCTCCCTCCGCACGCTCAGCCGCGTGCCGCTGCCGCAGCACTCCCTCGGCCGCCTGGACCGGGGTGACGCCGCGGGCCCCCGCCGCGGTGAGCATCGCGGCCGTCGCCGGGGTCCACCGCACCTGCCAGCGCGTCGTGAGCCCTTCCGTGCCCGCCGCACCGGTCACCCCCTGTTCCTGCGCGTAAGGGATGCCGCACACCGTCATTCTGCGCAGCAGCAGTTCGCGGCGCCGGTCCAGGGTGGAGCGGGCCGGGTCGAGCCGGAGATCGCGCGGTGTCCTCTCGTGCGCGTCCTGCGGGCCGGGGAGGGTGAGCGCCTCGGCCTCGGCCTCGACCGCGGGGCCCAGCCCGCCGCGCGGAGCGGCGGGCGCGGGCCGTCCGGTGCGGGCTCCGACGAGTACGCGTTCGAGGGCGCCGGCGACGGCGCGGCCCGTGCCGTAGGTCTCGCCCCGCCCCAGCACCGTCTGTACGGCTTCCAGGAGTTCACCTCGGCCGGGCGCGGGCAGGTCTCGCAGCCGGGCCAGGTCCCCGGCCACCCGGACGATCTCCCGGCCGTCCGCCGGGCCGTAGGGGTGGCCCTGTTCGCGCAGGGCGGCGCAGACGCGGACCGCGGTGCGGATCAGCGCCTCGTGCAGTGCGGCAGGGTCCCCGGCGGCGTCCAGGACCGTGTGCTGCCACTCCGGGTCCCGGATGCCGGCCGGGTAGCCGGACCGTGAGTCGAGCAGGGGGTACGTGTACGGGACCAGGGAGACCGTGCACGTCGCCGCCCCGGGGGCGGCGTTCGCCCGGCCGTCCGCACCCGGCTCGGGTGTGGCGGCGCAGGCGTCCCCAGCCGGGTCCTCGGCGGATCCGGCGGGGGTCAGGAGTGCCGGGGTGTGGAACGCTCCCACCACCACGGCCGGCCGCCGCCCGCTCGCCAGTGCCTCGGCGACATGTCCGCGCATCCACGCCTCACGCGCCAGGTCCGTGCCGTGCACCCCGTCCCGCGCCTCGGCCTCGTGGCGCAGCGCCCAGCCGGTGAGCAGGGCGGCACGGCGGAGCGCCTCGGGCGTCGACCCGGGCGCGAGGGCCTCCACCAGCCGGTCCCACAGGTCGTCACCGTCCCGGCCGGTGAGCCGGGACCGGAGCGCGTCCGACAGCCCGAGCCCCTCCCCCGGTACGGGCGTGGAGCCGGCGCCCGGGACGGGGGCAGCGGTGTCCGGACCGCCGCCGGCCCACGCCCGGTCGGCCAGTGGAAGATCGCAGGCCACCGCTGGGATCCCGTTTCTCGCCGCCCAGCGCAGAGCGGCCAGTTCGGGCGAGAAGTCAGCGAACGGGTAGAAAGCCGGACCCCGTTCGCCTGCCGAACCGGTTCCGGGGCCCTCGGCGAGTACGGCGGCCAGCGCCACCGGGGCCTCGGTCTCCTCGTGGGCGAGCCAGCCCAGCCAGGGCTGGAACTCGGCGGGCAGTTCGACGAGGAGGACATCGGGGGCCGCCGCGTCCAGCAGCGCCGGGAGGACGGCGGCCAGCGAGGGCGCGTGGTGGCGCACCCCGATCAGGAACGGCAACCCGGGTCCGGTCGCCGCGAGGGCCGCCACCGCGGCTTCCGGGGTGGCGGGCCCGGCCGCCGGGCCGGTGGACGGCTGCTGCGGGGTGGGCGGTTCCTGCGCGGTGGACGGTTCCTGCGCGGTGGACCGCGTCCCGTGGGTGATCGGCTCGCTCATCCGTCAGTTCTCCAGCACCGCGCGCAGGTCCCACAGGGCACGCCAGGTGGCCGCCCCCTGCTCCGCGCGCCTGCGCACCGGGCCGTCCCAGTACCCGAGCAGCCGTGCCGCGTCGGCGGGGTCGTCCTTGCGGACGACCCCGAGCAGATGGCCGGGCAGGAGGGACAGCACGTCCCGGTCGCCGGGGAAGTAGGCGGCGGCCAGGCCCAGGGAGCCCGCGACGGAGACCGCCTCCGCCGTGCTCATCACCGTGGAGGGGCGCTCGACCTCCCAGCCCTCCACGGAGCGGCCCTCGCGCAGGTCCCGGAAGGCGGTGACAAGGGCTTCGAGGACGGCGTCGTCCACCTGGTAGGCGGCGCCCACCCGTTCGACGGCCGCCCGGGACTGGCGCCGGACCAGCGCGGTCTCGGCGTCCACGTCCCCGATGGGGCCCACGGTCTCGAAGTTGAAGCGCCTCTTGAGCGCGGCGGACATCTCCGAGACCCCCTTGTCCCGCAGGTTGGCGGTGGCGATGAGGGTGAACCCGGGGGCCGCGTGTATCTGGGAGCCCTCGCCGCCCGCGAGTTCGGGGACCGCGATCCGTCGCTCGGAGAGCAGCGACACAAGGGCGTCCTGGACCTCCGGCAGGCAGCGGGTGACCTCCTCGACGCGGGCGACGGCACCCCGCGTCATGGCGGCGAGTACCGGGGAGGGCACCAAGGCCTGCTCGGTGGGGCCCTGGGCGAGCAGCAACGCGTAGTTCCAGCCGTACTTGAGCTGGTCCTCGGTGGTGCCCGCGGTGCCCTGCACGGTGAGCGCGCTGGTGCCGCACACGGCCGCCGAGAGCAACTCGGAGAGCATGGACTTGGCGGTGCCGGGTTCGCCCACGAGGAGGAGGCCGCGCTCCCCGGCAAGGGTGACCACGCATCGTTCGACCAGGGCGCGCTCGCCCACGAACTTCTGCTCGATCACCATGCGGAGTGGCACCCCAGCTCCGGGCCGGGCGCCCTTCGGCAGGCTCAGTGCCTCGCCCGCGCTGCCCGTCACGAAGGTGACGACCGCGCGCGGGGTGAGCAGCCAGCCGGGTGGGCGGGGCCCGGAGTCGTGGGCGGCCAGGAAGGCCAGCTCGGCTGCGTACCGGTCCTCGGGCAGCGTGACCTGACGGTGCTCCTGGCCGGGCGTCTGCACTCGGTCCGGGACGCCGCTTGTGACGGCGTTGTCCGGGGCGGTGTTGTCCGTGGTCGTGCCCGTGTTCGTGGTGTCGTTCGTCATCGGCGGCGGCCCTTCCGGGTTGCGCGGGTTTCCAGTTCCTCGAAGGCGGGGGCTTCGCCGTCGCGCACCCGCGCCCAGGCGGCAGCGAACAGCGCGGGCACGGGGATGTGCGGCAGGGTCCGGGCGGATCCGGTCACGGGGTAAAGGCTTTCCTTCCAGGTCTCCAGCGGCAGTCCGGGTGCGCCTCGTTCGAGCCAGCCGCAGGGGAGGAACAGGGTGCGGCCCGCGCGGGCGCGCTTCGCCTCCACGACGAGTCCGGTGGCGGCGAGTTCCGTCCGGGCCTTCTTGACCCGGGCCGGCTTCCACTCGGTCCAGCGGACGCAGTTGCGGTCGGTCGGGTCGGGCAGGGCGAGCAGCATGAGGTAGAGGGCGGCGGCGTCCGGGCTCAGGCCGAGGGCCTCGGCGGCCTCGGCCACCAGCTCCGGCACCGCACGCGTCGGATCCTGGGCCGGGCGGTGCGGGGACCCGTCGGGGCCACCCGCCGAGGCCAGCGCCGCGGTCTGCTCGCCCAGCAAGTCGCGCAGGGCGCGCAGATCACGGGTGCTGTGACCGCCGACGGTGCCCTCGACCAGGCCGAACGCCGGGTCGTCGGGGCCCGCCAGGCCGGCCGGGCGGATCAGCACCTTCTCGCTGTTGCCGTGGCCGGGAGCGAGGAGCAGCGCCGTGCCGGCCCGGACCAGGCCGTCGGCGTCGGCGCCGCCGGACTCGGGGAGGCCGTGGGCGGCGCGGATCACGGGGCCGATCGAGCCCCCCGACTCGGCCCAGTCCAGACCGAGGTCCAGCACCAGGTCCGCATCGGCGAGGCGGTCGCGCAGGGCCGCGAGCCCCACGGGCAGGTGTGCCCGCAGAGGGTGCCCGTGGGGCAGGGCGTAGCCGAGGGTGCGCAGGGCGGTGAGGGCCGAGGAGATCGCGCCGTGTCCGCTCACCCGGTGCGGGCCCGAGCGGCCGGTTCCGTCCTCGACGTCGGTGCCGTGGGCGAGCCAGGTCCGGGTGGGCGCGTTGAGGATCAGGTCGACGGCGCCCGGGGTGGTGCCCGACAGGTCCAGGTCCAGTTCCTCGGGGACGCGGACGAGGGAGGCCAGGCGCTCCTGCCAGACCTCGGCGGCGGTCCGGACGTCGGGGCCCGTGGACCACAGCTCGGCCGGGTCCGCGGGCAGCAACGCCCTTAGCAGGGCGTGCCGGTCGTCGCCGGGCAGGGCGTCCAGCCGGGCCTGGGCCGCTTCAAGGGCGCGGGTCTTCACCCCGAGCAGCGCGAGCGCGCCGGCGCCGGGCTCCTCGATGGCCGCGGACAGCAGGGCGACGGACTGGAGGCGGCCGATTCCGGTGGCCGCGTGGAACGCCTCGGCGGCCTCCGGACGCCAGGGCGCCGGGCCCTGCTCCCGGACCAGGGCGGTGAGCCGGGTGAGCCGGTCACCGGCGATGCCGTGCCGGTGTACGTGCTCGTGGTCCAGGGTGAAGCCGGGGACGGGGCCGAAGGCGCCGGTCGGGTCGTGGTCGAGGGCCAGCCAGCGTGCCGCGTCGCTCCGGGCGTACCGGCCGCGGTTGGCGATGACCACGACGGTGCGGGCGCCCTTGCGCAGCACCTGGCCGAGGCGGTGCACGGCCTCGGGGCGTCCCGGCCCGGTCGTCCCTCCTCGGAACGGCTCGACGAGCTCCACCTGCCGGACCGTGCCCACCGGGTGGGCCAACGGGCCTGCGGCCAGGGCGTCGAGGAACACGAGGAGCGCGGTGCGGTGTTCGGGTGAGGTGGTCTCCGATGCGGCCCGGTAGGCCAGTTCGGGCAGGTTGTCGAGGAGCGAGGTCCAGGTCAGGGAGCCGTCGGGCACCGTGTACTCGTCCCGCTGCCAGCCGTCCACGGGGGTGAACGGGACCTTGGACGATATCGGCGGGCCGAACGCCGGCTCGCCGCCGAGGACGTGGTTGACGGCGAGGATCTGCCGGATCACGGTCCACCGGCTCCCGGCCCCCCACCAGCCTCCGCGCATCCGCTCGGAGCGCCAGGCGGAGGCGGTCTGGAGGGTCGTGTCGTCGCCGTGCTCGGGCGCGTGGTCGAAGAACATGCCCTGGGTGCGTGCGGTGTTCCTCGGCGTGTCCGGCTGCGCGGGCTTGGGCGGTTCCAGGTACCGGGCGAGTGCGGACGCGCGGTCCACCGCGTTCCGGACGAGGGCGGTGACGCCCGCGCGGAGCCGGGCATCGGACACCTCGGGCAGCACCCGGGCGACGGCCTCCCGGCTCAGCTCCTGCGATGTGGGCCCGGTGTACTCCTTGGCGGCCCGGAACGCCTCCAGATGCCGGGCGACCGCGGCGGCGACGGCCTCGAACAGCTCCCGCGCCCGGGAGTCCGTCAGGTTCCGCAGGGTGGCGGAACCCCGCTCGTCCCTCGGGCGCAGGGCGTGCCAGTAGGCGACGGGAGGCACGTAGGGGGTGCCCGCCGCGTCGTTCCCGCCGCAGGAGTCGGTGGTGACGGACCACAGGCTGCCACCGGTGCCGTCCGGGTCCGCCGGGTGCGCTTCGACGGAGCGGTGGTTGAGCACCGCGACCGGCCGGGAGCCGCCGGGCAGGGTGAGGGCGCCGAGCGGCACCGGGGAGCGGCCGCCCGGCAGCGGGTGCGGCAGGGTGACCGTACGGCCGTCGGGGGTGCCCGCGGTGATCCGGTGCCCGTCGGCGGGGGCGGCCGTGCCGGGCTCGGTGACCGTGCGGCGGACCCAGCGGCCGAGGACCGTGCCGTCCGTACCGAACGGGGTGGTCTCCAGACCGGGCTGGAGGGGCAGCACCTGGCAGTGCCCGGCGAGCAGCCGGGTGCCGTCCCGCACTCCGGAGCGCAGGAAGGCGGGCAGGGAGGAGCGGCCGTGGGTGCCGCTGACCGGGTCGTATTCCAGCCACACCTGCTGCGTGCCCTGGTGGCCTTCCCGCCAGTGACCGGTGCCGTCGGAGATGACGGCGCGCTGAGGCGGTAGGGAGGTGTCGCCCGCGTGCAGAGCCTTGCCGCCGGTGGCGCGGCCGCCGCCGGGCAGCGGCAGGCACACGTCGTCCGAGGCTCCGGAGCCGCCCCAGCGTGGGATCTGCTCGCCGCCGAGGGTGAAGACCTCGGCGGGACGGTGCGACCAGTAGCCGTGCGGTTTGCCGTCCTCCCACCAGATGACCAGCAACTCGCCGTCGACGTAACGGAAGGCAAGTGTCCGCCAGTGGTCGACGTTGGCGGGCAGCCGCAGGGTGTGCCGCAGCAGGACGCCCTCCGGGCCGACGACGACGGCCCGTTCGAGGGTGTGCAGGATCAGCGCCGGCCAGGCACCGGTGACACCGACGTTCTGCGACCGGTGGTGTCGCTGACGTAGGACGGCGACGGCTTCGACGTCCAGTTCGGCGTACGTCTCGTCGAGCGCGGGCCAGCCCAGTTCGTCGAGGACGCCGGTGCGCAGGGTGGCGGCGAGCAGCGGCACGACGTCGTGGCCCTTGAGGAGCCGCACGGCTTCCGGGGCGACGTCCGCGACCACGGTGCGGAAGGCCGAGAGACTGTCGAGAGCGGTGTGCAGTCCGGGGAGCCCCCGCGCGGCCGTGTACTCCTCGGCGCAGGTGTTCAGCCACTCCCGCGCGATTCCGGAGAGCGCCGGGTGCGCCGCCAGCTTCGCCATGACGGTGTCGTCCAGCCGCTGGCCGTGTCCGTTGCCGAGGGCGCCGACGTTGCGGCGCAGGAGAGCGCGGAAGAACGGCTGTTCGACTACGGCGGTGAGATCCCGCGCGCCGGGCGCGGTGTCGGTGAGCCACTGCTCGAACGGGACGCCGGGGGGCTGTGCGTAACCCGTGACCTGGTCGTCCGGCTCGGTCACGAGGACGCCGGAGGCCAGGCAGAGGTCGAGAAGGTCCAGGTCGGCGGTGCGCCGCCAGCGGCCCTGGAACAGCTCGACCGAGCGCCCGTCGGCGCGCAGCCGGGCCGCCATCCGGGCGGCCAGGCCGAGGGTCTGCGGACTGCGGCCCGAGGTGGCCCGGTTGCGCCTGCGGTGTGCCTCCCAGCGGGCGAGCCAGTCCGCCGGAGAGACGGCGGTGGGGGCCGTGGAATCGGAGGGTGCGTTGCCGGACGTGCCGGGAAGAGCGGTCAGCAGGTCCTCGGCGCCGGACTCGGCCAGCAACGCGAGCCAGCCGCTGTCGCCTTCCGTGTCCTGGCCGCTCTCGCTGAAGGTCTCCGGGAAGAAGCCGAGGAGCCGGACCCGCACGGCCTCGTCCCGTCGGGCGAGGTCCACCAGGGCGGGGCGGTAGGTCGACCAGAACGAGGCGGGGGCGCGGACGACTCCCGGAGAGCCGATCAGATCGGCCACCAGGTCGAGTTCGGCGGCCTCGCGGTCCAGCCCGGCGACCTTGACCAGCGTGCGCACGTCCTGCGGCAGCGCCGCGTAGGGCGGCATGCCGGCCGCGCAGCGCTCGACCAGCAGACGGCGGAACTGCGCCCAGGCGTCCGCCGGTGCGAGCCGGGCCGCCAGGTCCCGCACGTACTGCCGCAGCGCCTTGACGGTCAGCGCCCCGGCGAAGGCGAACTCCAGGAAGACGGCCCGCTGCCGGTCCTCGTCCACGACCAGTCCGTGCACCCGCTCGGCCTCGCGGGCCTTGCCGAAGAAGGAGGCGGCGTACGTGGTGTTCTCGGCCTGGAGGAAGAGGCGGGCGACCTGCTCGTAGTAGGTGGGCAGGAAGTGGGGTACGGCCCGGCCGAGCCGGCTGCCCAGGGCGTCGAAGCCCTCCTTGGCCGCTCCGGCGCGGGTCCTGGCCTGCCGCCCCAGCCGTTCGATGTCCTTGACGAGGGCCAGGGCGTGGTGCCCGTTGGCCGGGTCGTTGACCAGCGCCCACGCCGGGAAGCCCAGCGTCTCGCGGCGCACCTGCCCCACGACCGGGGCCTCGGCGGTCCGGGCCAGCCCGAGGAACTCCAGGGCCAGGTCCTCGGCCTCGCCGAGAGTGCCGGGCACGAGCCGGACCACGGGCCGGTCGCCGAGGGCGGTGTGCGTGTAGGTGCGGGCGGTCAGCGCGTCGGCGTCGTCCCGGTCGGTGGCGCCGGCCCGAAGGATCGAGCCCGCGTCCAGCAGGGCCGCCGTACGGGCCTCGTCGGCGGGAGCGGCGGTGCTCCCGCTGCGGGCCTGGGCGGGGATGAACGCCGCGTCCGCCGCCGTCGTGTTCGCGTCCGTGCTCTTCGTCGTGGTGCTCATGCCGCCCGCTCCTCGTCCGCCACGTCCCGGCCGGCGTAGAGCGCCGCCGCCATGCGCATGCCCTCGGACCACGCGACGGGGCCGACCTCGGCGGCCGTCAGCGTGCGCCCCGCAGGGTCGGTCCAGCCCAGGGGGCCCGTCTCGGTGCCGTACTCGTCGTATCCGTCGTGCTCGCCGATCCAGATGCGTGCCTCGACGGTCGCCCCGTCCTCGACGACCGGGCAGACCGCGTATCCACCGCGCGACCGGTACCCGAGCTGGGTGACGCGGCCGTGCAGGAACCGCAGTTCCTTGAACGCGCCACCGGCGTAGGTGTCCACGGACGTGGTGTCCGGGGCGAGGCCCGGCGGGCGGCGCCACACCTCGCGGAACAGCTGGTCCACGCCCTGCCGCACGCCCAGTTCGACCGCGAACTCCCGCAGCTCGTCGAGGTCGTCGAGAAGGACGGGGTGGGGCACGCTGACGACGTCCGGGGTGATGCGGACCGTGTCACCGTCCAGGTCGACGAGCCCGAGACCGCGCTGGGGGTCGACATCGCGCAGGAACCCGGCGACCCCGCCGTCGGCACCGGTGACCACCACGTCCCGCAGGGCCGTCTGCCACGCCGGGTCGGGCCAGACCTGGGCGAGCACGGCGGTGGGGACCGGCAGTGAACGCACCATCCACTGCTCGACGTCGGCCAGGCACTGGTGTTCGTGCTGCTCCAGCCACTCGGTCAACTGCCGGAGCCCGACGACCGCCGGGTCGTCCTTCACCTTGGCCGGAACGGACTTCAGCCGGCGGCCCTTCCCATTGCGGCAGACCACCTTGCCCGCCTCCAGAGCGACTTCGTAGTCGCCTGCCGGAACCCACCCCATGCGCTGTTCTCCCCTTGTTCCGGACGGCCGCCGACCGGGCGGCACGCCGATGAGACACGTCAGCGGCAACGCACCGTGACGAGTGGGAGAGACTCTAGGCGCCGCCTGTGACAATCAGCCCGGCTGCCTCCGCTTCGCCGTCCGGGGACGCTCCCGGCCGACGGCCTGCCACACATTTCCGCCGTCCGCCCTGGGCTCAGCCCGTCGACATGCGCTCCCGCTCACCCTGATGCATCCAGGCGATGACGTCGAACACCCGCAGGATGCCGATGTCCTCGCCGATACCGGCCTCGTCGCGAAGACGGATCAACCGGTCGCGGAAGGTGCCGCTGTCCGCCCGCAGCTCGGCGGCCGGCGCGGCCCAGAACGAGTGGTCCGTCTTCGGGCGCTCGAACAACTGCTTGACGCGGCTGTCGTAGACGGGGACGAGGCGGGGGCGCTTGCGGGCCAGCAGTTTGCCCGCGACAACCGGGCCGCTCCCGGCGGGCTTGCCGGGGTACCGCTGCTTGTCGGCCAGGCGGGTCCACAACTCCCAGGCGGGCCCACCCTCCTCCATGAGCGCGTCGCTCTGCGGGTCCTCCAGGCGCGCGTCACACGGGATGAGCGACAGCAGGCGCCCCCAATGCTCCCCCGGGTCGGTCAGCAGGTCCACCGCCCCGTGCGGCTTCAGGGAGACGCCGAGGGTGGTGACGGCCACCAGGTCGTCAGCGCGCCGGCGGGTAGACCCTGAACTTCCAGGGCCCGCGGCCCCGGGCGGGCTGCGGTGCCAAGCCGCCCTCCTTCGGAGGCGGGGCGGTCTCGACGTACAACGGGGTTGCCACCAGCAGTAGGACGGTCTCACCACGCTCCTCCATGGCCACCGACTCGGCGGCCATATCGTGCAGCCAGTCCGATCCGGACCCCATCCGAGTCCTGGGCTTGGTCCTCCTCCCCTCTGACGTGCCGCGCGGAGCCGCACAGCAGCACCTCGACGCCCGAGCACGGGGATCCTTCGGTGAACCGGGGGCACAGCAGTGGGTTCTCGTGCGACGTGAAGGTGTACACGCCCTTGTCGTGCAGGCCCCAGTCCCGGACGCGGCGCCCTCGGTGGAACTGGCGCGAGAACTCCACCCATTCGTACTCTCCGACGGAACGGCACGAGTCCGGGACCGCCGTGTGCGCCCCGCATGTCCGTGCGAGGTGCGCGATGACCTCTTACACTCCGGGACCCCGCGCTCACCGGCACCGGCACCGTCCGGTCCGGGCTCGCCGAGCGCCGGACGGGTCCCGACGCCGAACGCCGTCGTCTCGACATCGATGGAGCGGCCGTTGAGAGGACTCTCCGAGTCGCCGCGGAAGTGCTGGAGGAATAGTCACCACGAGGACGACGACGGCGAAGGCCGGCCGGTCAAGCGCCCGACGGCTCGCCCCGCGTACCGGATTCGAGGGACTGCTTCAGCCGGGCGACATTGGCCCGGATGTCCCCGCCCCGGAAGAGGTCGCTTCCGATGCTGGCGGTGAACGCTCCCGCCGCGAGCCAGTCGCCGGCGTCGGCGACGGTCACTCCGCCGGTGGCCATGATCCTGGCGCCGGGCAGGACGGCGAGCAGCGAGGTGAGGTAGGCGATGCCGCCCACATGGGCCGGGAAGAGCTTGGCCACTCCGCGCTCGGCCGATGCGCGCAGCTCCGTCGGGGTGAGGCCGCCCTCGACGAAGAGCCGGTCGGCGGCGTCGGCGACCGGCCGGACCTCGGGTACCTGGAAGGGGCTGACCAGGAACCGGGCCCCGGCGTCCAGGGCCTGTTCGGCCGTGTCCGTCGATGTGACGGTGCCGAGGCCGACCGCCGCCTCGGGGTGGTCGCGGGACCAGTGGGCGAGCAGGGCCTGCCAGCCCGGGGTGGTGGCGGTGAACTCGAAGGTGGTGATGCCGGCCGCGACGAGTTCGCGGGCGAGGCAGTCCGCGGCGTCCGCGTCCGGTGCCCGGACGGTCGGCACGACACGTGCCTCGCGCAACCGGTCGACGACATCGAGTACCGCTGGGGTCAGGGTCTGTGGCATGGGTGGGGTCCGTCTCGGAATCAGAAGGAGTCGGGATCAGGAGGGGTCGGGATCAGGAGGGGTCGGGATCAGGAGGGGTCGGGCGCTGCGATGACGGCGAGGGCGTCGAGGGCCTCGGCACCGTCCGCCCCCCGGGCCTTCAGGACGATCTCGTCGCCACACCTGACGTTGAGGGTCATCAGGGACAGCATGCTGCGGGCCGAGACCTCGGGGCTCGCCGCGGTCGAGCCCTCGGAGACCGTGGGGCGGGCCACGGTGACCTCCGCTTCGTAGCGTGCGGCGGTCTGCGCGAAGAGGGCTGCGGGGCGGGCGTGGAGCCCGGCCTTCTCCGTCACGACGAGGCGGCGTTCAACGGTGTGGATGGTCTGCTCCTTGTGGTTGTGCGGACAGGTGGCCGGTACGGCGAGTGGCCGTGCGGCCGGGGTATCCGCGGGCAGCGGTGTGAGAGGGCGCGCCGCCGCACGAGTGGTGGGGCGTGGACGCCAGGACGCCGGTCGCGCGCGAGGCGTCGTACGGCGTCATGCGGGGGCGTGCGGGGTTGTGCCGCGCATGCGGCGGGGCGGTGGACCGTACGAACCGCAGGGCTGCCGGCCCGGTAGCGCGGGTCCGGTCCCGGACCCGGCGGGGCCCGCGCGCGTAAGGCTGTCCCGGCTTCACGGAACCGGGCTC
This sequence comes from Streptomyces sp. NPDC048462, assembly GCF_043200175.1. Classification (NCBI taxonomy): domain Bacteria; kingdom Bacillati; phylum Actinomycetota; class Actinomycetes; order Kitasatosporales; family Streptomycetaceae; genus Streptomyces; species Streptomyces sp. NPDC048462. The sequence goes on from NZ_JBICXG010000002.1 coordinate 475,948, forward strand.
GATCACGGTCCGCAGGGCGCCGGGCGGCACAGCGGCCGGCCGGGATGATACGTGCTCGTGGTCAGGCGGCGCCGAGCAACGCGGTGAGCCTGCGGGCCAGTTCGGCCTCCTCGTCCGCCGTGATGGGGCGCGGGTCGATGGAGAGGCGCCCGGTGTTGGCCTGGTGGTCGCGGAGGAAGACGGGCGGACTGCCCGCCGCGAGTTCCCGCGCGATGTCCTGTGCGTCGCGTCCGGCAGCGGCGGGGTCGACGGTCAGCACGGCCCGGTAGATGCTCCGTCCGGCCTCGTCGCGTTCCACGGCGGCCGTCAGGCCCGGCAGCGCGTCCAGCCGTGCGGCCAGCGCCGTCATGCGCTCCCGGCCGCCGTCCCCGGCCTCGTCGACGCCGTACCGGCGCAGGGCCTGCAGGAGACCGAGCACGGTCTCCTTGCCGACCTTCATGGGGCGGGCGATGCCCGTGTACTGGGCGCGGCACGCCTCGACGAGAGCGCGGCTGCCGCAGACGAAGCCGGAGGTGGGGCCGCCGATCGCCTTGCCGCCGCTGAAGACCACCAGGTCGGCCCCGGTCGCCGGCCAGTGGCGCAGGTCGTCCTCGGCCGCGGCGTCGACGATCACGGGGATGCCGTGCCGGCGCCCGATGGCGATCATGTCGGCGAGCCGGACGGTCCCCTTGTGCACGGTGTGGTGCGACTGGATGTAGAGCAGAGCGGCGGTCCGCCCGGTGACGGCGCCCTCCACGTGGGCGGCGCTCACCTTGTTGACGGAGCCGACCTCGACCACCCGTCCGCCGCCGAGTGCGACCATCTGCCGTACGGGGGCGCCGAAGTTGACGGAGTGCCCCTTGAGCAGGAGGACTTCGTCCGGCCTGTCGCCCGGGTCGGGCAGCCGCTCGATCCGGTCCGGATCCGCACCGGCGATGAGGGCGGCGACGGCTATGGCGATGCCGGAGGCCGCGCCGGTGGTGGGGCAGCCGTCCTCGGCTCCGGTGGCCTTGGCGATGACGTCACCGGCGACCTTCATGAGGTCGTCCATGACCACGTGGCTCCTGGCCGCTTCCGCCATGGCGGCGACCACCGTGTCGTCGAGCACGCTTCCACCGAGCGCGGTCATCTTTCCGCTGGCGTTGATGGCGGGCGAAAGCCCCAGTTCCTCGTACACACCCATGCGGGGCGGCTCCTCTGTTGTCGGTTCTGTACGGGTCCCGGGCGCGCGGACGCGTCCCGGGCGGGATCACTTGGTGACGATGGGGAAGAACAGGCCCGCGGCCATGGCGCCGAGGATGGCCCCGCCCGTCAGCGGCTTCTTCCACCAGTAGAAGAGAATCGCCCCGAGCGTCGAGCCGAGGCCGACGGGGACCGAGGCGGTGGCGGCGGCGAGGATGACGAGCGGCCCCAGGTAGCGTCCCGCCGAGTTCCCCGCGCCCATCATCACGTCGGCGCCGAAGGTCGAGCCCGCGTTGGGCGAGTTGACGGTGGCCCTGCGGATCACCAGCACCAGCCATCCGATGGCGAGTCCGATGACCGCTCCGGTGGGAAGCGCGAGCCAGAAGTGTTCGAGGGGCGCGGTGACCCCGGCGGCCAGCAGCATGGCGGGGATGCCGATGCCCACACCGGTCTGCAGCGAGCCGCCGATGTCGAGGATGCCCACCATCGGGGCCTCGATGATCCGGGCGAACAGGAAGCCGGCGCCGAACGCGGCGGCGGCGCCGTAACTGCCGTTCTCCATGCCGCCCTTGAGCAGCGCGACCACAGCGACCTCGTTGAAGACGCCGGTCTGGTAGGTGTAGTAGAGGTGCGTTCCGGCGAAGATGCCCGCGGCGAGTGAGGCGACGAAGACCGGGAAGGCCCATTCGGAGAGCCAGAAGCCGCCTTCCCAGGGGCGGGGCCGTCCGCCGTCCTTGCCCTCTCCGATCTCGTCGCTCACGCCGATGTCGGTGGTACTCACGTCACTGGCTCCTTCACTGACCGGCCGTGCCGGTGCTCTCGTGCAACTGGTGCAGCCAGCCGGGCACGCCGATCTTCATCTGCTCGAGCAGTTCCATGTCGACGCCGCGCAGGAAGGAGCTGGCTACGAAGAGGGCGATGACCGCCGCGGTGAGGCTCTTGGTGATGCGGTTCCAGCCCATGTCGTCGATGCCCTTGCCGACGACGATGCCCAGCACGATGCCGGGGACGGCGTTGCCCATCACGATGTGGGCGAGGCCGCCGAGGACGGTGCCCCAGCCGCCGGTGCGCCGGCCGGCGTCCACCGCGGCCATCCAGAAGATGATCGGCATGACCGGGTTGAGCAGCCACTCCGAGGCCGGGCCGAGCACTTGGGAGGCGACGCTCTGGAGCGAGTGCGGGATGGAGGCGGCGGTGGTGTTGAGGAGGGAGATCAGCACGACACCGACGGCGGCGCCGGTGAAGGCCATGCGCCGGGGATTGTGCAGGGTCTCGGCGAGGTTCCGGTTCTTGATCATGGCGATCGACGCCGCCCAGTGCGGCACGATCCGGTGGTCGACGTCTCCGGAGAGCGCACCGGCACCTACGGTGCTCGCCCAGGCGTTGAAGAAGAAGCCGAAGCCGAAGGAGAAGTGCGCGATCGGGTCGTTCTCACAGGCGTTGAGCTCGCCCAGGGTACGGAAGGCGCCCATTCCCTGGGCCTTCGGGGCGTGGAACATGCGGGCGACGCCCGCGCCCGCGCCGAAGCCTACAAGCGCCCCGATGACGGCGGACTCCAGCAGGATGGTGAGTGTTTCGTTCATGGAAGGGTTTCCACTTCAGAGCCGACGGGGGGGCCTCTAGGGGGTTTCCCGGTCCGGCGGGCTGCGCTGCGGGCGGGCCGCCGGACTGGCTGTGCGGTGTGGACTCGGAGCACGTCGCCGTGTCCCGGGCGGGGCACGTTCCCGTGTCCCCGGTGGGGCACGTCGCCGTGCCCCGGGTGCCGCTTCGGCGGATCACCTCATCTGGAGCAGATGCTGCGTGGTGCTCAGCTTCTCTTCGCGTACGGCGAAGTCCACCGCGTCCAGGTCGAGGGAGGTGATGCGCACCCGTACGTTCATGCTGATCTCGTAGTGCACACGCTTCCGGGGGAAGAGGACTCCGAGGAAGCGCTCGGTCCTGTGGTGTTCCTCGGCCGACAGGACCTCCAGCGCCAGGGGTTCCACCCGGAAGGTGACCCCGCCGTCCTTGCCGGCCGCAGCCGACTGGACCTGGCGCATGACGGCGCCGAAGGCGCGTTCCTTGGTGGGACCCGTGCCGGTCAGGCGCAGGGTCTGCTCGCAATGGTTCATCAGGCTTGCCCTGCCTGCGCGTCCAGCTCCTTCTGCAGAGCCTGGGCGATCTTGAAGCCGAGTTCCTCGGTGTCGAGGAAGCCGAAGCCGAGGACGCGCTTGCCCTGCTGGATGGCGGTGACGCCCGCCTCCGGGCTGCGCATGCCGAACTCGATCTCGTGGCCGTACTTCGCCTTGGCCGTCACGGCGCCGGCACCGCCGCTGCCGCAGAAGCTCAGCCCGAGGGCCGCGCCCTCGGCGGCCATCACGTCACCGACCTTCATGTCGGCGCCGGGGCCCGGTATCAGCACCGGTTCGAGGTCGGCCTTCCGGACTCCCTCCGCGACCGCCTGGCCCTTGCCGAGCCGATTGCCGATGACGATTTTCACAGTGTCCGACATGGTGTTTGTTCCTGTCTGGTGGGCGGGGTCGTGGTGGATTTCGTGCGGGAGGTGCGAGGGGGGCGTGCGGGGTCAGGCGCTGTTTCCGCGGTCGGGTGCGCTCTCGTGCAGCGCTGCCTCGAAGTGGAGGGTGAGCAGCAGCACCTCGGGGTCGGTCACGTCGTGGTCGCGGCCCGCGCAGTAGGCGTGGAGCAGTGCGCGCACCGAGGCGAACCGCGCGGTGCCGACCTCGTCGTAGAGGTGCCGGTCGAGTTCGGGCGGGTACTCGTGCTCGCGTACGCGCCGTACGAAGGCGACGCTGTGGGCGGCGAGTGCCAGCCGGCGGACGTCGTTCATGGGGATGGCGCGGTCGGCGGCGTAGACGTCCGCAGCGGTCAGCAGTTCCTCGGCGTCGGCCAGGTCCTCTTCCGTGAGATGGGTGTCGTCCGCCAGCCGGTCGAGTATCTGCCGGGGGTGGGTGGTGCTCGGCGGGGTGCCGGTCATGCGTCGGCCTTTCGGATGCGGTGCGTGACGCCTGCCCGCACAGCGGCCACGGCGGTGAGCCTGTGACCGGTGGTACGCGTGCGGCCTTCGGCGTCTACGAGGGGGGTGGGGTCCTCCACCCGGTCCAGGAGAGCGATGTCGGCGACGCGGCCCGCGACCAGGCTGCCGATTTCTCCGGCGAGGCCGATGGACTCGGCGGCTTCCGAAGTCACGGCGCGGACGGTCTCGTTGAGCGTCAGTCCGGCGGCGAGGAGTTTGGTCATGGTCGTGGTGAGGCCGTGGACCGGACCGGAGAGGCTCTTCCTGTGTATGTCGGTGCTGATGGTGTGCGGGCGGATGCCGTGTTCCAGCGCGCGTTCCATGGTGTCGAAGGCGAAGCTGGCGCTACCGTGTCCGACATCGAGGCGGACTCCGCGCTCCACGGCGTCGCGGGCCTGCGGGAGGGGCCCTGAGCCCGCCTCGGGAAAGAGCCCTCCGGCCTTGCCGTGGAAGGCATGGGTGACGACGTCACCGGGGCCGAGGAGGTCCAGTACGTCACCGAACTCGGGGGGAGCGTTGCCGACGTGCACCATTACCGGAAAGGGCCGGCCGGTCTCCGCGGCGACCTGCGCGGTGACGCGCTTCGCGGCGCGCAGTGGCTCCAGGCCGTTCTCCCCCACTACCGAGCGGCTCATCCGGATCTTGACGCCTCGGATGACGTCCCGTCCCGCGAGGATCGTCCCTATGGTGTCCGCCGACCGGATGTCGTCGTGCCCGGCCAGTTCGGTGGAGCCCCGGGTCAGGCCGTGCCGCGAGATGTTGAGCCAGCTCAGGACGCGCGTGGCGCTGGGCGACACGACGGTCCGCCGGAAATCGTCGAAGTTGTCGGATCCCGAACTGCCTGCGTCGACCACGGTGGTGACACCCGACCGGACCCCGGCCAGGTCGGCCGCGATGCCCAGTCCCGTGGCTCCGTCGTAGACATGGGTGTGCAGGTCGATGAGGCCCGGCGTGACCAGCAGGCCGTGCGCGTCCAGGTATTCGGCGTACTTGCCGTGCGCACCCCCCGGTTCCACCACGGCCGCGATTCGTCCGTCACGGACGGCGATGTCGCCGGGGGCGGAGGTGCCCTTCTCCGGGTGGACCAGCAGGCCGCCGCCGATGAGCAGATCGTAGGGCCGGGCCTCGGCCTCGCGGCCCGTTGCCGATTCGCCATGGGAAGCAGACATGAACAACCGCCTTGGGTGGGGGTGGTCCGGGGCTCGGGTCGCGACCGGGAGACCTTGACCAGCGTTCCGTAGGGTAGATTGCCGTTCCGTGGAGCGGACCAGGGTCACGTTAGCTGAGAGGTAACCGGGAAAACAATGGATTCCGACAGGGCAGTTGCCGGAACGGACGATGCGGGGGTTCCGGCCAACTCGGTGGCGAAGGCGCTCCGGGTGCTGGACGCGCTGGCGCAGCCGGACGCGCCGCACCGGCTCGGCGAGATCGCGGAACGCTCCGGCGTGGCGAAGGCGAGCGCCCACCGCATCCTCGGCACGCTGATCGCGGAGGGGTACGCGGCGCCGGACGGCGAGGGACGCTACGGCATCGGCGACCGGCTGCAGGCGATGGCGGCGCGCGTGCTCTCGGAGGACACGGTCGGGATCGGCGCGGTGCTGCGCGCGCTCCAGCAGCGACTCGGCCAGACGGTGCACCTGGCCGTCCTGAGCGGCGACCACGCCACCTATACGCACAAGGTGGACCCCGACCGCGCCTACCGCATCGCCACGGAGGTCGGCATGCGGCTGCCGCTTCACGCGACAGCCGCAGGCAAGGCGCTGCTCGCCCACCTCCCCGCCGCCGAGGCCTCGGCGCTGCTCGACGACTCGCCGCTGACGCCCCGGACCGCTCAGACGATCACGGATCCCGGTGAGCTGGAACGGCAGTTGAAGGCCGCACGGGCCGACGGCTTCGCCATCGACTACGAGGAGCACGAACAGTCGATCTGCTCCCTTGCCGCCCCGGTACTGGACAGCGGCGGCTACCCGGTGGGCGCGGTCTCCGTGTCGGCGCTCACCTTCCTCGTCACCCGCGAACAGCTGCCCTCCTTCGCCGACGCGGTCCGTCAGGCGGCGGCGGACGTGGCGAGACGCCTCTGAGCGGGCGGTTCACAGGGGCGGTTCGGGGAGAGGCGGTTCACGGAGCCCGCTCGCTCGGGGATGTGCGGCCGATGAGGTTTCCCGGTCATCGGCCGGGCGGGCGGGCCACCGAGCGGACGGGCGGGCGGATCAGCGCAGTCCGGCGAAGAGGTCGTTCTCGGGTACGGCCGCGCCAGTGGTGTCCTTGACCCGTACGAAGGTCTCCAGGCCCATGAACTCGCCGAACCGCTCCTTGCCCATCTTGAGGAAGAAGATGTTCTCGCCCTGGCTGGCGTGCGCGGCCAGCGCGTCGAACTTCTGACCGCTGAACGCGGTGGCGTCCACCCACGTGGTGATCTCGTCGTCGGGGAGGCCGATCTCGGCCATCGCGGCGGCCTCGGCAGGGTCGGGCTCGGGCATGTCCTCGTGGAACTCGCGCATGGTCTCGCCGAACCGCTGCATCATCGAGCGCGGCATCGTCGTCCAGTACACCTTCGGGGTCAGCGAGGTCATCTCCAGCGCCGCCATCGTGATGCGGTGGGCCTGGATGTGGTCGGGGTGGCCGTAGAAGCCGTTCTCGTCGTAGGTGACGACCACATCGGGCCGGTAGTGCCGCATGAGCTCCGCGAGCCGGGCGGCACCCTCCTCGACGGGGGTCTGCCAGAAGGCCCCGGGGGCCTCGTTGCTGGGCCAGCCCATCATCCCGGAGTCGGCGTAGTCCAGCATCTCCAGATCGCTGATCTTCAGGACCTCGCAGCTCGCCTCGAGCTCCTGACGGCGCATGGCGGCGACGGTCGCGGGATCGTGTCCGGGATCGTTCGGCTTGGCGCCCCCCGGTCCGTCACCGCAACCGCCGTCGGTACACGTCACAAGAACCGTGCGGATGCCCTCCGCCGCGTATCGCGCGAGGATGCCGCCCGTTCCGGTGGCCTCGTCATCGGGGTGGGCGTGCACTGCCATGAGCGTCAACGGCCGGTCAGTCATGAAAAGGTCCTCCTGCAGAAATGCTTCTCGGTACGGGTGCGCGGCGGGCGTACACCTCACGGAGCGGACGACACCTCGGTCGCCATGGTTCCCCGTCCGTGCGGCGCCGGCCCCCGGTCGGTGCAACCGTGCCGGCCGGACCGTCTGTTCCCGACGCCGCCGATCGGCCTTCGACGCGTCCCCCGCGGACCGGCCGGCACGACGCGCGGCGCGCAGGAGGACGAGGACGGCGGCGGCTGTCCTCCCGCTGTCACCGCCGGCCACGCCCCGCTCGGACACCGGAGCCCGTCCGGCGGCGTCGAACATCTGCGTGGTCAAGGTTTGAATGTGCCGACGCGGTAAAGACGGTCCTTGACAGAAACTTTATACGGCTAGGCAGGAGAGGCATTATGGGCATCATTGCTTGGATCATCATCGGGTTGCTCGCGGGCCTCATCGCAAAGGCGCTGATGCCGGGCAAGGACCCGGGCGGCCTCATCATCACGATGCTCATCGGCATCGCGGGCGGTCTGCTCGGCGGCTGGCTCGGCAAGGTCATCTTCGGCGTCGATTCGATCGACGGCTTCTTCGACCTCTCCACCTGGATCGCCGCCATCGTCGGCTCGCTCATCCTCCTCGTGCTGTACCGCGTCTTCACGGGCAACCGCCGCCACGCCTGACCCGTACGCAGCTCACCACGGAACGGCTCCGCCCTCCCCGGGCGGAGCCGTTCCGCGCTCATGGCGGCGGAGCCGGCCACTTCGCGGCGAGCGCACCGTCGGCGTTCCAGCCGTACCGCCGCACGTACGCGACGGTGGCCCCGTCTCCCGGCGGGGAGGGACACCGCATCATGAGCGGGCCGGACAGGGCGCCCCGGTACCTGCCGTACAGAACGAGTGCCTCCTGGTCCCGGCCCGCCACGTGCAAGGCCCGCGCCCCGCGCTCCAGAGCCTCGATGTCTTCCCGCTCGCGAGGTGCCGACCGGGCGCTGCCCACCCCTCCGGCTGAGAGCGCGTACGACTCGGCCGAGTTTGATGAACCGTAGGGAGTACCTCAGCGTGAGCGACATCGTGGTCCAGAAGATCGTCCGGCCCGAGCGCGCGATATCGGGCCCGTGGCTGGAGGTGATCGCCTCGAATCTCGACTACCACCGGGCGGCCTTCCTGTGGAAGTGCGAGGGCCTCTCGGACACACAGCTTCGGCAACGCCCCGTACGGTCTTCCGCGTTGACCCTGCTGGGACTCATGCGTCATCTACAGGGAGTCGAACGAGTCTGGTTCCAGCGGACGTTGGCCGCGAGGACGCCTGACTTCCTCCCCTGCCGGACCTACGTCACCACTGACGGTGGCGAGTGGTACGACGAGTCGGACGCCACGCCGGCCAGGGACGTCTACGAGGAGTACCTCAAGGCCTGCGAGGAGTCGCGGCAGGTGTTCGCGGAGGCGACCGTCGACCTCGCGCGTATCGTGCCGAACCCGGAGTTCGGTGACACCGATGTGCGGTTCGTCCTTGAGCACGTGATCGAGGAGTACGCGCGCCATGTCGGCCACGCGGATCTTCTGCGTGAGGCCATCGACGGCGCCACCGGCGAGTAGAGGAGCGCCGCGCCTCACGAAGCAGGCCTGCGGGGACTCGTGCTACTGCGGCCCCTGGGCGGCCGGGTCGGAACCCAGGGCCGCGTCGAGGAGGGAGCCGAGCTCGTCGAGCTGTTCGGGAGTGAGGGCGCGGAACGAGTTCGCGGCGGTGACTTCCGCCGCGGCCTGGCCCTCGGCCCGCAGGCGTGCGCCCTCGCCGGTGAGCCGATGCCGCACCGCGCGCCCCGGGCCCGGCACCCGCTCGATCAGGCCGCGTTCGGCCATCCGGACGGCGAGCGACCCGAACGACTGGTCCGTCTGGAAGGTCAGCACCGCCAGGTCGTGCAGCGACGCGTCGGGCCGGCTGTGGAGGTGGCGCAGGGTGTCCCACTGGACCAGCGAGAGGCCGAGCGGGGCCAGTGCCTTGCTCATCGCGCGGTGTTGGCGGTGCTGCAGGCGCTTGACGGCCAGGCCGACCTCGGACGGTTGACGCATGCCGGAAGCCTACCGCGATCACAGATTGCTCAGATACAGAAGCTGATCTAAGGTTACTTATATAAGGAACCTTAGATCAGAGGAGATGGAACACGATGAACACCCCGGTTGCCGCCGACACCCTGCGACCCGCCCACACCTCCACCCATACCGTCACGACGCCCGCCGGGACGTCCGGAATATCCGTCCGGGACCGCGACGGCACCCGCCCGTTCCTGCTTCTGCACGGAGGCGGCGGCGTCGCCACCATGACCGGGTTCGCCGATCTCCTCGCAGCGCGCGCCCACGCCCGGGTACTGCTGCCGACCCACCCCGGGTTCGGCGGCACCTCCAGGGCCGACGGCCTCACCGGGGTCACCGAACTGGCCCGCGCGTACGTCGCGTTGCTGGAGGAACTCGACCTCACCGACGTCACCGTCGTCGGCAACTCCTTCGGCGGCTGGCTCGCCGCCGAGGTCGCCCTGCAGGGCAGCCCGCGCGTCAGCGGCATCGTCGTCATCGACGGAATCGGCATCGAGGTGGACGGCCACCCGATGACCGACGTACGCGGCATGACGCAGCGCCAACTCCGCAGCCACTCCTTCCACGACCCGGGCAGGGCACCCGTCCCGCCCGCCGGGCAGGCCGGGCCGAGCCCTGACGTCCGGGCCCTCATCGGGTACGCGGGCCCGACCATGTCGGACGAGACCCTCGCCGCCCGGCTGCGCGGCCTCGACCTGCCGGTCCACGTCATCTGGGGCGAGAGCGACGGCATCGTCGGCCCCGACTACGGCCGCGCCTTCGCCGACGCCATCCCCGGCGCCGTGTTCACACTGCTCCCCCACACCGGCCACCTCCCGCAGGTGGAGACCCCCGAAGAACTCCTCGACGCCATCCTCGGTATCGGCAGCTGACCGCACCTCGAACAGAGACACCCGCCCCAGAACACCCCTGGCCACTCGTCACTTGGTGAAGACGAGACTGACGTTGTGTCCGCCGAACCCGAACGAGTTGGCCAGCGCGGCGGACCACTGCCCGGTGCGCGGCTCGCCGCGGACCACGTCCAGTTCGACGCGCGGGTCGAGTTCGTCGAGGTTGCGCGTGGCCGGCAGCGTGCCGTCCCTGAGCGCGAACAGGGCGGCCATGGCGCCCACCGCTCCGGACGCGCCGATCATGTGACCGGTCATCGACTTCGTCGCCGTCACAGCGGCGTGGCCGCCGATGGCCCGGCTGATCGCCTGGGCCTCCGCCAGGTCGCCGGACTCCGTCGAGGTGGCGTGGGCGTGCACGACTCCGATGTCCGCAGGGGCCAGGCCGGCGTCGCGCAGCGCCAGGTCGATGGCGAAGGCCTGGCCATCCGCGTCGGACGCTGTGATGTGGTCCGCGCTCGAACCCACGGCGCTGCCGGCCAGCGTGCCGTAGGCACGTGCTCCACGGCCCCGGGCGAACTCGGCGCGTTCGAGCACCATCATCCCCGCACCCTCGCCCATGACGAACCCGGACCGCTGGACGTCGAAGGGGCGGGACACGGCCTCCGGGTCCGACGACTGCGTCGACAGGGCCTTCATCTGCGCGAATGCCGCGATGACGAAGGGGTGCAGGCATGCCTCCACCCCTCCCGCGACGACCACGTCCACCCGCCCGCCGGCGATCAGGTCCTGCCCCAGCGCGAGGGCTTCCGCCCCGGACGCACAGGCGCTGACCGGAGTCCTGGCGCCGCCCCTCGCGCCCAGGTCCATGCTCACCCAGGCCGCCGGCCCGTTGGGCATCAGCATGGGGACCGCGAACGGCGACAGCCGGCGCATCCCGGCGCGTTCGAAGATGTCGTCCTGCCCCAACGTGCTGAGGATGCCGCCGGTTCCCGTCCCGATGACGACGGCGAACCGTTCCGGCTCGACCTGCGGAGCACCGGCGTCCTGCCAGGCCTCACGCGCGGTCAGGACAGCGACCTGCTCACCGCGGTCCAGCTTCCTGGCCTCGGTCCTCGGAAGCAGGGAGGCAGGGTCCACCGTCAGCCCGGCCGCAAGGTGCACGGGCAGGTCCGCGGCCCACTCCTCCCCCAGGAGACGGACCCCCGACTTGCCGTCCAGCAGCCCCGACCACGACGACGACGCGTCCGCTCCCAGTGGCGTCATCGCGCCGACGCCTGTCACCAGCACACGACTGTCACGGGTCACACGAGCCTCCTTAAATTGTCCGAATACCACAGAGGTCCTGACTTGCCCTCATGGGGATCATGCCAGCGTTCAGAAGGAAAATCAGGGGAGGAGGCGACCGATTCGAAAGTGAGAAATTGTGCTACTCCAACAACTGGGGAGGTGGCTCGTGGCGTTGCCAGGCAGTACGACCCACGCGGCAGCCGGGCACCCAGGGGCGGTCCCGGTCCAGGGCCGCCCCGATCCCGCCCCGATCCCGTTCCGGGGCCAGCCCGTTGCCGGTCCCGGCACACCCTGGGTTCTCTCCGCGCCAAATCGTGGCTGAATCCCGCCGGGACCAGGGCAAACATCACGTGGCCGCGATCATCGTATCGAGTTAATGTCGGCGGATTTCCTTGGTCCGGATGGCAGAGCGGCCATTACTGTTCCCCTGGATCTGGACGGATTCACCTTCGTATCCGCTGTTTTCGTCCGGTTGTTCGGTGTGTTCGCATATGCCCTCGCCCGCCCTGACCAAGGAGAGCCTGCCCGATGACTGTTGACTCGAATGCGGAAACGCGGCTGGAACTGCCCAAGCAGTCCAGTCTGGGTACGGCGGCCGCCCGCAACCTCGCCACCACGACCAAGTCCGCCCCGCAGATGCAGGAGATCACCTCCCGCTGGCTGCTGCGGATGCTTCCGTGGGTGGAGACCAAGGGCGGCGCCTACCGGGTGAACCGCCGGCTCGCCTACACCGTCGGGGACGGCAAGGTGGAGTTCGTCCAGGACGGCGCCGACGTCCGGGTGATCCCGCAGGAGCTGGGCGAACTGGCCCTGCTGCGCGGCTTCGACGACCTCGACGTGCTCACCGCCATCGCCGGCCGCTGCATCCAGCGCGACTTCCGGGCGGGCGAGACCCTGGTCGAGCGGGGAGCGGCGGCCGACCGGATCCACCTCATCGCGCACGGCCGCATCGGCCAGAGGTCCGTGGGCAATTACGGCGACGAGGTCGCCCTGGACGTACTCGCGGACGGCGACCGGTTCGGGGACGACGCGCTGCTGGACGAGGACGCCCGGTGGGAGCAGACCGCTGTCGCCGAGACCTCGGGCACGCTGCTCACCCTGTCCCGCGCCGACTTCGCGGCCGTGGTCGCCAACGCGCCTGCCCTCCGGGCCCACGTCGAACAGTTCACCTCGCGCTCCCAGCAACGGCAGAACCACCGCGGCGAGGCCGAGATCGCGATGTCGGCCGGCCACACCGGAGAGCACGCGCTGCCCGGCGCCTTCGCCGACTACGAGCTGAATCCGCGCGAGTACGAACTCTCCGTCGCCCAGACCATCCTGCGGATCCACACGAGGGTCGCGGACCTCTACAACGGGCCGATGAACCAGACGGAGGAACAGCTCAGGCTCACCATCGAGGCGCTGCGCGAGCGGCAGGAGCACGAGCTGATCAACAACCGGGAGTTCGGGCTCCTGCACAACGCCGACTTCAAGCAGCGCATCCAGCCGCACTCCGGCCCGCCGACCCCGGACGACCTGGACGAACTGCTCTGCCGCCGCCGGGGTTCCAAGTTCTTCCTCGCGCACCCCAAGACGATCGCGGCGATCGGACGGGAGTTCAACTCACGCGGCCTCTACCCGGACCACGTGGACCTCGGCGGCCAGCAGGTCCCGGCCTGGCGCGGGGTTCCGATCCTCCCCTGCAACAAGATCCCCGTCACGCCGGAGCGGACCAGCTCGATCCTCGTCATGCGTACCGGCGAGGAGAACCAGGGCGTCGTCGGTCTGCACCAGACGGGCCTGCCGGACGAGTACGAGCCGGGGCTCTCGGTCCGCTTCATGGGTCTCGACGAGAAGGCGATCACGTCCTACCTCGTCACGACCTACTATTCCGCGGCCATCCTCGTGCCGGACGCGGTCGGCGTGCTGGAGAACGTGCAGATCGCCCGCTGGCCCAAGTAGCCGGCCCGGCCCGTACCGCGTGGTGCGACGCCCGGACTCGACGGACTGACCGCGCCCGCCCGGTGCCCCGCGCCCGGAGCACTCCGGACAACCGCCCACCCCTCAAGGAGTCATGGATGCCCGCACCCGAGCTGCCACCTCCGCAGTCGAGCCTGCCGGAGGCGGCTTCCCGCTTCGGGGCCCACCTGCTCGCCGAAGCCTCGGCCCGCGCCCGCAACATCAGAGCCACCACCGGTGGCCCGCCCAGCCTGCCGGTGCCTTCCGGGGCGGCCGCGCCCACCCCGGAAGCACCGCCGGTCACCGCCCCGCGACCGCCGGCCACGATCTTGGCGCCGTCGGCGGGACGGGTCCTGGGAGGGCCCACCGGTCTGGGCACCGCGAGCCTGCGCACGCTCCTGCGGCGCGCCGAGCCGCAGGCGCCCGCAGTAGCCGCCTCGGATGCCGGTGGGGAGGGCGGTGGACAGGGCAAGGTGATCCCGGGCCTCTACCACCACCCGGTCCCCGAGCCCGACCCGGTGCTGGTCGAGGAGGTCAGCCGCCGGATCAAGGCCTGGGCCCTGGACGAGGTCGCCCTTTATCCGGAGGACTGGGAGGAGCAGTTCGACGGCTTCTCCGTGGGCCGCTACATGGTCGGCTGCCATCCGGACGCACCCAGCATCGACCATCTGATGCTCGCCACCCGGCTGATGGTGGCCGAGAACGCCGTGGACGACTGCTACTGCGAGGACCACGGCGGATCGCCCGACGGTCTGGGCGAGCGCCTGCTGCTGGCGCACACCGCCCTCGACGCCCTGCACACCACCGCGGAGTACCGGCCGCAATGGGCGAAGTCGCTCCAGGCGGACGCGCCCCGGCGCGCCTACCGCTCCGCCATGGAGTACTTCGTCCGGGCTGCCGGCCCCTCCCAGGCGGACCGGCTCCGGCACGACATGGCGCGGCTGCACATGGGCTATCTGGCAGAGGCCGCCTGGGCGCAGATGGACCACGTCCCACAGGTGTGGGAGTACCTGGCGATGCGCCAGTTCAACAATTTCCGCCCCTGCCCCACCATCACCGACACGGTCGGCGGTTACGAACTCCCGGCGGACCTGCACGCCCTGCCTGCCATGCAGGAGGTCATCGCGCTGGCGGGAAACGCGACGACGATCGTGAACGACCTGTACTCGTACACCAAGGAACTCAACGCGCCGGGCAAGCACCTGAACCTGCCCGTCGTGATCTCCGAACGTGAGGGGGTCTCCGACCGCGAGGCCTATCTGAAGTCGGTCGAGATCCACAACGAGCTCATGCACGACTTCGAAAGCGCGGCCGCTTCCCTGGCCGCGGAAACCCCCGTCCCGAGTGTGCAGCGCTTCCTGCGCGGTGTGGCCGCTTGGGTCGACGGCAACCACCACTGGCACCAGTCGAACACCTATCGCTACAGCCTGCCCGACTTCTGGTAAGAGAATGGACTCATCCGTGACCAACGCCGAACTCACCGCCACCGCCGCGCCCACCGCCGGTTCCGCCCCCGCGTCCGCCTCCGCCCCGGTGCGCATCCCCAGCCCCGCGACCCCGTACCAGGGCGACATCGCGCGCTACTGGGACGGCGAGGCCAGGCCGGTGAACCTGCGCCTGGGCGATGTCGACGGGCTCTACCACCACCACTACGGCATCGGTGCGGTGGACACCTCGGCGCTCGGTGACGCCGGGGACGGCGCGAGCGAGAAGAAGCTGATCTCCGAACTCCACCGACTGGAGTCGGCCCAGGCCGAGTTCCTCCTGGGCCACCTCGGCGACATCGGGCGCGAGGACACCCTGCTGGACGCCGGCTGCGGCCGCGGCGGCTCGATGGTGATGGCCCACCAGCGCTTCGGGTGCAAGGTCGAGGGCGTCACGCTCTCCGCCAAGCAGGCCGACTTCGCCAACGGCCGGGCCGGCGAGCTCGGCCTCCAGGACCATGTCCGGGCGCGCGTCTGCAACATGCTCGCCACCCCGTTCGAGACCGGGTCGGCGGCGGCCTCCTGGAACAATGAGTCGAGCATGTACGTCGACCTCCACGACCTGTTCGCGGAACACTCCCGCGTCCTGGAGGTCGGCGGCCGCTACGTGACCATCACCGGCTGCTGGAACCCTCGGTACGGCCAGCCGTCGAAGTGGGTCTCGCAGATCAACGCACACTTCGAGTGCAACATCCACTCGCGCCGGGAGTACCTCCGCGCCATGGCCGACAACCGGCTGGTGCCCCAGACCATCATCGACCTCACCCCCGACACCCTGCCCTACTGGGAGCTGCGGGCCACCTCCTCGCTGGTGACGGGGATCGAGGACGCGTTCATCAACTCGTACAGGGACGGTTCGTTCCAGTACCTCCTGATCGCGGCAGACCGCGTCTGACCCTGCGGCACCACCCGCACAGCCATCAGCAGAACCCCCGTCGGCACCCGCCGGCGGGGGTTCTCGCGTTCCGTGCGCCGCACCGGGAATCCATCAGGCATCGAATCGCCCTAAAGGGCACAAAAGCCTCTGATGTGCTTGAGTTTCTATTCAAACTTCAACTTCACAATCCACGTCCACATCCACGTCCACATCCACGTCCACTTCCACCTACAACCGGACCGGTCTCACGTGCGGGCCATGTGCGACGGGGTCGACTACTGACCGTGCTCGCCGGGTGGGTCAGGGCGTGGCCGCGGACACCACGTACACGACCGGGGCCATCGGGTCGGTCATGTCGACGGTGATGTCCTGGCTGGGACGCGGGTCCTCGTTGGTGTGCCTGGTTCCCGACCAGGCGACGCCGTCGCCGAAGTACCAGCCCGCGACCTTCGTGTCACGGGCACCGACGGTGATCCTGCCCTCGGTCAGGGCCGCGCGGCCGGTGCCGACGTTGGTCAGGAACCGGTCGAGACCGTTGGACGACGTGCGGAACTGCACGTACATCCGACTGGCCTTCCAGTTGTTGGTCTCGTAGTACTCGACGTCCTGCGCGTCCCACGGGATCGGCACCTCGAAGATCCGGCGCAGCATCCGGGACGGCCAGCCCTCGCGGAGCCCCTGCGCCGCGGCCTCGGCGGCCTTGTCCTCGCCGGAGCGGCGGCTCTGGCTCGCGGAGATCAGCAGGTATCCGGCCGGGACTCCGATGAGCAGCACGATGATGGTCGCCGTGATCAGGCGCCGGCGGATCGTTCTGCGCCGGTCCTCGGGCAGCCGCCCGTCGCCCTGCTCGGGCGGCGGGGACTGACGCGGCACGACGGGGTGCTCGGCTGCGGTCATGGCTCTGGGGGTCCCTAGGAAGTGCGGGTGTTGCGGGTGTTTCGGATGGTGCTCGCTGCCTGGTCGTAGATCTGCGCGTACCGCTCGTACCGCTCGACGCGGCGGCGGTTGGTACGGCGGAACCTGCGGGCCACCAGTCTGGCGAGGTCGGCGGCGCCGACCATACCCGCCTCGGGCCCGAGCTGCGCTTTCGCGATCCGCGCCTCGGGCCGGTAGCCGCGGCCGGTGAGGTGGCGTTTGAAGGCGTCCCTGGCCGGTCCGATCAGCAGGTCGTCGGCGGCGCTGACACCGCCTCCGATGACGAAGCAGGAGGGGTCGAGCGCGGCGGCCAGATTGGCGATGCCGACGCCGAGCCACTGGCCGATGTCCTGGAGGAGTTCGATGCACATCGCATCGCCCTCGCGGGCCAGTTCGGTGATGAGCGGTCCGGTGATGTCGGGGATGTTGCCCTTGACCCGCTCGATGATTCCGTGGGCCACCGGGGAGTCCGCCGCGGCCAGTTCCCTGGCCTCGCGGACGAGTGCGTTCCCGGAGCTGTACTGCTCCCAGCAGCCTCGGTTGCCGCAGGGGCAGCGGTGGCCGCCGGGCACCACCTGCATGTGGCCGAACTCACCCGCTACGCCGTATTTGCCGCGCTTGACCTGACCGTCCTCCAGGATCGCGCCGCCGATGCCGGTGCCGAGCGTGATCATGACGAGGTGGTCCTCGCCCCGGCCCGCGCCGAAGCGCCATTCGGCCCAGGCGGCGGTGTTGGCGTCGTTGTCGACCATGACCGGGACGACCAGCCGGGAGGCGATGGCGTCGCGGAGGGGCTCGTCGCGCCAGGCGAGGTGCGGGGCGAACAGCACCTTGGACCGGTCCGCGTCGACCCAGCCGGCCGCGCCGATGCCCACCGCGTGCACGTCGTGGCGGTCGGAGAGGTCGAGGACCAGCTCGACGATGGTGTCCTCGACGACCTTGGGGCTCTTGGACTTGTCGGGCGTCTCGGTGCGCAGGGTCTCCAGGATGTTGCCGTCGGCGTCGACGACGCCGGCCATCACCTTCGTCCCCCCGATGTCGATGCCGACGGTGGGGACCCGCGGCGCGGTGAGGTGCGAGCGCCGCTCCCGGGTGCCGACGGTCCGCAGGACGGTGGCGCGGGCGGAGCCGCGGTGCGTGAAGTCGCGGTACGTGCTCATCGTCCCTGGGGGGTCGGGGTGGCCGGGGTCGGGGTGATCCCGGCGGCGGGCGGCGCCCGTCGGCCCCGATTCTGCCACTGCCGGGGCGGCGGGGCTGCCGGACGGGGTCGGCGGCCCCGCCGGACTACGGGATGTCGTGCTTCGCGGCGGGGCCGCCCCGCAGGTCCGGGCCGGGGGTCCGCTCCAGCTCGTGGCTGAGCTCCTCCAGCTCGCTGCCGCCCGCCATCTGGCGGGTGAGCTCGTCCAGCGTGATGCCGCCCTTGGTGTGGCTGCCGGCCATGGCGCCACGCTTGAGCAGCACGAAGCGGTCACCGACCAGATACGCGTGGTGCGGGTTGTGCGTGATGAGGACCACGCCCAGCCCGGCGTCCCTGGCGGCGGCGACGTACTTGAGGACGACGCCTGACTGCTTGACGCCCAGCGCCGCGGTCGGCTCGTCCAGGACGAGCACCTTGGCGCCGAAGTGGACCGCCCGCGCGATGGCCACGCACTGGCGCTCGCCGCCGGACAGGGTACCGATGGGCTGGTCGACGTCGCGCAGGTCGATGCCCATCCGCAGCAGCGCGGAACGGGTCGTCTCGCGCATCAGGCGGACGTCGAGGCGCTTGAAGGGGCCCGCGCCGGTGGTCGGCTCGGAGCCCAGGAAGAAGTTCCGCCAGACCGGCATCAGCGGGACGACCGCGAGGTCCTGGTAGACCGTGGCGATGCCCCGGTCCAGGGCGTCGCGCGGGTTGGCGAGCGTGGTCTCCTCGCCGTCCACGAGGAAGCTTCCGGCGTCGTGCCGGTGCAGCCCCGCGATGATCTTGATGAGGGTGGACTTGCCGGCGCCGTTGTCACCGAGGACGCAGGAGATCTCGCCCGCGTGCACCTCCAGCGAGACGTCCTCCAGCGCCTTGATGTTGCCGTAGTACTTACTGACGTGGTCGAGCTCGACCAGCGCCCGCGGCTCGGTGTCCTGCGGCGCGTCCGGTGCCGTGGGGGCCGTCATTTCGTCGCCTCCGCGCGCTTGCGTACCCATGCGTTGAGCAGGGTGGCCAGGAGCAGCATCGCTCCGAGGAAGAATTTGAACCAGTCCGGGTTCCACTCCGCGTACACGATGCCCTTGCTGGTCATGCCGAAGATGAAGGCGCCGACCGCCGAGCCGATCGCGGAGCCGTAGCCGCCGGTGATCAGGCAGCCGCCGATGACGGCCGCGATGATGTAGATCAGCTCGTTGCCGACGCCCTCGCCGGACTGCACCACGTCATAGCTGAACAGCAGGTGCTGTCCGGAGACCCAGGCGGCGAAGGCCACCCCGAGGTAGAGCCCGATCTTGGTCCGGATGACCGGGACGCCGACCGCGCGGGCCGCGTCGGCGCCGCCGCCGACGGCGTAGATCCAGTTGCCGAAGCGGGTGCGGAGCAGGATCCAGGTGGCGACGGCGACGAGCACGGCCCACCACAGGATGGTCACCTTCAGCTCGACACCGCCGACGGTCCAGTAGGAGGCGAAGAGCTTGCGGGCGGAGGGGAAGCCCTCCATGTTGCCGATGGTCTTCGTCGAGACGGTGCCGCTGATCAGCTTGGTGAAGCCGAGGTTCAGGCCGGTCAGCATCAGGAACGTGCCGAGCGTGATGATGAAGCTCGGCAGTTTCGTGCGCGTCAGCATGAAGCCGTTGAACGCGCCGATGGCGAGCGTGACCAGCAGCGACACGAAGACGCCGACCCACACGTTGGCCGTCATCTGGTAGCTGAACATCGACGAGATCAGTGCGGAGCTGGTGACCATCACCCCCGCCGAGAGGTCGAACTCGCCGCCGATCATCAGCAGCGCCACCGGCGCGGCCATGATCCCGATGGTGGAGGCCGCGTACAGCACCGTGCCGAAGCTGGTGGCGCGCAGGAAGCTGTCGGCGACGATCGCGAAGAAGAGGAAGACGGCCAGCGCGCCGACGACCGAGCCCAGCTCGGGGCGGCCGAGCAGCTTGCGCAGCGGTGAGGCGCGCAGCAGCCGCTCGTCCGTCCCGGCGGGCGACGACGATCCGGAGGCCGCGGTCATCGGGTTCCCCGGTCCGCGTACTCGGCGAGCTGGGCCGCGTCGGCGGAGGTGATCACCTGCGGGCCGGTCAGGACCGGGCGGCCGCCGCCGAGCACGTTGCGGTTGTAGCGGTAGAGCCAGAGCAGGTCGACGGCCTCGTACCCCTGGAGGTAGGGCTGCTGGTCGACGGCGAAGCCGAGGGTCTTGGCCTTCAGCTCGGCCGCGACCTTGGCGTTCAGGTCGAAGGTGTCGATCTCGGCCTTGCTGCCGGCGGTCTGCTTCGCCTTGACGGCGGCGTCCGCGAACGGCGCGCCGAGGGTGACGACCGCGTCGATGTCCTTGTCGGCCTGGAGCTTCGCCTCGATGGAGGCCTGGACGTCCGGCATGTTGGTGCCCTCGACGTACAGGTTCTGGATCTCGCCGTCGAAGGCCTTCTTCGCTCCGGCGCAGCGCTGCTCGTGGCCGACGTTGCCCTGCTCGTGCAGGATGCACAGGGCCTTCTTGCGGCCGCGCTTGTTGAGCTCGTCGCCGACGGCCTCACCGGCGATGGACTCGTCCTGGCCGATGTGGGTGAGCGCGCCGAACTGCTTGGACTCCGCGACGCCCGAGTTCACGGTGATCACCGGGATGCCGGCCTTGGTGGCCTTGGCGACGACGTCCTTCATGGCGTCGGGCTTGGCGAGCGTGACGATCAGGCCGTCGACCTTCTTGTCGATGGCGGCCTGGACCAGCTGGGCCTGCTGCTGTGCCTCGTCGTTGTGCGAGTACAGGAAGTTGATGTTGTCCTTGCCCGCCGCCATCTTGGCGCCCTTCTGGACGATGTCCCAGAAGGTGTCGCCGTCGCCCGAGTGGGTGACCATGGCGAAGGTCCAGCGGGGCGTGTTCACCGCGGACCGGCCCTCGGCGGCGGCCTGCGCCGCCCGGTCCTCCGCCCGCTTGCCGCCGGTGCTGCTGCATCCCATGAGGGAAGCCCCGAGCACCGCCGCAAGCACGGCGCCCATCGCACGTACCCCTGTCCGAACCCTTGCCACGACTCCGTGCCCTTCTCGTGCTGCTCGTTGTGCTGCTGGTGGAGCCGGGGCCCGTGCGGTCCCGGTCCGGCTGGGCAAGTATCCCCGAGCCGCCGCCGCCGTCACCCGGCAGGGCGCGGCGCGTGTGTCGGGACGGGGCGCGTACGGCGCCGGGGGCGGCCGGGTGCCGTCCCCGGCGCCGTACGAGAAGCCGGGAAGCCTCCGACACCGTACGGAAGTCGTGGGGCGCTGTCACCGTACGGGGAGGCGGAAATCGAAGGAGTGAGGCGGGGCCCGGCGGGGCGGGCGTGAATTTCCCGGCCGGGGCGGGCCGGGGCGGGCCGGGGCGGGGCGGCGGGAGGCGGCGGCCGCCGCTCCGACACCCTCATTGCTTTGTCAGGACATATAGTTGACAGCGTTGCCGGTGACCGGCACGTTGGGTCCATGCGCATCGGACTCATCGGCACCGGCCGGATCGGCTCCTTCCACGCGGGCGTGCTGTCCCGCCACCCCGCGGTGGACGCCCTGGTGGTGACGGACACCGACCCGGCCCGCGCGGCGGAGGTCGCGCGCCGGGCCGGAGCGGTCACCGCCGGCTCCGCCGCGGAGGTGTTCGGCGCGGGCGTCGACGCCGTGGTGATCGCCTCGGCCACCGCGGCGCACGCCGAGCTGATCGGCCGGGCCGCACACGCCGGGCTGCCCGCGTTCTGCGAGAAGCCCGTCGCCCTCGACCTGGCGGGCACGCTGGCCGCGCTGCGCGAGACGCGGGAGGCGGGGAGCGTGCTCCAGCTGGGGTTCATGCGCCGGTTCGACGCGGGTTACACGGCGGCGCGCACGGCCGTGCGCGGCGGGGCGCTGGGCCGGCTGCACACCGTGCGCACGGTGACCTCCGACCCTGCGCCGCCGCCCGCGGCCTATCTGCCGCTCTCCGGCGGGCTGTACCGGGACTGCCTGATCCACGACTTCGACATGGTGCGCTGGGTGACGGGCCGTGAGGTGACGCGGGTGTACGCCACCGGCTCGGACGCGGGGCCCGCGATGTTCCGTGAGGCCGGCGACGTGGACACCGCGGCTGCGCTGCTGACCCTCGACGACGGCACGCTGGTCACAGCGACGGCGACCCGCTGCAACGGGGCCGGGTACGACGTGCGGATGGAACTCGCCGGGGAGCTGGACCAGCTCGCGGTCGGCCTGGACGACCGCACCCCGATCACCTCCGCCGAACCGCAGGGCCCCACGGCCCCGGCCAAGCCCTGGCCGGGGTTCCTGGACCGCTTCGCCCCGGCGTACGAGGCCGAACTCGACGCGTTCGTGCGCCTGGTGCGCGGCGAGGCCGCCAATCCGTGCGACGGTCTGGAGGCCCTGCACGCGTTGCGGGTCGCGGAGGCGTGCGAGCTCTCGCGCCGGGAGCGCCGGCCGGTGGAGCTGGCGGAGATCCCCGGGGCCTGAAACCCCGGCAAGGGCTTCGGGGGCCTCACCACCGGACCGGCAGGCCCTCCGGTCCCCGGATGAGCATCCCGGTCCGCCAGGTCAGCGTGTCCGGATCCGCGTCCAGGGCCAGCCCGGGGCAGCGTTCCAGCAGCGATCCGACCGCCACCGCCGCCTCGATACGGGCCAGCGGCGCGCCCAGGCAGTAGTGGATCCCGTGACCGAAGGCGACATGCCCCCGGGCGTCCCTGGTGATGTCGAACCGGTCCCCGTCCGGGTAGCGGTCCGGGTCGCGGTTGGCATCGGCCATCGCGATCAGGACCAGCTCGCCGCCGCCCGGGACGACCGTGCCGCCGATGTCGATCGGTCCGGTCGTGAAGCGGTACGTGGGGGTCTCGATCGGGCCCGCGTAACGCAGCATCTCCTCCACGGCGTTGTCGATCAGACCGGGATCCGCCCGCAGCGCCGCGAGCTGCTCCGGGTGGGTGAGCAGGGCGAGCACCCCGTTGGAGATGAGGCTCACCGTGGTCTCATGGCCGGCCACGAGCAACAGCCACGCCATGCCCAGCAGTTCATCGGCCGACAGCCGGTCGCCGTCCTCGTCGGCCGTGTGGATCAGCGCGCTCATCAGGTCATCGCCGGGCTGTTCGCGCTTGTCGTCGAGGAGCCCGGCCAGATAGCGGGACGTGTCGGAGGTCGCCGCGCTCCGCGCCGCCGCGTCGATGGAGGACACCGCGGTGTTGGACCACGCCCGGAAGGCCTGACGGTCCAGGAAGGGGACGCCGAGCAGTTCACAGATGACGGACATCGGGAGCGGGAACGCCAGCGACTCGACGAGGTCGGTACGGCGGCCGGGCAGGACCAGCATCGTGTCGAGCAGTTCGTCGGTCAACCGCCGCACACTCGGCAGGAGTTGCCGCATGCGGCGGGGCGTGAACTCCCGGGTGACCAGCTTGCGCAGCCGGGTGTGCACGGGTGCGTCCGTGCTGAGCATGGACGTCCCGGAGGAGACCTTGCTCACGCCGAGGGAGGGCGAGGCCAGGGCCCACTGTTTGGAGAGCCGCTGGTCCGCGAGCGCGGCCCGGCCCTCCTCGTACCCGACGACGAGCCAGGCGGGCGCGCCCTCCGGGATGCGGACCCGGTGGACGGGGCCCCGGGCCCGCAGGGCCGCGTACACGCTGTACGGGTCGCGGGTGAAACGGTCCCCCATGGCCCCGAGGTCGACTGTCTCTCGCGTGGTCAAGCCGGACTCCTTCAGGACGACGAGGCGTTCAGGACGGTGCCCTGGGCGACCGCGCACAGCGTTTCGGCGCCGCCCGCGTCAACGGTGAACAGATCGCAGCGGGCCACCGCCTGCCGGCGGCCGGTGTGGACGACGAGGGCGCGGGCGACGAGTGCTACGCCGGTGGCGGGCCGCAGGTACTGGATCGAGAACCCGCCGGTCAGCACGGCCGGGCCGAGTGCCGTTCCGGCGGCGAAGGTGAGCGCGTTGTCGGCGGCGTACGCGAGCACCCCGCCGTGCATGAATCCGTTCTGCTGCCGGAGTTCCTCGCGGCCGTCGATCTCCAGCGTCGCCCCGCCGTCGCCGAACGCGGTGATCCGCGCTCCGAGGAGTGCGCTGAACGGCTGGCTGTCGAGCACCTTGCGGGCCGTCTCCAGGTCGAGTCCGGTCATGACGTTCCTTTCTTTCCCGGCAGCACGTCCGCCCTAACGGACATCTCGTCGATGCGTGCGGCTCACCAGCGCACCGGGAGCGTTCGCGTCCCCCGGATCAGCATGCCGGGCAGCCACTCCGGCTCCCCGGCGTCCGGATCGAGTACGAGTCCTGGGCACCGTTCCAGCAGCGCGCGGACCGCGATGCGGCCCTCCATCCGGGCCAGCGGCGCGCCCAGGCAGAAGTGCACCCCGTGTCCGAAGGCCAGGTGTCCCTGGGCCTCGCGGCGGATGTCGAACCGGTCCGGTTCCGGGTAGCGGCCGGGGTCGCGGTCGGCGCCCGCCAGGGCGACCAGCACCGGATCACCGGCCGCGACGGCGGTCGAGCCGATCGTCGCGGCCTCCCGGGCGAACCGGAAGGTGGCGGTCTCCACCGGTCCGTCGTAGCGGAGCATCTCCTCGACCGCCCCGTCGATCAGCCCGAAGTCGGCTCGCAGAGCTGCTAGTTGTTCCGGGTTTTCGAGCAGGGCCCGTACCCCGTTGGCAATCAGGTTGACCGTCGTCTCGTGGCCTGCGACGAGCAACAGGAAGGCCATGCCGACCAGTTCGTCGGGCGACAGCGCGTCCTCGTCCTCGTATCGTGCGGCGATCAGCGCACTCAGCAGGTCATCGCCCGGTGAGCGGCGCTTGTTCTCGATCAGCTCGGCGAGATAGCCGCCCATGGCGCGGACCGCGTCGCCGTTTTCCTGCGCACCGGCAGGGGAGACCACGCCGTTGGACAGCAGGCGGAAGGCGTCCCGGTCCAGGTCGGGCACTCCGATGAGTTCACAGATGACGGTGATGGGCAGCGGGAAGGCGAAGGCGTCGACGAGATCCGCCTGCCCGGCGGGCACCATCGCGTCGAGCAGTGCGTCGGTGATCTGCCGGACGCGGGGCCGCAGCGCCTCGATCCGGCGGGGGGTGAACTCCCGCGCGACCAGCTTGCGCAGCCGTGTGTGGTCGGGTGCGTCCATCTCCAGCATGTTGGCGTTGATCGGGTCGCCCGCACCCGTCTGCCCGGGCAGCGTCCGCCAGTCCTTGCCGAACCGCTGGTCGGCCAGGACGGAACGCCCCTCGTCGTACCCGACGACCAGCCACACCCGGTCGAACTCGTCGGTCCGGACGCAGTGCACCGGACCCGCGACGCGCATCTTCTCGTAGTACGGGTACGGATTCGCGGTGAAGTCCGCGCCCCCGCGCAGATCCGCATCGACTTCGGACATCGGCCCACCCTCCCGGTCTGATCGGTCCGGCCGCGAGGACCGGCCGGTTCAGCGTATGCCGCCGGGCCCGCACCGGACGGAGAGATCAGGACAGGCCGGGCCCGTCACCGTCGTCCAACAGACCCGCATCGTGGACCATCAGGGCGATCTGGACACGGTTGTTGAAGTCGAACTTGGCCAGAATCCGAGACACCTGGGTCTTCACGGTGGCCACGCTCAGGTAGAGCGCCGCGGCGATCTCCGCGTTGGAACGGCCGTGCCCGACGGCGATGGCCACCTCGCGTTCGCGTTCGGCGAGCAGTTCGAGCCGCCGGCGGGCCCCCTGCGCGCGGCCGGCCCTCTCCTCCCGGCCGGGGCCGGCGGCCCGGGCCATGAGCTGCCGGGTGACCGCGGGCGACAGGACCGGGTCACCGGCCGCGACCCGGCGCACGGAGTCGACGATCTGTCCGGGCGGAGTGTCCTTGAGTACGAAGCCGGCCGCTCCGGCACGGATCGCGCGCAGCACCTGTTCGTCGGCGTGGAACGTGGTCAGGACGATGATCTCGGGTGCGTCGGGGCGGCCGCGCAGCACCTCGGTGGCGGTCAGCCCGTCCATGACCGGCATCCGGATGTCCATCAGGACGACGTCCGGCCGCAGCCGTTCGACGAGTCCGGGTGCCTCGCTGCCGTCGGCCCCCTCCCCCACGATGTCGATGTCGTCGGCGCCGCCGAGCATCAGGGTGAGCCCGGCCCGTACGAGCGGGTCGTCGTCGACGATGAGGAGTCGCACGGGCCGGCCGGCGGAGGCGGGAGTCGGGTTGGTCATGACGGCCACGGTAGCCAAGCCCGGACCCCGAACCCACCGCCCGGTTCCGGTCCGTGGTCGAGGCGGCCGCCGGCGAGGGTGGCCCGTTCGGTCAGGCCGATGAGGCCCTGCCCGGACCCGGGCACCTGCTCGAAGGGCTCGTTGGGGGCAGGGTTGCGCACCTCGACGGTGATGCCCTGCCCCGGGCCGCCGCTGACCCTGACGGTGACCAAGGTGCCGGGTGCGTGCTTGCGGGCGTTGGTCAGGCCCTCCTGGGCGATGCGGTAGACGGTGCGGCCGGTGGCGGCGGGCGCCGCGGCCGGGTCGGCCAGGTGGTTGTCGAGGGCGACCTTCATGCCGGCCAGGCGGGATTCGGCGACCAGCGCGTCGAGCGTGGCGAGGGTGGGCTGCGGCCGGTCGCCCTCGCTGTCCCGGGGGCTGCGCAGCACGCCGATGATCTCGCGGAGGTCCTGGAGCGCCTCGTGCGCGCTGTCCCGGATGACCCCGGCGGCACGGGCCACCTCGGCCGGGGGCGCGTCGGGACGGAATTCCAGGGCTCCGGCATGGACGCTGAGCAGGGTCAGCCGGTGGGCGAGGACGTCGTGCATCTCGCGGGCGATGTCCTCGCGGGCCAGCCGCTGGGCCTGTTCGGCGCGCAGTGCGGCCTCGGTCTCGGCGCGCCGGGCGCGTTCGCGCAGGGTGACGACCAGCTGGCGCCTGGACCGTACGACCATGCCCCAGCTGAGCACCAGCAGGACCAACAGCACGCCGATGATCGTGGACGCCATGAACGAGGTGCCCGGGTCCGGACGCACATAGGGCTGGATCGGGGCGACGGCCAGGGCCCCGGCGCCGACGAAGGCGACGGGGCGGAACGGCCGGTGCACGGCCACGCTGAACAGGGCCACCAGCAGCGCTCCGGCCGCGACGGGCTCCACGGTGGACAGCACCGTCAGCGCCACCGCGAGGCCGACCGGCCACCGCCGCCGGAGCCACAGCGAGCAGCAGGCCGCGGCGCCGATCAGCGAGTCCGCGAAGACGACGCCCTCGGGTGTGGTGGGATCCGCCTCGATCGTGGCGACGGTCGCCAGTCCGATGCCCGCCGCGCAGACGAACGCCGTGATGTCGACGATCCAGTCGCGCACGGTACGGCGGGAGCGGCCGTCCCGGTCTCCGGGCAGCTCGGGGTCGGCCATCGCCGAGGGCAGCAGCCAGGGGTACTCCGTACGCGTCATGTCGGCAAAGCTACGCAGTGGAAAGACGGCTTCCGGCGGTTCGGGGCCGGGAGGCGACCAAAGTCGCGGAAGGGAAGACTTTCGGCCGAGCGGCCCGGACCACTGGCCGATGCGTCGAGGGCGCCCGGCCCGTCAGGCTCGCTCCCATGAAGAAACTCTGCGAGACGGTCGGCTTCCTGCTCTTCGCCCAGGGTGCCGCCGGGCTGCTCCACGAGTGGTTCGGCTGGTTCCACTTCTTCGGCCTGGTGCAGCGGCTGCCGTTCGTCGGTGACTACTCGTTGTTCGTCAGCATCGTGCTGGCGGTGACGGGGACAGCCGTCATGATCGCGTCGGACTCGGTCAAGGAGTAGCCGGGGCCGTGCCGCGCCGCCCCCAGGCCGTACCCGCGAGCACCAGGACCGCGCCCACCGCTCCGAGGACGCCGAGGCGTTCGCCGCCGATCGCGATGCCGACGGCCGCGGCCCAGAGCGGTTCCGTACCGAGCAGCAGGCTGACCCGGGACGGCGAGGTGCGGCGTACGGACCACATCTGCACGAAGAACGCGAAGAGCGTGCAGAAGACCGACAGGAAGAGCAGCCCGCCCCACTCGCGGACGCCGAATCCGGCGGCCACCGACCACGGCGAATCGCCGGTGCCGGGGACGGCGGCCAGCAGCGCGAAGACGGCGACCGCGCTGCCGAGCTGGATGGTGGTCAGCGACAGCGAGTCCGCCGACCGGACGGACTTGATGCGTGCCATGAGCAGCACGTGGAGGGTACGGGCCAGGGCGGCGACGAGCATCAGCAGATCGCCCGCCGACGGGCTGGTGAATCCGCCGCCCTGGCTCAGCAGCACCACACCGGCCACGGAGAGCGCGGCGGCGGCGAGGAAGGTGCCGGGTGGCCGGACGCGGGTCACCGCGGCCTCGGCGAGCGGGGTGAAGACCATGGTGAGGCTGATGATGAGTCCGGCGTTGGTCGCCGAGGTGTGCACGATGCCGTACGTCTCCACCAGGAAGATCCCGCTGAGCACCAGGCCCAGCAGCCCCGCGCCCCGCCACTGCGCGGCGGTCAGCGCCGAGAGCCTGCGCCGGCCGACGGCCACCAGGACGGGGAGCACCACGGCGAATCTGAGGACGAGGACGGCGATGACGGTGTGCGCCGTGGTGATGCCCTTGGCGGCCAGGTAGCTGGAGCCCCAGACCACCGCGACCAGCAGGACGGGCAGATCGGTGAGCCACGCCCGGCGCGGCGGGGCGAGGGCGGGTACGGCGATCGAGGACACCCGGATTCTCCTGGTTCTGCACAGGCAGGATGCGGAGACCTCACTGGCTCGCACGCGGAGCGATCACCGTACCGGCCGCCCTCCTACAATGGCGAGCCCCGGGGCGGTCGGATACCGGCCGCCCCGCAGCCACCGAGCACGGAGTCGCCAGATGGCGGGAGCACGCCAGGACGGAAGGGTCGAACGGGGCAACCGCACCCGGCAGCTGGTCCTCGCGCACGCGGCCGCGGTCGCCTCGGTGGAGGGCCTCGAAGGCCTCTCGCTCGGCCGGCTCGCCACCGAGCTCCGGCTGAGCAAGAGCGGCGTGTTCGCCCTCTTCGGCTCCAAGGAGGAGCTCCAGCTGGCCACCGTGCGAGCCGCCGCCGCGGTGTACGACGAGCACGTCGTGCAGCCGGTGCGGGCCGTTCCGGCCGGGCTGGGACGGGTCCGGGAGCTGTACGAGCGCTGGATCGCGTACTCGGAGCAGCGGGTGTTCCCGGGGGGCTGCTTCTTCTACGCGGCCATCGCGGAGTTCGACGCGCGCGAGGGCCCGGTGCACGACGCGGTCGTGGCCGCGCAGGCCGGCTGGGTTGCCTTCGTGGAGCGCCGGATCGAGGAGGCGCGGGTGCTGGGCGAGATCCGGGAGGACTGCGACGTCCCCCAGCTCGCCTTCGAGATCATCGCGTTCCTGGAGCTGGCCAACGGCGACTCGGTGCTCCGGGGCAGCCCCGAGGGCTATGCGCGGGCGGCGCGCGCGATCCTGGGGCGGCTGCGGGCGGTGGCGACGGAGGCGTCGTCGCTGCCCGGCACCGGGTAGCGCGGGCACGCACCATCGCACCAAGAAACCGTCCGGGGCGGTCCGGCCAAAACTAATAGCACGATCGTTCGTTCAACTGTATGGTCACAGTCATCCGCCGCGGAGCTCCGCGGCGGTCCGGCCGAACCACGCAGGGAAGGACCGCCCGTGCCGCACACCCTCTGGAGCACGCACTGGCAGGGCGGCCCCGCCGCCCCGACCGTGGAACCAGGGACCGAAGTGGTCGTCGGCGTCACCGAGTTCGTCACGCACCGCCCCTGGAGCACGCTGTCCGTCGGGACCGCGGGCATGCGGCTGCGCCGCACCTGGCCGGCGACCCCGGGCGCGGTCGGCATGTGGCTGTGGGTGGACGTGGGCCCCCGGATGAACCGTTCCGGTTCCATCACCGTCTGGACCGCCCACGAACACCTGATGGGCTTCGTCGCCCGCCCCGACCACCGGCGCATCGTCCGCGCCCACCGCGACCGCGGCACCCTGCGTTCCGCGACCTGGACGGCCCCGTACACCTCCCCCGCCGCCCTCCGTGAATCCGCCTGGCCGCTGGTCACCGGATCGGCGCCGTGGCCGACGCCGTCGGCCTGACTCCCCGCCACCCCGAACCCGCCCGAACACCCGATGGAAGGAACCCCGACCGTGGACATCGTGCAGCTCGACCGGGCCGCCGTACTGGAATCCGTACGCATCGTGCGGAGCGCGGGCCCCGGCGACTGGGACCGGCCCTCCCCCTGCTCCGACTGGACGCTGCGCCGCCTCGTCGAGCACATGGGCGCCCAGCACCTCGGGTTCGCCGCCGCCGCGCGAGGCCGGGGGGCCGGCACGGACACCTGGCGGACCCGCTCGTACGGGGACGATCCGGCCGCCCGGTATCGCGAGGCGGCCGACGCGGTGCTGGAGGCGTTCGCCGAACCTGGCGTGCTGGAGCGGCGGTTCGCGCTTCCGGAGATCGACGCCGCCGCGACGTTCGCCGCGCCGGCCGCGATCGGGTTCCACTTCATCGACTACGTCGTGCACTCCTGGGACGCGGCGGCCTCGCTCGGGATGCGGACCGTCTTGCCCGCGGACGTCGTCGAGGCCGCGCTGCCCATCGCCCTGCGCGTGCCCGGCGGCGAGTCGCGCGAACGGCCGGGTGCGGCCTTCCGGCCCGCGCTGCCCGCGGGCGATCAGGTGGAGGCCGGCGGGGCGGGCACCTTCGCGCTCGTGCTGTCGGCGCTCGGCCGTTCGCCGGACTGGGCCCCGCCGCACGGCGGCTGACCACCCGGGCCGTTGGCGTGGCGGCCGTTCACCTACGCCCTCGACGCGGCGGCCGTTCACTTGACACCCGTTCAGGTGCCGTCGGGGATGGGCCCGAACTCGGCCCGGCCGGTGGGCCGGTAGGTGTTGATCGCGATGCCGTTGGGGGTCATGCGGGAGCCGGTCAGCTCGAAGGCCGTCGGCAGCCCGCCATCCGTGAACAGCCGCTTGCCGGCGCCCAGCACGACGGGATGGACCAGCAGGTTGTACTCGTCGATCAGGCCGTGCGCCATCAGGGACCGGGCGAGCACGCCACTGCCGTAGATCTGCACCTCGCCCCCTTGCGTACGCTCCTTGACCCGGGCGACCTCCGCGGCGACATCGGTGGAGATCACGGTGGTGTTCTCCCAGCCGGCCTCCTCCAGGGTGGTCGAGACGACGTACTTGGGATACCGGTTGAGCCGGGAGGCGACCGGGTTGCCGGGGTCGGTGATGCCCGGCCAGTACCCGGCGAAGATGTCGTAGGTCCGCCTGCCCAGCAGGAAGGCCGCCGAGCGGTCGAACATCTCCCCGACGAACTGCGACGAGTCCCGGTCGATGACCGGGGCCTGCCAGCCGCCGTACTCGAATCCGTCGCTCGGGTCCTCCTCGGGTGCGCCTGGGGCCTGCATGACGCCGTCGAGCGTCAGGAAGGTGATGAGGGTCAGCTTCGCCATGGTCCTGCTCCTTCTGGAACTCGGGAATGACCGCAACTCGGCAATGGCCGGGTTCCGCTTCCATCTGTTCCGACCCCCGTGCGGGCCGCAACTCATCGGCCGGCCGGAACATCGAAGCGGAGTGGGCGTCCGTTTCCCGCCGGTCTCCGGGCCGCAGAAGAACTTTCCTTGTCCTTGTCAGCCAACCGGCGACACCACCACCGGCAACGGACAGGAACCCTGATGAACAGCACCAGCGACACCACCCTCGGCACCGGCTCGAACCGCGTCGCGCTCGTCACCGGCGGCAGCCGGGGCATCGGGGCCGCGACCGCTCTGCGGCTCGCCCAGGACGGCGCCGATGTTGCGCTGACCTACGCCAGGAACGAGGCGGCCGCCCAGGAGACCGTCCGGAAGATCGAGGCGTGCGGCCGCCGCGCGGTCGCCCTGCGGGCGGACTCGGCCGACCCGGAGGCCGTTCCGGCGGCGGTGCGCCGGACGGTGGAGACGTTCGGCCGGCTCGACATCCTGGTCAACAACGCGGGCATCGGTGTCCTCGGCCCCATCGACACCCTCACCACCGCCGATGTCGACCAGGTGCTCGCCGTCAACGTGCGGGCCGTCTTCCTGGCCTGCCGGGCGGCGGCCGCAACGATGGAGCGAGGCGGCCGCATCATCACCCTCGGTACGGCGCTGAGCCGGTTCGCGGGCGGACCGGGCGGCACGCTCTACGCGATGAGCAAGTCGGCGCTGTCGGGACTCACCAAGCCGCTCGCCCGTGAGCTCGGCCCGCGCGGGATCACCGTCAACCTGGTCCAGCCCGGACCGGTGGACACCGATCTGAACCCGGCCGACGGCCCGTTCGCCGCCGGACAGCGGGCCGCGACGGCGCTGGACCGGTTCGGCACGGCCGACGAGGTGGCCTCGCTCATCGCCTACCTGGCGGGTGACGAGGCCGCCTACATCACCGGGACCGAGGTCGTGGTGGACGGTGGTCACGCCGCCTGACTTCCGTGGCAGGGTGGGCGGACGATTCCTGTCCGTCCACCCATTCGCCATCCACCCGGAGGAGGCACGCATGTTCGGGTCACGCGGGTCACGCGAGGAGTACGAACGTCCGCTGCACGAGGAGTTCGGCTTCGACATCGCCCGGCGCGGCTACGACCGCGACCAGGTCGACGCCTACATCACCGGGCTCCGCGGCGGCACCCCGCCGACCGGCGTGGCGGCCTTCGAGCTCGTCCGCCGCGGCTACGGGCGGAGCCGGGTGGACGAGGTCATCGCCCAGCTGCACCGCGAGGCCGGCCGGGAGGGGTGAGCCGGACAGTCGCGGGTGGCCGGCGCCGACCTAACCTGGCCGGGCACCCAGCTGTCCGGCGAGAGGAAAGACCATGCCCGGGACCCCGGCGCACCACCTGAACGACGGCCGAACCGTCCCCGCGGTCGGGCTCGGCACCTGGCCACTGGACGACGCCGCGGCCGAGCAGGCCGTGGCCGGGGCCCTGGGCCTCGGCTACCGGCTCGTCGACACCGCGCTGAACTACGGCAACGAGACCGGCACCGGACGCGGCATCGCCCGCAGTGACGTGCCCCGGGAGGACATCTTCGTCACCACCAAGGTGCCGGGCCGCCACCAGGGGTACGAGAAGACGCTGGCCTCGTTCGAGGAGTCCCGGCACAACCTCGGCCTCTCCTACGTGGACCTCTATCTGATCCACTGGCCGCTGCCCCGTGTCGATCTGTACGTGGACACCTGGAAGGCGATGATCCGGCTCCGCGAGGAGGGGCTGGTGCGGTCCATCGGAGTGTCCAACTTCACCGCGGAACACCTGGACCGGCTGGAACAGGAGACGGGTGTGGTCCCCGCCGTCAACCAGATCGAGATGCATCCGCGGCTGCCGCAGGAGGAGCTGCGGGCCGTGCACGCCGCCAAGGGCATCCTCACGGAGAGCTGGAGCCCACTGGGGCGGGGCCGCGATCTGCTGGCCGACCCCGATCTCGTCGCCGTCGCGCGGGCGCACGGTGTGACGCCGGGGCAGGCGCTGCTGCGCTGGCACCTCCAGCTCGGTGCCGTCCCGATCCCGAAGTCCGCCGACCCGGGGCGCCAGCGCGAGAACCTGGACCTCTTCGGCTTCGAGCTGACGGCGCATGAGCTGGAGCGCATCACGGCCGGACCGCGACAGCGGTTCGGCGGGGACCCCTCGACGCACGAGGAGTTCTGAGCGGCCGGGCCTGGCGGGCGAGCCAGGCGGGCGGGCGGTCCGGCCTCGGCGGGCGGTCCGGCCTCCCGGCCCCGGTTCAGCTCGTGCGGGGCTGGAGCTCCGCCATCCGGGACCAGCCCTCGCCCGGCACCTCGACGTTGATGATCTCGGGCGTCTCGGCAACCAGCTCCGCCATCCGGTCCATGGCCGCGGCGAAGTGCTCGGACCGCACGTGGGCCGCGCCGGCCTCGGCGGACGCGAACGCCTCCAGCAGCACGAACTGGTCCGGGTTCTCCACGCTGTACGACCAGTCGAAGAACACGTTGCCCGGCTCGTTGCGGGTGGCGAGGGTGAAGTCCTCGACGGCGGGGAGCCACTGGTCGCGCTCGGCGCTGCGGACGGTGAACCTGACGGCGATGAAGATCATGACGGCTCCTGCTGGGGACTGGCTGGGGGGCGCGGCAACCCGGCAGGGTCACGCGTCACCACCGTATCGCCCGAATACGGACAGTCTCCGGCGGCGGTCCCCGGGCCGGCGCCCCCGTGCCGGACCCGGTTCGCGCCGCCGGTCAGGTGCGCCCCGTCGCGGCCGTGTTCAGCGGTCCCTCTCGAGGAGGCGGCCGGTGGGCTCGGTCAGGACGCCGTCCGACGCGATCCGTACGCCGCGCAGCCAGGTTGACCTGACGACACCGTGCAGGGTCCGGCCGGCGTACGCGGTGACCTGGTTGCGGTGGAACAGCCCGGCCGGGTCGACGGTGAAGGTGGCGTCGGGGGCGAGGACGGCGAAGTCGGCGTCCCGGCCGGCCTCGATCGCGCCCTTGTCGCGCAGCCCGGCCAGTTCGGCGGGGGCCGCCGACATCCAGCGGGCCACGTCGTCGAGCGAGTGGCCGCGCCTGCGGGCCTCGGTCCAGATGGCGGGCAGGCCGAGCTGGAGGGAGGAGATCCCGCCCCACGCGGAGGCGAAGTCCGGCGTCTTGAGGTCGGTGGTGCAGGGCGAGTGGTCGGACACGATGCAGTCGATGGTGCCGTCCGCGAGCCCCTCCCACAGCGCGTCCTGGTTGGCCGCCTCACGGATGGGCGGGCAGCACTTGAACTCGGTGGCGCCGTCCGGGACCTCCTCGGCGGTGAGGGTGAGGAAGTGCGGGCAGGACTCGACCGTGACGCGTACGCCCTCGCGCTTGGCCGCGGCGATCAGCGGCAGCGCGTCGCTGGAGGACAAGTGCAGCACGTGGACGCGGGCGTTGAGCCGCTTGGCGTGTGCGATCAGCCCCTCGATCGCGGTGTTCTCGGCGTCGCGCGGCCGGGAGGCGAGGAAGTCCGCGTAGGCGGGGCCGCTCCGCTGGGGCGCGGCCGCCAGGTGGTGCGGGTCCTCGGCGTGCACGATCAGGAGCCCGCCGAAGCCGGCGATCTCCGCCATCGACCGGGCCAGCTGCTCCTGATCCAGCTCGGGGAACTCCTCGACGCCGGAGGGCGACAGGAAGCACTTGAAGCCGAAGACGCCGGCCTCGTACAGGGGCCGCAGGTCCTTCACGTTGGACGGGATCGCACCGCCCCAGAAGCCGGTGTCGATGTGCGCCTTGGGGGCCGCGACGCGCTGCTTGACGCGCAGGTGGTCGACGGTGGTGGTCGGCGGGAGGGAGTTGAGCGGCATGTCGAGCAGCGTGGTGATCCCGCCGGCCGCGGCGGCACGGGTGGCCGTGTAGAAGCCCTCCCACTCGGTGCGGCCGGGGTCGTTCACATGGACATGGGTGTCCACCAGGCCGGGCAGCAGGACGTCGTCGCCGAAGTCCTCCAGCCGGGTGCCCTCGGGCACCTGCGCGTCGTACGCCAGGACGGCGTCGATCTTCCCGCCGGTGACGGCGACCGTCGCGGGCCGTGTCCCCCCGGGGGTGACGACGCGCGTCGAGCGCAGTACCAGCTTCACGTCCGTACAGGACACACGTGCTCCCCACTTCAAAAAATTCAACGAACTGTTGAAGGAGTCTTCACTCGCGAAAGCGGCCCGTCAAGACCCCATTTTCCGCGTCGGCCGCTCAGCGGACCACTCGGGATGTCGACTGGAGATTTCCACAAAGTAAAAGACTAATTTCGGAGAGCGGAACGTAGAATAAGCCGGACGCGGTGTCGCGGAACCGCCCGGCTGCCGGTGGACACCCGGACAAACGGGCCCTGACCGGCCAGGACGCCGCCCCGGAACAGTGGGCCGATCGGGAAGTGCCCGATAGGCTGCTGCCTTGCTCTTCCGCTTCGAAAGGACCGTTGACGTGCCGCCGTCCCACGCCAGCACATCCGACTCCAAGCCCGCCGGACCCAGCGGGGGTGTGCAGTCCCTTGAGCGCGCCTTCGATCTGCTGGAGCGGATGGCCGATGCGGGGGGCGAGGTCGGGCTGAGTGAGCTCTCCGCGAGCAGCGGTCTGCCGCTGCCCACCATTCACCGGCTGATGCGCACACTCGTGGTCTGCGGATACGTGCGCCAGCAGCCCAACCGGCGCTACGCGCTCGGCCCGCGCCTGATCCGGCTCGGGGAGTCCGCCGCACGGCTGCTCGGCACCTGGGCCCGCCCGTATCTCGCGCGGCTGGTCGAGGAGACCGGCGAAACCGCGAACATGGCGCTGCTCGACGGCGACGAGATCGTGTACGTGGCGCAGGTGCCGTCCAAGCACTCGATGCGCATGTTCACCGAGGTGGGCCGCCGGGTGCTGCCGCACTCCACCGGCGTCGGCAAGGCGCTGCTCGCGCACACCCCGCCGGACGAGGTGCGGGCGCTGCTCGCGCGCACCGGGATGCCGGCCGCGACCGAGAAGACGATCACCACCCCGGAAGGCTTCCTGGACGCGCTGGAGCAGGTGCGCCGGGCGGGCTACGCGGTGGACGACAACGAGCAGGAGATAGGGGTCCGCTGCCTCGCGGTGTCGGTGCCCAACTCGCCGACCTCGGCCGCCCTCTCGATCTCCGGCCCGGCGGGCCGGGTGACCGAGGCGGCCACCGAGCGGATCGTGCCGATCCTCCAGCAGGCGGCCAAGGAACTCTCCGAGGCGCTGGCCAGCAGCGGGACGTCCGGCTGAGACGGCTCGCACGAACGACGCGGGGGGGGGGGGGGGGGGGGGGGGGGGGGGGGGGGGGGCGCGCGGGGCGGGGGGGGGGGGGGGGGGGGCGCGGGGGGCGGGGGGGGGGGGCTGGGGGGCGGGGGCGGGCGGGGGCGGCGGGCCCGCCCGCCGCCCACCCCCCCCGCGCCCGCGCCCCCCCCCCCCCCCCCCCCCCCCCCCCCCCCCCCCCGCCGCGTCGTTGGTGTCCTCAGAGCGGGGCCGGGGCCGTGGCCGGGGTGGTCAGCCGGCCGTCCCGCATGGTGACCGTCGTGTCCATCCGGTCCAGGTGCGTCCGGTCGTGGGTGACCATGACAGTCGCGGTGGACCGCTGCCGGGTCAGCGTGACGAGGAGATCGAGCACGGCCGCACCCCGTTCGTGGTCAAGTGCGCTGGTCGGTTCGTCGACGAGCAGGACCGCCGGGTCGTTCATCAGCGCCCGCGCGATGTTGATCCGCTGGCGCTGGCCGCCGGAGAGCTGGTGCGGCCTGCGGCCGGCCTCGTCGGCCAGACCGACCGCGTCGAGCAGTTCCAGCGCCCGGGTCCGGGCGGTCCGGGGCGCACCGCCCGAGAGATGGGCGATGACCTGGAGCTGTTCGGCCGCGGTCAGCGACGGCAGCAGGTTCGGCTGCTGGAAGACGATGCCGATCCGCTCGCGGCGCAGCGCCGCCTTGTCCGCGCGGCCGAGCCCCGCGGTGTCCGTCCCGGCGACGACGACGGCGCCCTCGTCCGGGGTGACCAGGGTGGCGGCCACGGCCAGCAGGCTCGACTTGCCCGAGCCGGAGGGGCCGACAACCGCGGTGAGGGTGCCGGCGGGCACGTCGAGTCCCACCCGGTCCAGAGCGGTGAGCCGCGCGTCGCCGTCCGGGTAGGTGAGCGTGACATCGGTGAGCGTGAGGGTCATCGGGCACTCCCGAGTGCGGTGAGCGGGTCGACGGCGGTGATCCGCCGGATGGACAGGGCCGCCCCGACGGCGCCGAGGGCGATCATCACGGCCGCCGGGACGAGGACGGTCGACGCCTCCAGGACGAAGGGCACGGCCCCGCCGCTGACCAGGGCGCCGATGCCCGAGGCGAGGGCGGTGCCGGTCCCCGTACCGATGGCGAGCATCACCACGGCCTGTCCGAGCGCGTCCCGGAGCAGATAGGGCGTGGAGGCACCGAGTGCCTTGAGGACGGCGACGTCGCCGCTGCGCTGGATCGTCCAGACGGTGAAGAAGGCGCCGATGACCAGGGCGGAGATGGCGAAGAGGAAGCCGCGCATCAGCTGGAGCGAGCCGTTCTCGGCCTGGTAGGAGCCGATGGCGGTGAGGGAGCCGTCCAGGGTGAGCGTGCTGGTTGCGGCCGCGCGGTCGCCCGCCGCCAGATCGGCGCCGTCGGTGGTGGTCAGAGCGATCACGGTGGCGTGGACCCCGCCGCCCGCGCCGTCGGCGCCGAGCCGCTGCCAGTCGGCCAGCGCGGTCCACACGACCGGCGTATGGCTGTACGAGGCGTCGCCCGCGACCGCCTCGACGGTGACCT
This sequence comes from Streptomyces sp. NPDC048462, assembly GCF_043200175.1. Taxonomy (NCBI): domain Bacteria; kingdom Bacillati; phylum Actinomycetota; class Actinomycetes; order Kitasatosporales; family Streptomycetaceae; genus Streptomyces; species Streptomyces sp. NPDC048462. Next base: position 513,902 of record NZ_JBICXG010000002.1, read on the forward strand.
CCGCGCCGCCGAGCCGCAGCCGGTCGCCGGCCCCTGCGGAGAGGTCCTCGGCCGCCCGGGCGGAGAGCACCACCTGGCCCGGTGCCACCTGGGTGCCGGAGGGGGCCAGGCCGCTGTCCGGCTCGACGCCGAACGCCGAGACGGCCGCGGTGCGCTCCCCCGCCACCGAGGCGGCGTTGACCGTGCGGATGCCGAGCGGCTGCGCGTTCTCGACGCCGGGCCGCCCGGCCCAGCTCCGCCAGGCACGCTCCTCGACGGTGGAATCGGTGAACGACACCGACCGGCCGTCGGGCGGGGCGGCGAACGCCAGGTGGTCGGCGCTCAGGCCCGTGACGGCCGAGGTGTTCTCCCGGGCCAGTCCGGCCGTGAGGCCGGACAGCAGACCCACGAGCAGCGTGATCAGCACCACGACCGTGCCCATGAGCGCGAACCGGCCCTTGGCGAACCGAAGATCTCTCCATGCGACGAACATGACTCCAGCGTCGGTCCGCGCGGCCCTGGAAACATCGCCCGCCGGCTGGGCCCGACATCAACCTTTCGATTGACCGGCCCCCGGCGGCGCCCGCCTACGCTGGACGAATCATGGAAACACGTGTTCATCCGCCGGTCGCCGCCGCGCTGCGGCTGTGTCTGCACGCCCTGCTGCTGGGGCTGCTGGCCCTGGCGGCGGTGAAGGCCGTGAGCGCCGGGGATCCGCACGCCACCGCCGTCGTCGTGGTGTCCTGCGTACTGGCCGGGGCGTACGCGGCGGGTGCGCTCGCCCCCGTCGTGCAGCCGGGAACCCCGGCGGGGGCGTGCTGGCTCGGGGTGCTCGGGGCGCTCTGGCTGGTGCTGCTGGCGCTGTCGCCGGACGGGCTGTGGGTGGCGTTCCCGCTGTACTTCCTCCAACTGCACCTGCTGCCGATGCGCTGGGGGCTGCCGGCCGTCGCGGTGACCGCGGCCGCCGCGATCACCAGTTTCCTGGTGCACGGGCAGACGGTCACGCCCGGCACCTTCATCGGCCCGGTGCTCGGCGCCGCGGTGGCCGTCGCGACGGTGCTCGGGTACGACGCGCTGTTCCGGGAGAGCGAGCGGCGCCGCGAACTCATCGAGGAACTCGTCTCGACCCGGGCGGAGCTGGCGGCGGCCGAACGCACGGCCGGCACCCTCGCCGAACGCGAACGGCTGGCGCGGGAGATCCACGACACGCTCGCGCAGGGCCTGTCCAGCATTCAGCTCCTCCTGCGCGCCGCCGAACGCACCCTGGAGCCGGACGCACCCGCCACCTCCCACGTCCGCCAGGCCCGCGAGGCCGCCCAGGACAACCTCGCCGAGGCCCGCCGCTTCGTCCGCGCATTGACCCCGCCCGACCTGGAGAACGGTTCGCTGGCGGCCGCCCTGGAACGGCTCTCGGCCCGCAGTACGGACGCCGCTCTCACCGTGCAGTTCGCCGTCAGCGGCACCCCGGTGGAGCTGCCCACGCCGTACGAGGTGGCGCTGTTGCGTACCGCGCAGTCGGCGCTGGCCAACACCGTGCGGCACGCCGAGGCGCGACGGGCGGAGATCACGCTGAGCTTCATGGGCACCTCGGTGTCGCTGGACGTGGTCGACGACGGCCGAGGCTTCTCGCCGGACTCCCCGGCCGCCGCCCCCGGCGGCAGCGAAACGGGTGGCTTCGGGCTGCCCGCCATGCGCTCGCGGGCCCGTTCCCTGGGCGGCACGCTGAGCGTCGAGTCGGCGCCCGGCCAGGGCACGGCCGTCGCCCTCACCCTGCCGCTCCCCGTCGGCCCGAACGGACAGGACTCCGCATGACGACGCCCATCACGCCGGGCACACCGATCAGGCTGCTGCTCGCCGATGACCACCCGGTGGTCCGGGCGGGGCTGCGGGCCGTCCTGGACACCGAGCCGGACTTCCACGTCGCCGCCGAGGCCGCCACCGCCGAGCAGGCCGTCGCCCTGGCCGCGACCGGCGGGTTCGACGTCGTCCTGATGGACCTGCAGTTCGGCCCGGGGCTGCACGGCTCGGAGGCCACCGCCGCGATCACCTCGGTGCCGGACGCGCCCCGGGTGCTGATCCTGACCACCTACGACACGGACGCCGACATCCTCGCCGCGGTCGAGGCGGGCGCCGCCGGCTACCTGCTGAAGGACGCGCCGCCCGAGGAACTGGCCGCCGCGGTCCGCACGGCGGCGGCAGGCCGGTCCGCGCTCGCCCCCGCCGTCGCGCACCGGCTGATGGACCGGATGAGGACCCCGGCGGAGGCCCTCACCAAGCGCGAGCTGGAGGTCCTGCAGCTGGTGGGTGAGGGGCTGTCGAACCTGCGGATCAGCAAGAAGCTGTTCCTGAGCCAGGCGACGGTGAAGTCCCATCTGGTGCACATCTACGCCAAGCTGGGCGTCGACTCACGTACGGCGGCGGTCGCGGCGGCGACGGCCCGCAGGCTCATCCGCCGCTGAACCGCCACCGCCCCGTCTGCTCCGCGGCCCCGTCTGCTCCGCTTCAGCGGCGCGGCGGCTCTCCGAAGAGGTCCACGGCGACCCGTACGTCCCTGAGCGCCGACGCCAGCGCGCTGACCGAGCCGATCGCCCCCGCGATCAGCAGCAGCGAGCGGCGCAGCCGGGGAATCTCGGGCGCGCCGCTGATCGCCATCGCGTCCAGCGCCGCCAGTTCGTCCTCGGCGGTCGCGCGGTCCGGGAACTCCGCCGGATGTCCGGCCAGCTCCCGCCGGAGCCGGGAGACGGCCGTACGCAGCTCCGTCACCCTCGGGTCCTCGTTGCTGCTGGTCACCCGCGCCTGCCCCACGCTTTTCAACAAAGCACTCCCCCTCGCACATCTTTGTGCCGGTGTTTCGACCAGGACCCGGACCTTGGTCAAGTGTCCGGGAGTGCGGGCAAGTTAACGCCATGAAAGGTACCGGGCGCCACTCCGAGGACGGAACCCGGTGTGTCCCGCGCGATCACAGGCGGTTGCAGAAACGGTCCGTCTGTGCGGGAGCCCGGCTTGTGAGGTATCCAGGCCGCATGACAAGCAATCCGCACCACTCCTCCCCCTCCGTCAACCCGATCGTCAACCCGGCTACAAACCCCACCGTCGCCGGACTGCTCCTCGCAGCGGGCGGCGGCCGTCGGCTGGGCGGCCGCCCGAAGGCGCTGCTGGAACACCGCGGCGGCCTCCTCGTCGACCACGCGGTACGCACCCTGCGCGACGGCGGCTGCGGCCCGGTCCACGTGGTGCTCGGCGCGGCGGCCGACGAGGTGCGGGCCAGGGCGGAGCTGTCCGGCTGCACTGTGACCGTCAACCCCGAGTGGACCGAGGGCATGGGCTCCTCGCTGCGGGCCGGCCTCGGCGCGCTGGCCGGCACGGAAGCCGACGCGGTCGTCGTACTGCTGGTAGACCAGCCCGGCATCGGCGCCGGGGCGGTGGCGCGGGTGCGGTCGGCCTACCGCTCCCGCACCAGCCTGGCAGCCGCCTCGTACGAGGGTGAACGCGGCCATCCCGTGTTGTTCGGGGCCGGTCTGTGGGCAGACATCGCGGCGGGGGCGGTGGGCGATCAGGGGGCGCGCGCCTATCTGCGGGCGCACCGCGATGCGATCACGCTCGTCGAGTGTTCCGATGTGGCTCAGGCGTACGACATCGACACGGCGGAGGATCTGTTCCACCTTGAGTGAACGCGCTGGCACGCTGCGCCATGCGAGGGGCACTTCTGTCGACCCGGAGAATCTCGACATCAACAAACCATTGAACTTCCACCATGAGGAAACTACTATCCACTGGTCAGAAGCCCTCTGCACCCCAGACGGCGGCCACGGCCGTATCCCGGAGCCATGGCACGCCGTGCCATTTCAGGCGACCCGGCGGCCGTGAGACGCCGTCCGCACCGCCCGCTGAAGGAGTGACAGCTCATGTCCGCACCAGCGCCGTCCTCGCTGGCCATCGTCGATGCCGAGCCCCTGCCCCGGCAGGACGAGGTCCTCACCCCCGCGGCCCTCGCGTTCGTGGCCGAGCTGCACCGCCGGTTCACCCCGCGCCGTGACGAGCTCCTCGCCCGCCGCGGTGAGCGCCGCGCCGAGATCGCCCGCACCTCCACGCTGGACTTCCTGCCGGAGACCGCGGCGATCCGTGCGGACGACTCCTGGAAGGTCGCGCCGGCCCCGGCCGCGCTGAACGACCGCCGGGTGGAGATCACCGGTCCCACCGACCGCAAGATGACCATCAACGCCCTGAACTCGGGCGCCAAGGTCTGGCTCGCCGACTTCGAGGACGCGTCCGCCCCCACGTGGGAGAACGTCGTCCTCGGCCAGCTCAACCTGATCGACGCCTACAACCGCGCGATCGACTTCACGGACCCGAAGTCCGGCAAGTCGTACGCCCTGAAGCCCGCCGACGAGCTCGCGACCGTCGTCACCCGCCCGCGCGGCTGGCACCTGGAGGAGCGCCACCTCCAGCTCGACGGCACCCCGGTGCCCGGCGCGCTGGTCGACTTCGGCCTCTACTTCTTCCACAACGCCCAGCGCCTCATCGACCTCGGCAAGGGCCCGTACTTCTACCTGCCGAAGACGGAGTCGCACCTGGAGGCCCGCCTCTGGAACGACATCTTCGTCTTCGCCCAGGACGAGCTCGGCATCCCGCAGGGCACCGTCCGCGCGACGGTCCTGATCGAGACGATCACCGCCGCCTACGAGATGGAGGAGATCCTCTACGAGCTCCGCGACCACGCCTCCGGGCTGAACGCGGGCCGCTGGGACTACCTCTTCTCCATCGTCAAGAACTTCCGTGACGGCGGCGCCAAGTTCGTCCTGCCGGACCGCAACGCGGTGACGATGACCGCCCCGTTCATGCGGGCCTACACCGAACTCCTCGTCCGCACCTGCCACAAGCGCGGCGCCCACGCGATCGGCGGCATGGCGGCTTTCATTCCGTCGCGCCGTGACGCCGAGGTCAACAAGGTCGCCTTCGAGAAGGTCAAGGCCGACAAGGACCGCGAGGCCGGCGACGGCTTCGACGGCTCCTGGGTCGCCCACCCCGACCTGGTCCCGATCGCGATGGCCTCCTTCGACGCGGTGCTCGGCGAGAAGCCGAACCAGAAGGAACGCCTGCGCGAGGACGTCTCGGTGGCCCCCGGCGACCTGATCGCCATCGACACCCTGCACGCCAAGCCCACCTACGACGGCCTGCGCAACGCCGTCGCGGTCGGCATCCGCTACATCGAGGCCTGGCTGCGCGGCATGGGCGCGGTCTCCATCTTCAACCTGATGGAGGACGCGGCCACCGCCGAGATCTCGCGCTCGCAGATCTGGCAGTGGATCAACGCGGACGTGGTCTTCGAGAACGGCGAGCACGCCACGGCGGAGCTGGCCCGCAAGGTCGCCGCCGAGGAACTGGCCGCGATCCGCGCCGAGATCGGCGACGAGACCTTCACCGCCGGCAAGTGGCAGCAGGCCCACGACCTCCTCCTCCAGGTCTCCCTGGACCAGGACTACGCGGACTTCCTGACCCTGCCGGCGTACGAGCAGCTGCGCTGACAGCACCGGTACGCCTCCGCCCCTGGTGCCGTACGGCGCCGGGGGCGGAGGCGTGTCCGGGACCCCCGGGCCTGCTGTCACGTTCCGGCGGTCTCGCCGTGGCCCGACAAGCACTGTGCGACGTAGGTGAGGTGCTGGATGTGCCCCACCTTGATCCAGGTCTCCGGGTTGCCCGAGCCGCCGGTGCCGCTCATCGCACACGCTTCCCACCAGTCCTCCGCCGCACTTCGGCCCGGACCCGAGCGACGGAAGGCGCCGTCCGCCACGATCCGACGGGCCATGGCCCTCACCCGGTCCGCGTGGTGGCTGCCCCGTGTGGGAACCCTGGCGACGAGGAAGTGTCCGGGACCGGTGTAGCGCAGCAGTCCCCACGGCGGACCGTACCGGCCGAAGCGGTCGTCGGCGAGGTTCGCCGAGAGAGCATGTTCCACGGAGTAGTCCCCGTACACGGGCGCCTGCTCCGGACGGGCCCTGCGGATCCAGTCGCGCAGGGCCCAGTCGTGCCGCTCCGGTCCGGCCGCGGCCGCTGTCCCGGTCGTCCCGGCTGCGCGGGGAAACGCCCCTGCGGTGAGGGCGACCGTGCGCCACGGCAGGAGCGACCCCAGGAGGTCCAGGGCGATCACGGAACGCTTTCCGGCCTCGGCCACATCGTGCACCTCGCCCGCGTCGAGGAGGAGATCGAGTTGGGACGGGGGCAGGCACAGCCGGTCGACAAGGCCCAGCAGCTCCGCGGAAGAGAGCTCGTCGGGCGGCTCGTCGACGCCTACCCGTATGGCGAGCCCCCGCCCGCTGAGGAACGCGAGGTCCGCCGCGTACCGCTGTAGGGCCCGGTCACGCTCGGGACCGGTGACCAGGACCATGGCGCTTCGGGTGGCCAACCGCCCCAGCGCGATCGCTGAGCCGTTCAGTTCTGCCTCCACGTGCGCAGCGTCCACCCACCCGCGGCTGCCGTCCATCGCCTCGATGAGCCGGTCGACACGGGGCGTGAGCCAGTCGTTCAGTGCGCGCCCGTCGGCCTCGCGCTCCGGTGGCGTCGAGACACCCCGCGTGCGCCCGGGGCCGGTGCGCGGCGGTAGCGTCCACAGTGGCGCGATCAGTTCTCGGGTCGCGGGGCTCAAGCCGACATAGGCGGTCACAGCGCCCCGCCGGGCCGGCATGACCGGTATGTACAACGGCTCGACCATCGCAGCTCCCCCACCACCACGGCTCCGTATCGCCCCTGGTCGCATGGTGAGGGCACTCGACCGCGGACGAAAGAGTGCATATCCGGCCACCGCCGCGTCCTGGCGCCGGGGGGGGGGGGGGGGGGGGCCCCCCCCCCCCCCCCCCCCCGGCGGCCCGGCCCGCCCCCGCCCCCGCGCCCCGCGGCCCGCCCGCGCCCACCGCGCGGGGGGGCGGGGC